>CAZHMA010000001.1:0-36046 GCA_964533555.1 uncultured Eubacteriales bacterium
CCTTGTACGCCTCGTACTCATAGCGCAGGCAGCACATGAGCCGGCCGCAGAGGCCGGAGATCTTGAGCGGGTTGAGCGGGAGGTCCTGCTCCTTGGCCATGCGGATCGAGACGGGCTGGAACTCCCCGCCGAAGCGCATGCAGCACAGCTGCTCGCCGCAGTGGCCCAGGCCACCGATCATGCGGGCCTCGTCGCGCACGCCGATCTGGCGCATGTCGACGCGGGTGTGGAACTCCGCAGCCAGGTCGCGGACGAGGTCGCGGAAGTCCACGCGCCCTTCCGCGACGAAATAGAAGACGCCACGGGTGCCGTCGAAGGAGAACTCGACGTCGGTCGGCTTCATGTCGAGCTTGTGCTTGGTGACGAGGCGACGGTAGACCGCCTTGGCCTCGCCCTCCTTGCGGTGCAGCTCCGCCGCGGTCTTGAGGTCCTCCTCCGTGGCGACACGCACGATCCTGTTGGTCGGGTCCACCGAGGTGCCCGCGGCCTGCTCGGCGGGCTCGGTCGCGACGCGCCCGAGCTCCTCACCGCGCTCGGTGTCCACCAGCACGATGTCGTCGGTCTTCAGTTCCGTGATCTCGCCTATATCGAACAACACCGGCTTTGCCGGGTTCCTGAGCTTCACTCCCACGATCGTGGGCACGTTGTTGCCTCCTGTATGTCGAACAGCATGGCCTCGATGGCCAGCTGGGGGCTCACATTATACGAGATGCGGCGCCGGGCCTCCGAAACGGATGCAAGCGCCCTTGAAAGCTGTCGCGGGCCGATGCAGGACGCTGCCGCTGCCGTGTCGTCGGCCGCGTCCCTGTTGGCCACGAGGTCGGTGGCCCCGGCGGACGTGGCCGCGACGTCGCGCAGCCAGCTCTCGGCGATGTTGACGAGTTCGCCGATCCCTTCTCGTTCGCGAGCGGTCAGCTCGCGCTTGTGGCGCTCCTCGATGGGCTTCATGGAGCCGGCCGTCTTGCCCAGGAACTCGACCCGCTCCCGGATCTCGGCCTCCTGGCGCGTCCGGACCTCGTCCAGCGGCGCCTTGACCCCTGAGAGCAAGTCCCGGGCCGCATCGAGCACGTCGCGCCCGTCCATGACCGGCAGGTCGCGCAGGACCCCCAGCAGCCGGTCGCGCGCAGCGCGCCGGGCCGGCGAGGACACGAAGTCGATCGCGCGGGGAACCACGCCCCCCGACGCGGCCAGGGCGGCGAGCGCCTCGTCCGCGCCGACGCCGGTGCGCTCGCCGAGGATCACGACCGCGGTCGAAGGCGTGACCGGAGCGAACCGCACGACCTGACAGCGCGACGCGATGGTGGGGATGACCGCCTCCCACGAGGTGGTGAGCAGGACGAGCACGACGTCGTCCGGCGGCTCCTCCAGCGTCTTGAGCAACGCGTTGGCGGCGGCGGGATTGAAGGCCTCGGCCCGATCGAGCACGTAGATCTTCTGCCGGGCCTCCGTGGGGCTCATGTTCGTGTCGTGGATGAGCTCGCGCACCTGGTCGACCATGTAGGTGGCGGCGCCCTCCGGCTCGATCACGCGGACGTCGGGGTGGACCCCCCTCTTGATGCGGGAGCACACCGCGCACGAGCCGCACCCACCGTCCTCGCACAGGAGCGCGCACGCGAGCGCGCGGGCGGCGGTGCGCTTGCCGGCGCCGGGCGGCCCCACGAACAGGTACGCGTGCGTGGTCGTGCCTTCGGCCGCCGACTTCTTGAGGAACGCCGTCACGCGGTCCTGTCCGACGATGTCGTCCCAGACGCAGCGCGGAGTCACGAGATGTCCGCCAGGTGCGGATCGCTTGCGACGACGGCGCACCAGATCGCTTCGGCGACTTCGGGCACGGTCAGCGAGCCGTCGATCACCACGTGGTCCGGCGATCGCGACAGCTCTAGGAAGCCCTGCCGCACGCGCTCGTGGAAGGCGATCTCCTCGGACTCGAGCCGATCGGCGTCTCCGCCGTCGGTCGCGCGGGCCACTCCGATGCGCGGGTCGAGGTCCACGTACAGCGTCAGGTCCGCGCGCAGGCCGCCGGTCGCGAAGTCGTCCAGCCCGCGGATGGCGTCGAGGTCCAGTCCCCGCCCGTAGCCCTGGTACGCGAGCGAGGAGTCACTGAACCGGTCGCACACGACATAGTCGCCCGCTTCCAGGCGCGGCCGTATGACGCGCGCGACGTGTTCAGCGCGGCTGGCCTCGTAGAGCATCAGCTCCGCGCGCGGGTCCAACCCGGCCAGGGTCGGGTCGAGCAGCACGATGTCGCGGATGCGGTCGCCTGCCGGCGTGCCGCCCGGCTCGCGCACGCTCGTGACGTGCGCCCCGGCAGCGCGGAGGCGTTCGGCGAGAAGGCGGGCCTGCGTGGTCTTGCCGGACCCCTCGCCGCCCTCCAGGACGATGAAGCGGCCAACGCCCGTCATCGCGCACCTCCCGACCACTGGGCCGCGGCGTCGGCGTACAGGTCGCGACCGGCAGCGTCGATGGCCACGAACGCGGGGAAGTCCCGCAGCGTCATGCGCACGAGCGCCTCTGTCCCGAGCTCGGGGTACGCTACGGGCTCGACAGCCGTGACGTGCTTCGCAAGCAGCGCGGCCGATCCGCCGACCGCGGCGAAGTACACGGCCCCGTGCTCCGCGAACGACCGGCGCACCGCGTCGGAGCGAGCGCCCTTGCCGATCGCGCCGGAGATGCCCGCCGAGAGCAGCGGGGGCGTGAACGCGTCCATGCGCTTCGCCGTGGTGGGACCGACCGCGCCCACGGGGCGCCCGGCCGCCGGCGGCGTGGGTCCCGCGTAGAACAGGACCTGCCCCTCGAGCCCGTAGGGTAGCGCGCCATCGCGCTCGAGCTCGGCGATCAGACGCGCGTGCGCGGCGTCACGGGCGGTGTAGACGACGCCCGACAGGGCGACCTCGTCGCCCGCCGTGAGCGTCGCGAGCACCTCTCGTGACGCGGGAAGGGTGATCTCACGCATGGTCGGCCTCCACCGCGGCCTGACGGCCGTTTCCCTTGCGCCAGGGGATGGCCCTTGAAGCGTACACCGCCGCGGCAAGGACTATCACCGACGCGATGATGAGCGTGATGCGCGAGCCGGTCAGGACCAGCTCGGCCGGATTGCCGCCGCCCTCCTGGACGAACTGCTGGACGCGGCCGCTCACGAGGTCGCCGAGGGGCGCCACGATCACCATGGACGCCAACAGGGCCACGCGCAGCACCGACTCGAGCGCCGTGAACACGCGACCGCGCACCTCGTCGGCGACCGTCTCGGCGATGAAGGTGTTGCCGGCGACCGTCACCTGCGCCACGCAGAAGCCCGAGCCGATCGCGAAGAGCGCCGCGACCGCGTAGATGCCGGTGGTGGAGAAGCCCAGCATCGAGACGCCGAAGAGCGCCACGCCGGCGACGAAGAGCGCCTCGAGACTCAGGCGCGCGGCGATCTTCGGCACGACCACCGCGCCGAGGAACATGCCCAGGGCGAGGAACGCCATCATGAAGGTCTGCGGGGCCTGGCTGGCGAGCCGCTGGAGCGGCGGCACGAGTTCCAGGAACGGGATGCCGCCGACGAGGTTCTGCTGCACGTACACGAGGCCGACCGAGACGATGGCCCCGCCGCCGAAGATGGCGAGTCCTATGCTGACGAGCAGGCCGCGCAGCTCGCGGTGCTCCTTGAGGACCGTGAAAGACTCCAGGACCTCCCGGCCGAAGAGCCGCATGGTCAGCTCGGCATGGCCAAGGTCCGGCTTCGCATAGGCCCGGATCCGCCAGATCAGCAGCGCGGACAGCGCGAACGACAGGCTGTCGAGCGCCACGCCGGCGAGAGGACCGGTGAGGATCGCGAAGTAGGGCGCGGTCTCCAGCGCTGCAGAGAACCAGGGCACCTGCGCGCTGGCGAGTCCCCGTACCACGGCCACGAACGCCGCGACGATGGCGCCTGACGCGAGCAGACCGATGAGCATGCTCGCCTGCTGGGTGGTGTAGGACAAGCCGTTGGCCGACGCCAGGTCGCGCTCGTCGACGATGGCGGGGATGAGCGCGTTCTTCGCGGGGACCACGAGCAGGTTGCAGATCTCCATCAGGAACGTGATGGAGTAGATGAGCGCGAGCGCGGCCGCAGGCGGGATGCTGTACATGAACAGCAGGCCGAGGCACAGGACGCCGTTGATCAGGTCGCACGCGATCATGAGCTTGCGGCGGTCGAACCGGTCGACCAGCACGCCGAGCACCCCGCCCAACAGCAGCGACGGGATGATCTTCGCGATCATGATGCCGGCGACCGCCATCGACGAGCCCATGGACAGCTGCGTCACGAGCGGGATGAGCAGGCCGACGACGAGCCAGTCGCCGACACCGGAGATGGTCTGCGCGACCCACAGGTTGCGGAAGTTCGCGTTCGTGAACAGCCGGCGATAGCCGCCGGAGGCGGCGCGTTCCGCGGTGGCTACGGCGTCGGGAACGCCGACGGATATCTCGTTCACGCCGTGCTTCTCGCGCGTCATCCTTCCAGCTCCCGGCTCGCGGAGCGGACGGCGCAGCAGCCCATGTTGACCGCGACGGGAAGAGCTGCGATGTGGCACGGCGCGGTCTCGACGTGCACTGCCAGCGCGGTCGTGGTGCCGCCGAGGCCGCCGGGCCCGATGCCCGTGGCGTTGACCGCCTCAAGAAGGCGGCGCTCGAACGCCGCCGCACGCGGGTCGCCCGGCGCGCCGATCTCGCGCAGCAGCGCGTGCTTCGCCAGTGCGCCCACCCGGTCGAAGGTCGAGCCCACCCCGACACCCACGAGCAGTGGCGGACAGGCGTTGGCGGCCCTGGCCCGCACGGCGGCCACGACGACATCCAGGACGCCGTCCTCACCCGCCGACGGATCGAGCATCGTGACGACCGAGGCGTTGTCGCTCCCGCCGCCCTTGAGCATCACGTCCACGCGCGCGCCCGCGCCCGGGCGCGATGCGATCTCGATGAAGGCGGGGGTATTGTCGCCGGTGTTGGCGCGGTCCCACAGCGCATCCCGCACGACGCTCATGCGCAGGGCGTTCTGCTTGAAGGCCGTCGCGACCGCCGCGTCGACCGCGGCGTGCAGGTCACCGCCGAGCGCCTCGTCGGCGCCCAGCGTCACGCGGACCCAGACGGTGCCGGTGTCCTGGCACAGCGGCACGCGGTCCGCTGCCGCGATCGCGGCGTTGGCGAGCAGCTGGGCCAGGACCGCGCGGCCGCGCTCCGAACGCTCGCTCGACACGGCCGCGTCGAGCGCCGTCACCACATCCGACCGCAGCGTGAACGCCGCTTCGGCGATGCAGCCGCTGACGGCGGCCGCGATGCGGTCGCTCATGGGCATGCCGCTAGCCCGCCGCCGCCACGGAGAACGCCTCGGCGATCCCCTCGGCCGACGTCTGGACCTTCGCGAGCTCTTCGGCGGTCAGCTCGAACTCGGGAACGCCGACCACGCCTCCGGCGCCGAGGACGGCAGGCACCGACATGTACGTGCCGCTCACGCCGTACTGCCCCTCGAGCAAGACGCACGACGGCAGCGTCACGAGGCTGTCGGTGAGCACCGCCTCGACCATGGAGGCGACGGACGCCGCCGGCGCGTAGTACGCGCTGCCGGTCTTGAGCAGCGCCACGACCTCGGCTCCGCCGAAGACGGTGCGCCGCACGAGTTCGTCCACACGGTCGGCGGGCAGCAGCTCGGTGAGCGGGCGGCCTCCCACCGTAGAGAGCCTCGGCAGCGGGACCATCGCGTCCCCGTGCGCACCGACGACGAGCGCGTCGATGTCCGTGATGGCGGCGCCGGTCTCCGCGGCGATGAAGTAGGCGAACCTGGCCGAGTCGAGCACACCGCCCATGCCGAGCACGCGGGCACTCGGAAGACCGGAGAGCTGCCACGCGAGCTGTGTCATGACGTCGAGCGGGTTGGTGACGCAGATGAACACGGCGTCCGGCGAGGCGGCCGTGGCCGCCTGGATGACCGATCGGACGATGCCCGCGTTGATGGCGAGCAGCTCGTCGCGCGTCATGCCGGGCCTCCGCGGCACTCCGGCGGTGATCACGACGACATCGGATCCGGCAGTCGGCTCGTAGTCGTTCGTGCCGGAGACAACGGGCCCGTACTTCAGGACCGAGCGCGCGTGCATCATGTCGAGCGCTTTGCCCTGCGGCAGGCCCTCGGCCACATCGACCAGCACCACATCAGCGACGTTACGGGTGCTCAGGATGAATGCGGCGGTCGCGCCAACATGGCCCGCGCCGACGACGGTCACTTTCGGATATGCCACGGGTGCTGCCTTTCGGGCGCTGTCGGACATGGAATGGGTGCCGCGTCCCCCCGGCAGAAGACGGGCGCCGTGTCGTGCTCGCGGACCCACCGGATTGTAGCATGCGAGGTGGTCTCGGCCGCGTGGCCGCGGGCCTCCGCAGGTGTGCCGGTCGGGGGCCCTGTGGGGCCACCAAGACACTAAGGCGGCCCCACAGGGCCCCCGACCGGCACACCCCAGCAGCGGGCGGCCGTCAGTCGATGGTGGCCGGGTACTCCGGGCGGATCTTCGTGCCGTGGTGCGCGGCGATCCGCTGAGCCAGCACCGGCGGCAGCACGGGGCGCGGCCCGCGCCGGGCCGGGAGCGGCACCGGGACCGGGACGCGGGCGATCAGGAGGTCTTCGCCGCTGCCCGCCTCGGCGAGGATCTCGCCCAGGTGCACGATGGCGCTGCCTCCGAACGACTTGACCCCGCGCGCCTCGCCGGTGAGGCAGGCGGTCAGCACGAGGCCGGCCTGGGACAGGCTCGCGTCCAGCGCGAACTCGAGGAGCGCCTCGGCCTGGAGCGGCGACTCGGTGTCCATCTGGAGGACGAGCGCCTCCAGGTCCATCGCCTCGACGGGCTGGAAGAAGAGCGGATCGATGCAGTCGTCCCCGGAGAGCAGGAGGGTGCGCCCGAGCCGGGTCAGTACGGGGAGCTGGTGGCCCGAGCGGTCCACCGCGGCGCACGACGCGACGATGGAGACCTGGGGAGCGCGCTCGACGACGTTCTCGGCGAACGCCGTCATGAGGCCGCTCTCGTAGGTGAGGCCCGGCACGCACGGGAAGACGATGACGTCCGCGCCCTCGTCCTCCGCCTGCTCGGCGAGCGACAGCAACGCGGCAAGATCCATCCGCTCGTGGGTGCGGATCCGGTGTTGTACGACCGCTATCCTCAACGACTGACCTCTACGGTGCCGGATACCAACAGAGATGTCGCCAATGCTACTTCGAGCCCTTGCGTCCGCGCGCGGGCGCCTTGGCCGCGGCTCGGCCCTTGCCCGCCTTGCCGCTCGCCTTGCCGGTCTTGCTCCCCCGGCCGTATCCGTTCGTGCGCGGCGGCTTCGCCGGGCACTCCGGGTCCACGCAGATGCGCCAAGGGCCCTTCTTCGTGTGGACCACGATCTTGGGCGCCCCACACGCCTCGCAGATCTCGCCCGTCGCCTCGATCTCCCCCGATTGAGGCAGCGGGTAGGACACGGGATGCGTCTTCGCGTCGTAGTTGTCGCAGCGGATGTAGCGGCTCCCTACCTGAGAATACATCACTTTCAGGTCGCCGCCGCACTCCTTGCACGTGCCGACGGTGAGCTCCGGCCCCTTCTTGGTGGGGCAGTCGATGCTCAGGCACATGGGCCGCGGACGCTTCTTGAACTGGATGACCTTGACCTGCGGCGTGCCGCACACCGGGCACAGCTCGTCCATCGCCTCGAACTTCGCGTTCTTCGGCAGAGGATAGGTCTGCGGGCAGTCCGGGTAGCCCGTGCAGCCCACGAAGTAGCTGCGGTTCTGGGGCGAGAACTTGATGGCCAGGTCGTGGCCGGAGACCGGGCAGATGCCCACCTTGGCGTCCTCGTCGGTGGCGGTCTTGCGCGTCTCGCCCACCTCGTCGGCAAGCGGCAGCAGCGTGCCGATGATGCTCGCCAGAAGGTCCCGCGAGTGCTGGACGACCTGCTCGCGCGTGGCCTTGGACTCCGCGATGGCGTCCATCTCGGCGTCGAGCTCGCTCGTCATCCCCGGCGTCGTGATGCGCTCCGCATAGCTGGCCAGCGCGCCGACGACGGTGATGCCCTTGCAGGTCGGCTCGATGGGCTCGCCGGTGACGTACTTGCGGTCCGCGAGCGTCTGGATGATGTCGTGGCGTGTCGCCTTCGTGCCGAGGCCGAGGCGCTCCATCTCCTGGATGAGCTTGCCCGCCGAATAGCGCGCGGGCGGCTGGGTCTGCTTGGCGTCCATGGCCGCGCCCAGGAAGTCGACGCTGTCGCCCTGCGCCAGCGGCGGCAGATGCTCGTCCTTCTTGAGCCCGTACGGGTAGACGGCGCGGAACCCCGGCACGTCCACGACGTCGCCCTTCGCGACGAACCGCTCGCCGTTGACGTCGATGTCCACGCGCGTCGCCTCGATGAAGGCGGGCCCCGAGAGCGTCGCCAGGAACCGGCGCGACACGAGGTTGTAGATCTTCCACGCCTGACCGTCGAGCTTGTCCGGGTCCCCGGCGCCCGTCGGGTGGATCGGCGGGTGGTCGGTGGTCTCCTTCGGCCCGCGGGTCGGCGTGAGCTTGCCGGCGGCGATGCGCTTCGCATGCTCGGAATAGGCGGGCACCTGCGCGAGGACCTTGAGGATGGCCTTCAGGTCGAGCGACGGCGGATACACGGTGTTGTCCACGCGCGGGTACGAGATGTAGCCGCTCATGTAGAGCGACTCGGCCACCTGCATCGTGCGCGCCGGCGAAAGCCCCTCGTTGGCCGCCGCGGCCATGAGCGACGTGGTGTTGAACGGGACGGGCGGATCGACCTTGCGCCGCGTCTCCTTGATCTCGGTCACGGTGCCGGACGTCGCGCCCTGCACCGCCGCCACGGCCGCGGCTGCCGCCGTCTCCGACGTGAACCGGTCGGTCCCGTGCCCGGCGCTGAACTCCTCGCCGCCGCTGGCGAAGCTGCCCTTGACCACCCAGTAGTCCTCGGGCACGAAGCGGTCGCGTTCGGCCTCGCGGTCCACGATCAGCTTCAGCGTGGGCGTCTGCACGCGGCCGGCCGACAGCACGTCGCCGAAGGGCTTGCGGGTCTTGGTCTGGTGGGCCAGCGTGAGGTAGCGCGTGAGGGTGGCGCCCCAGACCAGGTCGATGTCCTGACGGGACTCCCCTGCCTGGGCGAGCGCCTCGGAGATCTCGCTCGGCTCGGCGAACGCGCGCTCGATCTCGCCCTTGGTGATGGCCGAGAAGCGCACCCGCGTGACGGGGACGTTCTGATTCGCCGATCGGACGATGTCGCGCGCATCGGCGCCGATGAGCTCGCCCTCGCGGTCGAAGTCGGTGGCGATGATGACGTCGTCGGCCTTCTTTGCCAGGCTCTTGAGCGACTGGATGATGCCCTTCTCGGCGGGCAGCTTCTCGATGGGAGCGCCCACGAGGGTCGGCAGGGACGCCAGCGACCACTTCTTGAGGTCGACCTCCGCGCCGTCCACGGTGACGCTCTCGGGGAAGTCGACCGCCATGATGTGGCCCTTGAGGCCGATGGAGACCCACTCCTCGCCGTCACGGCGGAAGGTGTACACCGGCGTGGTGTAGACCTTGCTCGCGGTGGACTTGCCCACGGCGAGGATCTCGGCGATACGCTTCGCGGCTATGTTCTTCTCGGAGACGATCAAACGCACGCCGGCACGGCCTTCCTTGGATTGGGCAGCGTCAGAACCCGAGTTCCGACGCTCGCCCCTGCATGGCGGCCAATGATAGCGCGAGAAACTCGTCTCTCGTCAAACCCATCTCTGAACAGGTGTCCATCTGCTCCCGGCTGGCTCCTCGAGCGAAGGCCTTCTCCTTCCACCGCTTCAGGAGGCTGCGCACCTCCACCGCGGCGAGGTCCTTGTCGGGCCGCCCCAGCGCCGCGGCCACCACGAACCCGGTGGTCGGATCCGCCGCGTACAACGCCTTGTCCATGAGCGTCTCGCGCTCGACCTTGTCCGCATGCCCGAGGATCGCGTGGACGATCTCGTCGTCGACCCGCCCGGCAAGCGCCTCCGCCGTCAGCAGCCCGTGCCGCGCCGGGTCCTCCGCGGTCTCCGCGTAGTCCAGGTCATGCAGCAGCCCCGCCAACGCCCACCGCGCAACGTCCTCCTCCGGGAGTCCGAACCGCTTCGCGAGAGCCTCCATGATCACTTCCACAGCGACCGAGTGGTTCACCAAGTTCGCCTGCGGGATCCGCTCGGCAACGAGCGCGAACGCCTCTGCCCGGTCCATAGGTTCGTCCTCTCGTAGGGATGTCGGGGGCCCCGGAGCATCGACTTTGTGTCTCGGAGATGCGCAGGGGCCCCCGACATCCCCGCGCACCGGCGGCGCCTAGGCCCGAGCTGCGTCGATCCGCTCGCTCAGCCAATCGGTCCACGCATCCACGCCGTCGCCGGTCTTCGCCGAGATCACGAATATGGGCGCGCCCCCGTTGAGCCTGCGGACGGACTCGCGGAACTCCGTCTCGTCGAAGTCGAACACGTGCATCGTGTCGTACTTGTTCAGGATGATGGCGTCGGCCTGGGCGAAGATCGCCGGATACTTCACCGGCTTGTCATGCCCTTCAGGCACGGAGAGGATCACGATCCGCGCGCCCTGTCCGAGGTCGAACTCCGTCGGGCACACGAGGTTGCCGACGTTCTCCACGATCACGAGGTCGAGCTCGCCGATGGGCAGGGCGCCCAGCGCGCGGGCGATCATGTCGGCCTCGAGGTGGCACGCTCCGCCGGTGTTGATCTGCACGGCCGGGATGCCGTGCGCCTTGACCTTCTCGGCGTCGACCTTGCTGGCGATGTCGCCCTCGATGACGGCGATGCGGTAGCGCTCGCGCAGGCGGTCGATGGTGGCCAGGATCGTCGTGGTCTTGCCCGCGCCGGGAGAGGCCAGGACGTCGAGGGCGAAGACCCCGGACGTCCCGAGGAGGTTGCGGTTGCGTGCGGCCAGCTCGTCGTTGCGCTGCAGGATCGGCCGCGAGATGTCGATCTCCACGTCAGGTCTCCATCCCGGCCGAGGCAGCGGCCGCCACATCGTCGGGCAGGTCGACATCGACGTTGTCGATCCTGAGCTCGTTGCCGGCGATCGCTTCGCACATGAAGTTGCCGCACTTCGGGCACACGCGGTCGTACTGGTCGTGCTCGAACTCGGTGCCGCACTCGCCGCAACGGGAGCGCGCGGGGACTTCCACGATCTCCAGGACCGCGCCCTCGACGATGGTCCCGGGGGTGAGCGTGTCCCACGCGAAGTTCAGCGCGAACGGCATGATGGCCGTGAGCTCGCCGATCGTGATCGTGACGCGGTTCACGCGCACGGCACGCGACGTCTCGGCGGCAGATGTGACGGCGGCGAGCACTTCGGCGACGATGCCCATCTCGTGCATGGTGGCTCCTATGCTTCCTCGAGCGCGCCCGCGGCCTCGCGGGCCTTGATGCGCTTGCGGAGCACGACCCGTACCAGCGCGAGCGACACCTCGTACAAGACGATCATCGCCGCCGACAGCGCCAGCATGGACACCGGCGAGAAGTCGGGAGTGATGCCTGCCGCGATGATCACGATGGCGACGTAGACGACACGCCAGTTCTCGCGCAGCTTCTCATACGGCACGACGCCGAAGTAGACGAGGTAGAACACCACGACCGGCGTCTGGAACGCCAGGCCGAAGCCCAGCAGGAAGAACTCGACGACCGTCAGCATGTCCTCCGCCGTCGGAGTCAGCCGGATGAAGTCCCCCGACTGCTGCGCGAGCCACGAGAACGACGCGTTTAGGATCAGCGTGTAGCAGAACACGATGCCGATCACGAAGAGCACGAGCATCGCGATGAAGGTCGGTATGACCCACTTGCGCTCCTTTGGCCGCAGCGCCGGGAGCAGGAACGCGAGCGCCTGCCAGATGATGAGCGGGCTGCACACCACGACGGACGACCACAGCGACAGGGAGAAGCGCACCATCATCGGCTGCAGCCAGCCCGTGGCGATGGGCTTCTGCCCCTGGAGGATCGGCCACACCGGAGCCACGACGAAACGGTAGATCGGCTCCGTGAAGAAGTAGGTCACGATCGTGGCCACCAGCAGGACGCCGACGACCAGCATGATCCGCTTGCGGAGCTCGCCGAGGTGGCTGAGCAGGGGCATCTTTGCGGGACCGATGGGCATGTTCGCGTCTCGAGGCTTGGACGGCCTTGGGCCGGTCCTAGACCTCGTCCTCCTCGTCTTCATCGGTCGCGAGTGCGGGCGGCTGCTCCGGCGTGCTCGCGGGCACGGGCGCGGGGACCGCGTCCGCCCCTGCCGCGGCGGCTGCCGCAGCGTCCTTCGCCTGCTGCTCGGCCACCAGGTCCGATACGGCGCCGGCAGCTTGCGAGATGCGGTCGGAGCTCGACTTGCTGTCCGGCTGGCCGGCGTCCTTCGTCCACTCGTCCTTGTAGATCTCGGCCCGGACGGTGGACTCCATGATGTCCTTGTACTTGTTGAACTCGCGCATGAAGCGGCCGATGGTGCGCGCGATCTGCGGCACCTTGTCCGGGCCGAACAGCAGCAGCGCAACGACGCCTATGAGAAGCAGTTCGGTGCCGCCCAGTGAGAACACCCTAGACCGCCTGCGCCTCTCCGAGCGTCGCGACGATGTGGAAGACCTTGTCGAGCCCGGTGATGCGGAAGATCTTCAGCACCTGCTCGCGGTCGCATACCACGCGAAGGTCGTCTCCCCGCTCCTTCATGCGGCGCAGGGCGCCGACGAGGACGCCCAGGCCGGACGAGTCGATGAACCCCACTCCGTCGAGCACGATGATCAGCCGGTCGCAGCCGCCGTCGATGGCCTCGACGAGCCTGGCCTTGAGCGCCGGCGACGTGTAGACGTCGACCTCACCGGCGACGGTCACGAGACACGCACCGCCGTCGCGCTCGGTCTTGATGTCGAGTTCCATCAACGATCCTCCTTCACCGCGATCCCGCCGGAGGCGGGGCGTTCATTGTAGCGCCGCACGCCACCGATGCGTCGAACGTGAGACGCGCACCATTGTATCAGCAGCCCGCGATGCGACGGCGTGTACGCCAATGGGTAGATACTGAGACGTCATTCCCATGAGCAACGGAGCTGCGCATGGCTGTATCCATCGAACTCGAACAGGCCGAGTACGTCTGGACGCTCACGGTCGCGGGTGAGCTGGACTACAGCGAGTGTGCGGGCTTCCGAATGCAGATCGATCGTGTGCTCAAGGCGATGCCGCCGGGCGCGATCGTCGACATGTCGGGCATCGAGTACCTGGACAGTTCGGGACTCGGTCTTCTGCTGAGCCTGTCCCGCGAGTATGGCGCCCATGGGGGCCGCCTCGTCCTCATCACCAACGCGACGGTGGACAGCATCCTGGATCTGACCCGGCTGACCGGGATCTTCTCCATCGCCTCGGACCGCGCCCAAGCGCTCGAGCTCCTAGAGGACATCGCGCACGCCGCGCACTGAGTCCCCGGGCCCGCGCCGCGTCCCCGTCACAGAAGAGGCCCCTCGGCGAGGGGCCTCTTCTTCTGCCGCGCCATCGCAGGTTCTACCCTGCAGGTGAGCGCTACGGGGTCGTGGTGGTGGTCTGCGCGGGCTGGGCCTTGAGCGACGCGATGCGCGTCTTGGCCTCGGCCACGAGCTCGCCGGTCGGAGCGAGCTTGATGTAGGCCTCGTACTCCGCGATGGCCTTCACGTTGTCGTTCGAGAACGAGTAGAAGACGCCCATGTTGAAGTGCACCGGAGCGAACGTGGGGTCGGCCTTGACCACGGCCTGCGCGGTGGCAAGGGCGCCCGCCGTGTCGTTCGAGTAGAACTGCGCGATGGACATGTCGGTGGCCACGTTGGAATCGCCCGGCTTGATGGCGAGCGCGCGCTTGTAGAAGTCCACCGCGAGCAGCCACAGCGGCCGGTCGGCGCCACTGGCGCCCTTGTCCGCCTGCGCGATCGTGCCGGCCCAGTCGTGGTAGGCCTGCGCCTGCTTGACGAGCAGGTCGTAGTTGTCCGGGGTCTTCGCGATCTCGAGGTCGTTCGCCTTCGTCTCGGCGCTGTACCGGGCGTTGGCGGCCGCGATGGTGCCCGATGCGTCCGTGCTGCCGGTCTGGCCGGTCGTCGTGCTGGTCGCGGGCGCCGTCGGGTTCAGGATCGCCTCGAGCAGCGGCACGATCGCCGTGCCGGCGATGCCGAGGACGAGCATGATCGCGAAGAAGATGATGACGCCTTTCACGAAGGGCGACGTGCGGCTCTTGTCGATTGCCATCAGACGGTCTCCAGTATCTCGATGCGCAGCTGCGCCCGGGTGCGCCAGGTCGAGCGGGCGGACTCGGGCGGACGCGACTGTCGCTACGGTGTGGTGGTGCTCGTCGCGCCGCCGGTGTTGACGGGGACGTGGCCGGCGGGCAGACCCTGGTTCAGCTGGTCGGGCGAGAGCGGGCCGGGCTGCGCGCCGGTGCCGGCCCCGGTCGCCGCGGGCACGGTGGCCGCGGGCACGTCGGCCGTCGTGGCGGGCGCCGCCATCGACTGGCCGAGGAAGAAGCCCAGGATGACGCCGATGAGCAGTGCGATGACCATGAGCAGCGCTGCCACGGTCATGGTGAGGTTCTGGTCGAAGAACGAAGGTGCGGCCGGCGCGGCAGCCGTGACCGCGGGCGCCTTTGCGGGGGCCTTCGGGGTCTTGACGCCCGAGTCCTTCGTGGCAGCCTTGGCCGGGGCCTTGGCCGAGTCGTCCTCGTCGAAGAAGAAGTCCTGGTCGCTCACGTGTGTCCCTACCTCCAGTGGTTCCCCGCCGGGCGGCGGGTCGTGTGTCATCGGGCGGTGCTAATCCGCCCGGGATGGACGAGCGCGCACCATGATAGCACGCACCTTCGGCCTGAATCGGTCGGACGAGAGCACCTTGCGGGCCCTCGATCGCATCCCCAGCATCCCGCCCGCAACGCCGATGATGCCGAGCGCGGCGCCGGTCAGATCCGCGTCCCAACCGGCCAGACGGCCGACCGTGTAGCCGATCAGGTAGCCCACGAGAAGCGCTGCGACCGGCAGGATGTAGGCGTACATGCCCGCCCTGAGGTCGGTGCCCGCGGGGATCTCCACCTCGACCTGGTCGCCCTCTTGCGCGCCGATGTCGTTGCCCACGTCCGTGATGACCATGCCGTCCTTGTCGACCTTGGAGCAGTGGCTGCAGTTGGCGCAGGCATCGGTGCGCCTGACGCGGACGTCGACCGAACCCGGGCCGACGCCGACCACTTCGCCACACTCGATGAGATCTTGCTCCATGCCGGCTCCGGACCCTAATCGCGCAGCTTGCCGCGGATCTCCTGCGCGCGAGCGAGCGCGCGCTCCTTGTCGACGGTCAGGTACTCTCCCCGGTCGAACAGCATGCGCCCTGCCACCATGGTGGCGAGCACGTCCTTCTGGTTCGCCGTGTGGACGAGCGCGCTGTACGGGTCCTGGGTCGGCACCATGTGCGGGCTCGACGACAGGTCGACGGCGATGATGTCCGCGCGCTTGCCCACTTCGAGTGAGCCGATCTCGTGCTCGAGGCCCAGGGCGCGCGCGCCGTGGATGGTGGCGAGGCGGATGAAGGTCCGCGCCGTGAAGTAGCGGTAGAAGTCGGTCTCGCCCGCCACGCCGCGCTGGAGCAGCAATCCGATGCGCATCTCGTCGAAGGGATCGACGGTGTTGTTCGACGCCGGCGAGTCCGTTCCGAGCCCGACGGTGAGGCCGTGCTCGAAGAACGACCGCAGCGGCGCGATGCCCATCCCGAGCTTCGCGTTGCAGCGCGGGCAGTGGGCCACGGCGACGTCGCTGGCGGCCAGCACGTCGATGTCCGCGTCGTCGACCTGGACGCAGTGAACGGCCATGACCCGCGGAAGGTCGAACAGGCCCCACTGCAGCACGTACTGGACCGGGCTCACGCCGGTGGGCATCCACGCGACGTCGCGCCAGCCCGACTGCTCGCGGAAGTCCTGCGCGAGGTTCGAGGAGCCGTACTTGACGAAGTCGTACTCGTCGCGCGAGCCGGCAAGGTGGATGGCGGCAGGCAGGCCGCGCCGCTCGGCGAGCGCCGCGGCCTCCGTGAAGAGCGAAGGATGACAGGTGTACGGGGAGTGCGGGGCGATGCCGATCTCGATGGGCGCGCCGGACGCGACCTCGCCCCAGGCCTCGATGTCTTCGGCCGCGGCCTGCATGCGCCCGGCCACGAGCGCCTTGTCCATCGTGGAGACCTCGCGGTACACGACGCCGCCCAGGCCCATGCCCTTGGCAGCGAGCACGGAGTTCCCCGAGTTGGTGATGTCGGCGATGGTCGTGATCCCCGAGCCGGCGGTCTCCATCGCGCCCAGGAGGGCGGAGTCCATCCAGTCCTCTTTGCTGAGGCGCGACTCCTTGTTCTGGACCTGCATCTTCCACGCGGTGTAGGGCGCGTCATCGACCGCGCCGCGGAAGACCGAGTACTCGAGGTGGGTGTGCAGGTCGACGAATCCCGGCATGAGCACCGCCAGGCCGAAGTCCCGCACCTCCTCCTCGGGATAGGCACCGGCGAGCTCCGCGCGGAGCCCGACCGCCACGATACGGTCTCCGCGCACGAGCACCGCGCCGTCCTCGAGGTGAGGCCCGGAGATCGGAAGGACATATCTGGCAGTCAGCAGCATGGCGTCATCCTACTTCGTCGCGACGTGGAGAGCGACCCCGCCGAACAGCAGGTCGACCCAGTGCACTTCGGAGAAGCCGGCTCGCACCAGCTCCATCTCGAGGGTCCCCTGCCGCGGGAACGCATGGATGGAGTCGTTGAGGTACTGGTAGGAGGCGCGGTCGCCGGCCACGATCGCCCCGAGCAGCGGCACGACATGGCCGGTGTAGAGGTCGTAGAAGGGCCGGAACCACGCGTGCGGGTGGCTGAACTCCAGGATCACGTAGCGCCCGCCCGGCTTGAGCACGCGCATGACCTCGCGGAAGTTCGCATCGCGGTCCGGCATGTTGCGCAGGCCGAAGCCCACCGTCACGACGTCGAACGTCTCGTCGGGCAGCGTGAGCGCCTGGGCGTCCTGGATGTCGAAGCGCAGCTGGGTGCGACCGTCCCAACCCGCGGCCTTGGCCTTCGCGATGTCGAGCATCTCGGGCACGAAGTCCGTCGCGAGCACGTACTCGGGGACGCCCGTGCGCGCGATCTCGAGGGCGAGATCGCCGGTGCCGGCCGCCAGGTCCAGGACCGCGCAGCCACGCGTCAGCCCAGCCTCGCGCACCGCGCGCCGGCGCCACCGGCCGTGCATGCCCAGGCTCGTGAGGGCGTTCAGCCGGTCGTAGTCGCGCGCGATGTTCGAGAAGATGTGCTGCACCTTCTCGGTGGTCGGAACGCCCCGCTCTTCCTCGCCGTCGCCGACACGTGGCATGCGCTCGTCGCTCACAGCAGCGCCTCCGGCTTCTCGCGGTGCACGCCGAACTTGCGCCGGCCCGTCACGATCGCCCAGTTCTCCGAGAACCACAGCGCGATCACGTTGAAAAGGTGCCGCGGACGCGTGTAGGCGGGCCAGTTCAGCTCGGACTTCTCGCAGACGGTCGATTCGTTGAGCCGGTCGATCTCCACCCGGAAGTCGGCGAGCGCGGCGGCTCGCTGTGCCGGGTCTCCGGCCACGATCTCGTCGATGCGTTCCATGGCGAGCGTGGCCTGGGCGATCCGGGCCTCGGTCTGCGGCGCCTGGTCGGCGGGGATGGCTCCGACCGCGGCCTTCACCCGGTTCACGCCGATGGCCGCCTGGTACGTGGCGTCGATCAGCTCGCCCTTCGACAGCGAGGTCGACTCGTAGTTCATGATGTAGCGCCACGAGGGCTCCAGGAGCAGCTGACGGTGCTCCTCGAGCGTGGTCGCCAAACGCTTGTAGCCGTACTTCTCCGGGTTGTCGAACGCGAGCGAGCCCGGGTCCAGGAACGGCGCCATGGGGCTGATGAACGGCAGCAGGCGGCAGTCGTTGCCCGTGCGCTCGTAGAGCCCCTTCACGTACTCCGGCGTCTCGAGCACGGACGCGGCGGTCTGCCCGGGGATGCCCGTCATGAAGTAGAGGTCGAACCGCTTGCACCCGTGGCGCAGCGCGGCGCGGATGGACTCCTCCACCTGCTCGGTCGTGTAGTGCTTCTTGCCGAACGCCGCGCGCACGTCGTCGTCGTGGCTTTCGGCCGAGATCTCGACCGAATAGTCCGTCAGGTGGGCGTCCAGGAACTCGTAGAGCTCCTCGTCGGGCGGGGTGAAGAACTCGAACCCGATGGGGTTGCGCAGGTTGATGCGCGAGAGCCCCTTCACGAACGTCTCCATGTAGTCCCGCCCGGCCTGCAGGAAGTCGTTCAGCACGAACACGGGGCCCGGAATGTACTTCTGGATGTGCTGGATGTCGCGGACCAGCAGCTCGGGGTCGCGGAAGGCGATCCTGTCCCGGCCGAAGTGCTCGCGAAACGCGTAGGCGCTGCCGCCGCAGGTCACGCAGTTGTGCGTGCAGCCGCGGCAGGTGAGCGATGCGCAGACCGGGTACTGCAGCCAGTCCTTGAACGGGACGAAGCCCATCATGTCCCGGTACCGGATGACCGCGCGCATGTTGAACGAGTAGTCGAGGCTGATATCGTCCATGTCCGCCGGCACCCATGACAGCTCGTTCACCACGATCGCGCCGGTCGCGTCCCGGTAGGTCAGGTTGGGGACGTCATCCAGGCTCCCCTTGCGCCTGAGCGCCATCATGAGGCGCCGCAGGGGCTCTTCGGTGGAGTCGCCCCTGAGCACGTAGTCCACGCAATCGTACGACGCGAGCTCCTCGTGGAAGTAGCTGGACGACAGCCCGCCGAAGATCACGGGCGTGCCCGGGTGGTGCTTCTTGCAGATCTTCGCGATCTCCACGGAGCCGTGGGCGTGCGGCAGCCAGTGCAAGTCGATACCGAAGGCCAGCGGGTTCATGTCCGCGATGGCCTTCTCTACGTCGAAGTCCGGCCGGTTGAGCATGAGCACCGCAAGGTTCACGATGCGCACGTTCAGGCCGTTGCGCTCCAGGTACTCGGCCATGGTCGTGAAGCCGAGAGGGTACATCTCGAACACGGGCGTCGAGGGCACCATGTCCGACACGGGGCCGAACATGATGGAGCGCTCGCGGAAGTCGTACACGCTCGGGGCATGCAGGAGCACAAGATCCATGCGGGCCATGCGGGTTCCTTTCCGGCAGTCCGCTTAGGTTACTTGTTCTTCGCCGCCGGCGGTATCTTGTCCTGCGCAAGTTCGCGTGCGTCGACCACGACCCAGCGGCCGCCGGCGGGATCGAACGCGGTCACTAGCGCGTCTTGAGCGGCTTCGGGATCGCGCCCGTGGCGACGTCCTGGGCGTCTGAGATGACCCAGCCGGCGGCGTCTCGTCTCAGCGCGAACAGCGTCGCTGACGCCCACCCGGGGTGCGTCTTGTCGACGACCCAGACGACCACGACCTCCGCCCGGGCGGTCTCTTCCTTACTGACGTACGGCGCCTGCCATTCGGGGATCGGCGCCACCGTGGTTGTGGAGGCCTTCGCGGCGTCGGCGAGTGCGGTCGCCACGGCCGACTCCTCGAACCGCGGCGCGTACGAGGCCACGTCCTTGACCTGGTCGCGACGCAGCTCCAGCGCCTTCTGAACGGTCGCCGCGGCCGGGTCCGTGACCGTGGCCGCGGCACAGCCGGCAAGGGCCAAGACAGCGGCGGCCAACACCACCAGCGCGGATCGTGCGACCCACGTCCCGGCCATCAGAACCCCCTCATGTACGCGGCGTGTATCGAGTTGTACAGGATGGGCACCACGGCGAAGGAGAAGACCATGAGCGGCAGTGCCAAGATGAGGACCCACGCCGAACGCCGGTCGCGCCAGCCCAGTGTGAGCCTCAGGTGCAGATAGAGGGCGTAGACCAACCACACGACGAGCGACCACGTCTCGATCGCGTCCCAGCCCCAATAGCGGCCCCAGGACTCGTTGGCCCAGATGGCACCCGCAGCGATCATCACGCTCAGGAAGATGAGACCCACCGCCGCGAACCGGAACGACAGCTCGTCCACCACCGGCTGGGAAGGCAACTTGTCGAGGAACGGCTTGAGGCGCCCGCCGCCGGATCGATCCCGGATCAGGTATGCCACGGCCAGCGCGAAGGCGACCACGAACGAGGAGTACGCCAGCCTCGCGAAGAGCACGTGCACCGTGAGCCACCAGCTCGCGAGCATGCCGGTGACGAGCTCGTCGGACTTGTCCGCAAGCATGGCCGCGCCGAGGCCGAGGAGCGCCACCGGCATGAGCACCATGCCGAGGGGACGGAACACCGGGCGCACGAGTGCCACGACCAGGAGCATGGCCACTGTGGCGAACGCGTAGGCAGATACGACCTCGTAGAACCCGAGGAACGGGGCGTGCCCGACCCGCACCCAGCGCACGATCGTGCCCGCCCCGTGCAGCGCCAGGCCGACGCCGGCGATCCAGGTTCCGGCACGCATCAGTCCGGCCCGGACGAACACGCCGCCGGCTATGAACGCCACGCTGGCTGCGGCGTAGACCAGCACCGTCGCCCACATCAGCACGATCTCGATGGACAGGCTCATGACGCCTCCTCCGAACCCGCTGCTGCGCGCAAGACCGCCTCGATCCGTTCGTGGAAGATCGGGTCGCGCCGGGCGTGCCAAACCCTCGCCCGCAGGATCACGGCGCCATCCTCTGTTGCGATGGTGACACCCACACGACGCAGCGGGGCGAGCACCGCCACGCCCAGACCGCCGACCGCGACCACAAAGATCCCGTATAGGAACGGAACGGACCAATCGTTCGCCACGGAGACGCTGGCCCAGTCCTTGACCTGAACCAGCCGCAGCCGTTCCCCGCCTGGCAGCGGCACGGTGTCGCCCTCCGCCACGACCGTCGACGTCGACGCACCGGATTCGGGCGTGAGCACCTCGACGAGGGCACGGCTGCGTCCCGGCGTTTGAGTCGCGGCGACCGATGACGCTCCCGTGAGCACCTGAAGGCGCACCTCGACGGCGGTGCCCCCGGTGCTCGACGCCGCAACGAACGACTGCGGAACGGTTCCGCTCTCGGTGCTCGTACTCCGATCCAGGAGGAGCGTGCCGCGGGCGATCTCGCCACCGTACGGTCGCTCGACCGCGACGACGGCAGCGGGTCCGAAGTCGACCATGTGAACGAGCAGGCTTCCTACCCGAAGCGGGCTGTTGGGATACACGCGACCCGAAGCGATCTCGTCTCCGTCGCGCCAAGCCGAGATACGAGGCGCAGCGCCATAGTCGACGTTGCCGACGCGATAGTGGCGGACGATGTCGGTAGCCACCAACTCGATGCCCGTGAATCTCGCGCCGAACAGCGGCGACTCAGCGATGCTCCGGTAGTTGGCGCGCTCATCCGCGACGCGCTCGCCCTCTGGAAGGCCCATGACGCCTTCGGCGCGCGTCGCCTGTCCTGCGGCAGCGACCAGGATCAGGCCGACGATCGCCCAGTGAAAGACGGCGCTGGCCACCGGGCCGGCGCCCCCCGCCCTGCCGTACGCAAGGCCGTCTCCGCTGTCGACTCGCAGTCTCAGGCGCCGCAGACGGCGGGCCGCGTCGAACAGGACGTCTTCGGCGTCACGGGTATCAGCGACCTGTAGCACGATCTGCGCGTGTTCCGTCACATGGCCGGCGAGACCCTCCGGCACTCGTGTCACCGACTGGATGGAGCGGCGCGCACGGACAGTGCGCTCCGTGGCGCATGCCGCGGTGGACGCGACCAGAAGCGCCATCGTCGCCATGAAGAGCGGCGACGCAAATCCTCTGAACAGGCCGAGCGGTCCGGCGATCGCGGCGGCAACCGGGTGCGCCGTGGACCATGTCCTCACTGAGGGGTCGGTTGCGGCGCCACGCGGCACCAGTGTGCCGATGACGGCGTAGGCGAGCAGTCCCGTGATCAGGACCGCCGCGAGGCGCCTGGATCTCAGCGCCCGCACAAGGCGCTTCCACGCCCCTGACATCAGGGCGTCTCCGGAGCGAGTGTGCCCACCTGGCTCGCGGGCACGGTAGCCGTCGCACTGATCGCCCTGACGTCGGTCACCTGCCAGGACCCGTCACCGACTCGTGTCAGGTCCCAAGACAGGTCGTAGACCAGGCCCTCCTGAGTCAGCACCAGCGCGCCCGTCTTGCGGGAGTAGTGCCTGTAGTCCCACGTCTCCCGGGTCTCAGCGAGCGCCGAGGTGCCCTCCACGCTCACCTTGACGAATCTGAGGTCGCGCAGCGTCGGGTCCAACCGGACACCCCCCTCCGCGAGCGATGACATGTGTATGTACTCATCCTCCGCCTGAAGCTGGGACGCCACTTCGCGCATGCCGTTCATGTTCAGCGAGCGATACCCGTCGGCGAGTATCTCGTCGTAGCGCTGGATCGTGGAGCGGATCGCGCGCTCGTCCGGGGACAGCGATGAGCAGCCCGCCAGCACGAAGGCGGCAAGCAGCAGCGCGGCCGTGAGTCGCCGGGTGCGAGCGATGACTAGGGTCATTTGTTCTACCTCGTTCACGCCATGGGGCCGCGCGAGCATCATGCCACGCTTGGCGACGAACGCGTCAGTAGGGCGCTACCACGACTCGGCGTTGACGTTCGTGGACGACGCCGAATGCTGCCCACAGCTACGCTGACCGCAGTCGGCGGCCTGCCAGTTGATATCCGCTCGCTTGATGTACCACGTTAGCCAGCCGCCACGGGATCCTTGCGTTCCGCGGTTGCCCTGGCCATCGGCTGTGTACCGCAGCGGCAGGTTGCCCGGGTAGCCCGTCACGGTCGCGTCCTTGCCGGTTGCGCTCAGAAGTCGAGATACCTTGCCCCCATGTGGGACTCGGATGTGGCAGGCAACGCAAGGCTCGTTGTGGTCGCCGCGGGCGTGGAGATCCTGGCCCGAAGCTGCGCTGTCGATGTTGTGACAGTTACGGCAGAAGAGGCCGTCCGCGGTGTCCAGACTCGTGTCCCATCCGCTGTAGCCGGTCCCAGCCGCGGCCGTCGATTGCCGGAAGCCGGTCAGCGCACTCGAGCCGTTAGCCGCCGCGGTACTGTAGGGCCACGCCTGGTTGGGGCCCTTCAACATCCACTTCACGGAGCTCCCGTGTGGTCCGAGCGAGCCCGCGTTGCTCTCTGCGTGACAATCGGAGCAGTACATGGTGCTGCCGCGCGTCCAACCACCGTAAGAGACGCCCCCGACCGTGAACGCAGGGCGCAGCTGGGCGGCCTGGCTGAGCTGGCTCGACCCGTTCGCGCCGGGGTCCGTCGCCGGAAGTGCTGCGATGACCGGATGATAGGACTGATTGCTCGTGGAGAACTCGAGTCCGACATCGGTCCATGCCGTCGAACCCGTGCCGCCCCAGGTGATGAGCGTCGTCTGCCCCTGTGCACTCGTGTTCTGGTTGAATCCTGAGTGGCATCGGAAGCAGATCTGATACTCCTTGGTGGCCGGATCGACCGTGGTGTACCCGGTCGGCGAAGTCCAGTTGCCGGTGGCGAGCGTCGGCTCTGCCCCCTGCACTCCCTGGAGAGCGCCGGAGACTGCGTTGGTTCCGCGACTGTGACGCGTAGCCTGCGCGGCGTGCACATCGTGGCAATCGGCACACTCGACGTGGCGGTTGGCGCTCAGGTACGCCCTTGTCTCGTCCGTCGGCGACGGACGATGGATGCCATCGTAGCTGCCGACCAAGTGCGCCCATCCCCCCGAAGACGCCCATGTCCAGGGGATCGCGGTGGGCGCCCGCAGGTAGCCGGGGGCCGTGGTTCCCCATGAGTAGGTGAGGCCGTAGTTGCCGGCGGTCGTGACCGCGTTGGTCTGCACGCCGAGGTCGACGACTATCTTGTCGCCCGGGTTGAGCGTCACAGCCACGCCGTTGGCCGTTGCGAACGTCTGCACCGTACCCGGAACCGCGGTGGTTCCCATCTCGGTGGTCGCGTATCGTTGCGCAGTCACCACGTCGGTCTTCGTGGCGTTGTCCGCACGCCACACGTATATGTAGTAGAAGACGTACGCGTTGGCGTTGGCGCTCGACTCGCGGTCAAAGACCGATACGTTCCAGGCACCCGCGGCGACGTTCGTGGTCGATGCCACCGGCGGCGAGACCAGCCGCAGCCTGCGCCAGTTCTGGGTGCCCGCAGGCACCGCGTACGTCGCGGTATCGAAGCTCTCGACCGCGACCGACGCCGCGCTCGGAGCCATGAGCCGCTGGGTGAACGCTCCGCTCACGTTGTAGTACGTGACACCCTGGTCGCCGGTCGGCGCGTTGCCGGACACCGATCCGTCGGTATTCGGACGGAAGTAGAGCGTCGCGTTGCTGGTGGTCGCTTGGGGCGTCCCGAGCTGCATGAGGTCGTAGATGTTCTCGGCCGTGACCGACGTGGCGATCATGTTGTACCAGTCGCGGCCCGCGGTCGCCTTGAAGCCGTCCGCGCTCTGGCTGTGGCACTTGTAGCAGTTGTCCTCCTCGTGCGGAGGCTCGGTCAGCGCCACGCCCATGGCGGCCAGGATCCGGCGCTGAGCACTGTAGTGTGTGCTGAACTTGTTGACGGAGCTCTGGAAGCCGACGGTCTTGGTGCCGACCTCCATGCCGCCGTTGTTCGACTCGTCGTCGTGGCACTTCACACAGTTGCCGTTGAACGTGGACGCGTCCGAGCCGAATGTCGAAGGTGCGGTGTAGTCGTGCGCGGAGACGTTGTAGCCGGCCGACGTGATGATCGGCAGGGTCGTGGAGTTGGTCTCCGCCTTCTGGTCCGCGTTGTCGCGCGTCAGCGCCGTGCTGTGGCAGCTCAGGCAGACGCCGCCGTTCACGTTGTTGTAGTCGGTGTTGGTGTCGTCCGCTGCGGTCGGCGTCGCGGCGCCGATCGTCGAGCGCAGGTTGCTGGCCCGCGTGTAGGTGCCCACGACGTTCGGGTCGAACAGGTCGTGGTCGACATGACACGACAGGCAGAAGACCTCCTGGCGGAAGTTCGCGTCGCCGCTCAGGGGATAGGTGAGCGTGTCGCCGCTGCGCGTGGCGTTGCCCATCACGTGATGGTACGACGAGGCACGGCTCGGGCCGACGGTGGCCAGAACGCTGTCTTCCATGTAGTTCTGGTACACGGTGTGGCACGTGTAGCACGGGATCTTGCCCTTGGACTCGCCGCCCGTCGGGTTGTGCACGTTGGCCGAGGTCGAGAGGGCGAAGTCATCGCCGTGGCACAGGTAGCACGAGTACGTGGTGTCGCCGACACGGTGGCCGACATAGGCCGGGAGCTTCAGCACGCCGCCCGTGCGCGAGATGCCGAGTACCTGGTCGGCGGGCAGCGCGACCGTGAAGCCACCGGCGCCGTTGTACCCGGCTCCCGTGTCGGAGGTCGTGTGGCAGCTGAAGCAGAAGTTGCGCACGTTGCTGGCGGTCACCTGGCCGAGCGCGGTCATGTTGAGCTGGCCGGCGGTGGCCCCGACAGTGAGCGAGGCGCCGTTGAGCTGAGTCGGCACGAGGAGCCCGTATCCGTTGCCGGCCCCGTGCGGGTTGTGGCATGCGCGGCACGGCACCGCGCTTCCGGCGGCCATCGTCCCGGCGGTCTTGGTCCGGTGGCCGTAGCGCGAGCCTCCGCCGCCCGCGGCACCCGGCAGCGCCACTGACTGGACCGCTTCGCCGGTCACGCCGGTCGGGTAGTAGCGGGCGATGTTGGCGCTCGCCGCCGCGCCGCCGGTCCGGTGACACGCCAGGCACTGCGCCTCGTCAACCGTGTCGCTGTAGGTGGCCACGCTCTGCCCGTTGACGGACGTCTTGAGCAGGTGCACCAGGGAGGACCCATGCTGCTCGTGGCAGGTACGGCACGACACCGAGGCCGCCGCGCTGCCGTGGCCGTCGACGGCGTAGTTGGCGTCCACGTCCGCCGACGCGCCGGCGGTGACGGTCCACGGGATGAGCGTGGTTCCGTTGACCGTCTGGGTCGGCAACCCACCGTCATGGCACTTGAGACAGTAGACGTTGGCCGTGGCCGTGGTGGTCAGCGAAGCCGTGTTGTAGATGTTGTCCGGGTCCGCCGCGGGAACGGCGGCCGTGGCCGCGTGCACGTTGTGGCAGTTCTCGCAGGTGACCTTGGTGAGGTCGTGCTTCGAGGTCATCGCGAACTCGGCCTGGGTCGCGTTCGCAGGCGCAGGCAGCACCGCGCCGTACGGCTGCGAGGTCGCGTTGTGACACTTCAGGCACGCCTCTTCGTGCGGCAGGTTGGAGGTGAACACGCCCAGCGCGCTCAGGATGCCGGCCGAGGCGCTCCAGTGGGTCCCGAACCGGTAGGTCGACGTCTGGAAGCCCTTCGTCTGCTCATCGCTGTGGCACTTCGAGCAGTTCGCGTTGAACGTCGATGTCCCGAAGCTCGACGCGACCGTGTAGTCGTGCGCCGACGCGTCGAAGACCGCGCCGCCGATCACCGGAGTGTTCGCCGCCCCGAGGCTGGCCTGATCGGTCCCCGGGTTCTGCTTGGCCAGCGAAGTCGCGTGGCAGCTGACGCAGATGCCCGTCCCGCCGGCGATGAAGTCGGTGTTGGCCGTGCTGTTGCCCGCGGCGGCGATGCCGGTGCGCAGGTTCGCGCCCTTGGTGGCGTTGAAGTAGTTGTGGTCGGTGTGACAGCTCACGCAGTAGACGTCGGTCTGGGAGGTCGGGTACGAACCGAGCGTGGCGTTGGGCGCGATGTCGCCGTCGCCCAGGGCGCCGCCCATCACGTGGTGGACCGATGCTGCCCGGCCGGGGCCGATCTTGGGAGCGACCCCGTCCTCCAGATTCGTCTGATACGCGATGTGGCACGCGTAGCAGGGACCGCCGCCGGTCGACACACCGCCGCTGGGGTTGTGCACGTTGTTGCCGGTCGGGCTGTAGTCGTTGCCGTGGCACACGTAGCACGACTGCGAGTCGGCCGCGTGGTGGCCGTTGACGTCCGGAAGCCGAAGGACCTGGCCCGTGGTGGTGGTGACGCGGCTGATGCCCTCGACCTTGTCGGTGGCCAGGACGTTCGCGACCATCGCCGAGCCGTTGTAGCCCTGCGCGGTCGCATCGCTCGTCGTGTGGCAGACGAAGCAGTAGTTGCGGACGTTGACGGCGGTCGCCTGGTCCGTCGGGCTCATGCGGATCTGGTTCGCCGTGGCACCGACGGCCACGGTGTTGCCGTTGATCATCGTCCGCACCTGCAGGCCGTACGCGGAGCCCGACCCGTGCGGGTTGTGGCAGTCGTAGCACGGAAGTGCGGAGCCTGCCGGCAAGTTGCCCGCGGAGCGCGTCTTGTGGCCGTAGCGCGTGGACGCGGTCTGGACCCCGGTGCCGCCGACGGTGGTCGGGAAGTACGCGCTCATGTCGCGCCCGGGAGTGCCGTCGTGGCAGTTGAAGCAGAAGCCGGAGTCGGCCTGGTTGTAGTGGTACTGGTCCGCGACGCCGGCGGCGTTCTCGGTACGCAGCTCGTCGTAGGTGTTGGCGGTCCCGTGGACGTCGTGGCAGTTCTTGCAGTCGCCGCCGGGGTAGAGCTTGCCGGGCCACGTGGCCGTGGCGGTGGTGTGGAAGCTGCCTGTGTGCGCACCGTTGGCGTCGTACGTCGTGGTGTACACGCCCTGGCCCGGCCAGGTGCCTGCGGTCGGGTAGCCGGAAGTGGTCAGGCTCGGCACCGGGAACGGCGCCAACGAGGTCGCGTGGCAGGCGTAGCACACCGTGTTGTCGTTGGCGGTCACCACGACGCCGTCGATCTGGCTGTTCTTGGCGACCCCGTCGTAGTCGCCGAGGAGCTTCGGCGCCTTCGACCCGTGCGCGTCGTGGCATATCAGGCAGGTCGTGGCCGAGTAGAGCGAGGCGTACCCCGTCAGCGACCAGTGCCCGCGCGCGGCGTTGGTGGACTTGTTCATGTCCGGCTTGACCATCGTGACGGAGACCGGCACGAACGTCGTGTCGGTGCTGCCGGCGACCGGCGTGGTTCCGTCATGACACTTCAGGCACAGCGCGGCCTCGTCGGACGACGTCCACGCGGCGAGCTTCAGCGTGTTGTCCGGGTCGGTGGGCGCGTTATTCGCCTTGGTCACGTGGGGGTTGTGGCAGCTCGAGCACTCCACACGTCCCGTGGACAGCGGGTGCGTGGAGACCATCGAGCCTTCGAAGTTCGCGTAGATGTACTCGGAGGGCGCGCCCATCGCATGACCGGCGCTTCCGTACACATCGAAGCCGTTGCCGGCCTTGCCTCCGGCCAACTCACCCGCGCGCGAGTGGCAGCGATAGCAGAACTTCTCCTCCATGGGATCGGCGACCGTCGCACCGAGCGCGGCCACGATCCGCCTGCTGGAACTCTCGTGCGTGCCGAACCGGTACGTCGAGGTCTGGTAGTCCTTGGCCTTGGCGTCGTTGTGGCACTTGGAGCAGTTCGCGTTGAACGTCGCGGACACGCTGAACGACGACACGACCGAGTAGTCGTGCGCGGAGACATCGAACGCCGCACCGCCGATGACCGGGGTGATCGTGCTCGGGTCGGCGGTGGCCGAGTTGGCCGATGAGGCCTGGTTGGCCGTGTCCTTCGTGATCGCCGTGGAGTGGCAGCTCACGCACACGCCGTAGGTCCCGCCGGACATGAAGTCGGTGTTGGTGGTCGTGCTGCCCGCCGCGGCGATGCCGGTGCGCAGGTTCGCGCCCTTCGCCAGGTTGAAGTAGTTGTGGTCGGTGTGGCAGCTGACGCAGAAGACGTCGGTCTTCGAGGTCGGATACGGGTCGGTTCCCGGTGCCAGGTCGCCCGTGTAGCTGACCGTGTCCGTGCCCACCACGTGGTGGTACATCGAGGTCTTGGCCGGGCTCGCCGCGTCCATGGTCTGGTACTGCGCGTGACAGGCGTAGCAGCCGATCGCGCCCGGTGAGACGCCCGGGCCCGGACGGTGGACGTTGTAGCCTTCCACGCCGTAGTCGTTCATGTGGCACTGGTAGCAGGACTGCGCGTCCCCCATCGCGTGGCCGTTGACGACCTTGAGGCGCAGCCAGTTGTAGCCGCCGTCCGGCCCGGAGGTCGCCCCGCCGCCGGCCCGGCCGAGGCCGGCGACCTTCATCGTGTTGTTGACGACCGCGTAGGCGCCGCCGACGCTGTCCCATCCGTAGGGGGTCGCGTCGGAGGTGGAATGGCAGGTCAGGCAGAAGCGGCGAACGCCCGCGGGCCCGGCCGCCGTGCTCAGGTTGGCCCCGAGCGTGTCGCTGATCATCGAGGCGTTGCCGCGGCTCGAGCCGTGCGGATTGTGGCACTCGTAGCACGGCAGCGGCGCATTGACGGGCAGCGATGCGTCGATGGACTTGATCCGATGCCCCGAGTTCTCGCCGTTCTGTGCGCCCAGGTACGTGGCGAAGCTCTTGATGTCCGGCGCGCCCATCCGCTGACCGGTGTCATGGCAGGCGAAGCACGACGCGGCGTAGGTGCCGTTGGCGCGATCGTCCGCCACGGTGGCCGTGGTCGACGGGCCGTAGGTGGTCAGCAGGCTGTCGTACTTGCTCGGCCCGCGGTGCGCCGCGTGGCAGTAGAGGCAGTCGCCGTCGACCCGCACGTCCGGCGAAGTGGACGCCGGCATCAGCACGTGCGCGTTCTTCGCGCTGTCGTTGTAGACGCTCGCCCCGGGGAACGTGCCGAAGACCGGATAGCCCGAGGCGTCACGCGTCGGGGCGGCGAGCGCCGGATACGCGGTCCCGTACTTCTGCACGTACCAGTCCTGCGCGTCGTTGTGGCAGGCCAGGCACCAGGTGTTGTTCTGCCCGGTCACGTTGTTGCGGGTGACCGAGTTGATGGTGGAACGCCACAGCACCGGCCTGGTCTTGAAGTCCATGTGCGGGGAGTGGCAGGCGGAGCAGGCGTTGGTCAGGTCGCTCGGAGTCGTCGTGTCGACCAGGCTCTCCAGGGTGTGCCCGCTCCGGAGTGCGAAGGAGTTGGTGGCGCCGGTCTTGATGTTCGTCGTGGACCCGGATCCGTCGTGGCACGCGTAGCACAATGGGGCTTCGCCGGAGCCCGAGCCGAGCGCCGTGAACAAGCCCTGGTACGTCGCGGCCACGTGCACCTTGTGGCACGTCTTGCACATGCTGGTCGCGGTGTACGTCGTGTGCGGGGACGGCGTCCACGTGGCGGTGACCGGGCCGACGGCCGCGGACGGCGCCGACTCGTTCGCTGCCGCGTCGTACGCCGAGACCTTGTAGTAGTAGGCCTGCCCGGTCACGCCGGACGTGTCGGCGAAGGCCGTCGTGGTGGTCGTGCCGATGGAGGCGTAGGTACCGGCCAGGGTGGTCGAACGCCATACGCGGTAGCCGGTCACGGCCACGTTGTCGGTTGACGCGGTCCACGTGACGCGCGCGATGGTCGGCTCCGTGACGCCCACGCTCACGGCCACCGAACCCGGGACGGTCGGCGCCGTTGCGTCAACGCCGAAGCCCGTGAAGCCCTTGGTGGCCAGGACGTTGGCGTTGCCCGCCAGGTCGAGCACGGAGTGGCCGACCCCCGGGTCGATGGTGAGCGTGTACGCCGTGAGGATGCCCTGTGTGCTCGTCGTCAGGCGCACCGTCTTGTTGTCGGCCTGGAGCACCGCCGCGCTGACCGTGAGGCCGTTGTTCATGGCGAAATCGGAAGCCGCGATGCTGCCGCTCTGGAGCGCCTCGGAGAAGACCACGTCCACGCTCGTGGCGCTGAGCGCTGTGGCGGACACGATGGTCGGCGGCGTGTTGTCGACCGTGATGCCGGTGCGCGTGGCGGTGGTGGTGTTCGCCACGTTGTCGATCGCCCGCGCGATGAGGGTGTAGGTCGGGGACCCGTTCTGGCCGGCCGGGCTGAAGGCCCACGACATCGTCCAGTCCGCCCACGCGTTGGCGGTGGACGCGGGGTTCCACGTCTGGCCGGCGGCCCATGTGCTGCCGGCGGCGTTCCAGTACCAGTTGTCGCCGCTGCGCTGGATCGACACCGCGACCGCGCTCACGCCCGAGCCGCCGGTGTCGACGGCCGTACCGGTGACGGTGTACGGCCCGGCGGCCGTGAGCGCCGCGTTGTTGGCGGCGGGCGCCGTGACCGCGACGGTCGGACCGCTGGCGTCGACCGTGAACGTGTTGCCCGCGACCGCCTGGTTGTCCAGCGCCGTCGCGCCGCTGGAGACCGAGAAGACGGCGCTGCGCTCGACGGCCCCGTTCGCGGCCGTACCGGAGATCACGTACACGATCCAGTACTTGGTGCCGTCGCTGGCCGGGAAGATCGGCGCCGGGATCAGCGAGACCACCGAGTCGGTACCCGTGAATGTCCCGGTGCCCATGAGCGTATCGGCCACGGTGTAGACGTTGTCGCCATTGTCCTGGTAGATGCGCACGCCGCTGACGCCGACCGCGCCTGAGTCACGCACCGTCACGAAGGGGGCGCTGAAGCTGGTGGCGCCCGCCACCCGCGACATGGTGAAGCCATCGACCCAGACCATCGCGCCCGGCACGACGTAGGCGGCAGCGGGCTGGTTCACCGACTGCACGCGCAGCTTGGTCCCGAAGCCCGTGAAGGTCGTGGTGCTGGCGGCGACGATGGCGTTGCCGGCCGCGTCGGTGACGTTGTTGACGGTGATGGTGTAGAGGGTGCCCGGGTCCTGAGTCGCGACCGTGAGGCGCACCGTCTTGTTGTCGGCCTGCAGCGCGGCTGCGCTCACGGCCAGGTTCGGCCCCGTGATCGAGTAGTTCGTCGACGTGTTGGCCGTGGCGGCGGTCAGGTTCTCGGAGAAGAGCACGTCGACGTGCGTCGAGTCGACCGGCGTGGCCGAGACGATGGTCGGCTTGGTGTTGTCGATCGTGATGCCCAGCCAGCCGGCCGAGTTCGTGTTGCCCACGACGTCGGTGGCCCGGGCGGTGATCACGTACGCAGGGGACCCGTTCTGGTTGGCCGGGTTGAAGGTCCACGAGGCGGTCCAGTTGGCCCACGCGTTCGCGGTGGTCGCCGGGTTCCAGGTCTGCGTCGACGTCCACACGCCTCCGGCCTGGTCCCACCAGAGGTTGTCGCCGGTGCGTTGGATGGTGACGGCCACCGCACCCACGCCGGAGCGAGCGTCGCCCGAGGTACCGGTCACGCTGTACGGACCGGCCCCGGTGATCACCGCGTTGTTCGCGGCGGGTGCCGTGACAGCCACCGTCGGGTTCACGGCGTCGACGGTGAAGATGTTGCCGGCCGTCGCCGGCACGCCGGCCAGCGTGTCGACGTTGGCGGTGGTCATGGCCTGAACGAGAGCGGTGGCTGTGGCGCCATCGGTCGCACCCGCGGCGAACGTGTAGACGACGAAGTACGTGCGGAGCGTGGCGTCCACGGCCTCGGCGGCCGTGAGCGTGACGGGCGCGTCGGTGCCCGTGAAGGTGCCAGATGTGGTGTTGAGCTTGGTGTCCGTGCCGGCGTCGTAGGTGCCGTTGGCGTTGGCGTCCCGATAGATGTCGACCGCCGAGACGTTGGTGGCGGGAGCCGTGCCGCCGTTGCGGATCGTGATGGCGCTGACGGTGGACGCCTTGGACCCGCTGCGCTGCATGGTGAACGCGTCGACTGCCACGGACTGCGACCGCGCCACGAAGGCCGCGGCGGGGTTGGTCCCGTTGCCCACGGTCACGACTGTGGACGAGTTGCTGATCGTCACGCCGGTGATCGAGGCCGAGTTGCCTGTGTGCGCGACCCCGTCAGTGGCGCGGGCGATGATCGTGTAGCTGGGCGTGCCCGTCTGGTTCGCGGGGTTGAAGTTCCAGGTGTACGACCAGCTGGTGGTTCCCGATGTCACCGGGTTCCATGTCTGGGCGGCCGCCCACGTGCTCGTCCCGCCGTTCCAGTACCAGTTGTCGCCCGTGCGCTGGATGGAGACGGCCACGGAGGCCACACCCACAGAGTCAGCCGCTGTGCCGGTGATGGTCCCGGGGCTGGCCGTCGTGTACTGGAAGTTAGTGGTCGGCGCGGTCACGACTGCGGTCGGGTTGTTGACGTCCACGGTGAACGTGTTGCCGGCGGTAGGCGGGACACCAGTCACGTTCGACGTGTTCGTGGTCATCGCCACCAACTGAGCCGAAGCCGTGGCGGCATCAGCCGCAGTCGCCGAGAACGTGTAGACGACGAAGTACGTCCGTAGCGTCCCGTCCACTGCCTCGGCTGCGGTCAGTAGAACGTCCGCGTCTGTACCAGTGAACACACCCGATGTCGTATTGAGCTTGGTGTCAGTGCCGGCGTCGTAGACGCCGTTGGCGTTCGCGTCCCGGTAGATGTCAACTGCAGCCACCGTGGACGCCGGTGTCGTTCCCGGGTTCCGAACCGTCATAGTCCAAACCTGCGTCGCCTGCGTTCCGACCGTACGCTGCAGACGGAAGGAGTCGACGGCGACCGCCTGTGATCGAGCTACGGCGGCACTGGCAATCGCGACCGCGCCGTCCGTCACCGCGACGGTCGAGGTGAAGGCGGGAGTGTAGTCGACCACGACGTACATCTCGGTGATCGACAGGGTGCCGGTCGTGCCGGTGTCGATTTGGATCCCCGCATTGAGCGTGTTGATGTCCGCCCACGTCCACGCACCACCGGCCGGACGTGCCGTGCTCGTGATGGAATAGAGGGCGTACGTGTCGGTCAGCGCCTGACCGGTGACCGTAGTTCCATTGGTCGTGCCAGTCCTCACACGCATACGGGCAGTCGCAGTGTTCCCGGTATCCTTCCGCATGCGGTAGTAGACAGTCACCGAATTGATCGTGCCAGCAATATTCGTGTCCACCTGGTCGAGATTCATGTATAGCCAGCTGGCAGCGGTCGTGGTCTGGCCCCTGGTCGCGTCCCCGTCATTGGACCGCAGATCGGTCGTTGCACTGCTCGACCATGTCCATGCCGCGTTCGCCGTGTACATGCCCGTGGGATGCAGCGACCACGTCGTAGCGGCGAAGGCCGAGAAGATGTTCGCGCAGGTCACGGCCACGAGCACGGCCACCATGACCAGGGCGGTGATCGCCTTGCCGCGCCGGCTCCCCCAGACAGCCCGAAACAGGCTTGCGGGAACCCCGCTCACCGTATCGGAACGTGCACTACTAGAGGCCTGTGGTGCCGCTCGGTTCAAACGCGTCCTCCCGGCTGCTGCCGTTGGGGCACGGATGCGTCTATCACGCATGCCATTATTCTACAGGCTTTGAGCATGAAAGGGAGTGACTTGACGCACTTCACGACATCAATTTCCGCGTTCAGAATGGTTCATCCATTACCGAGCTTCTTCCAGTAGTCTCTGGGCACGCGGGTACGCGGGAATCAGCTCCAATGCCGCCTTCAGATCCGTGCGTGCTGTCGGGCGGTCGCCGGCCTCCAGACGAGCCTGCGCAGCGTCGGTCAGCCACCCCGCGCGAAGGTCCCTGCTCGCGTCCGAGCTCCCCAGACGTTCCCATTCGGCGGCGGCGTCCGCCGCGCGCCCCAGGCTCACGTACTGCCGCGCGAGCGCGTCGCTATAGGCGGCCGTTGACGGTTCCAGCCTCACAGCTCGGGCCAGGTGGTCGGCCGCCTGCGAGGCCTTCCCCGCCTCGGCCTCCTTGAGACCCAGCTGGTACCAGCCCTCAGCGTAGCCGGGGCGGTCCCGGGTCACTTGCGTCCAGTACGCCACCGCGCCCGCGAGGTCCGAAGGCACCTTGCCCACCGGCGCCGATCCCCACGGGCGCCAACCAGCGGCGACGGCGAAGGCCCCGGCCGCCACGGCCAGCAGGACAAGCGCGATCGCGGCGACCTGCCACGCACGGATGCCGGCTACGCGACGTCCGACCGGGCGGCGCCCGGCTCGCTTGGCAGGACGGCGGGCAGGCTTCGGCGCGTGGTCGCCCATGGCTACTTCGCGCCAGTCAGGGTGAGCCCCTTGATGGTGCCCGATCCCACGTCGCTGACGAAGAGCTCGCCCGACGCGGCGTCCACGGTGATGCCCTGCGGGGACTCGATGGTCCCGCCACGGATGGTGGTGGCGCCGATCGTGAGGACGAGCCGGCCGTTCGCGTCGAACTGCAGGATCGCGCGACCGAAGCGATCGCACACGAACACGGTGCCGTCGGGGCCGGCGGCAACGGCGCGCGGCAGCTGCATGCGTGCCTGCAGGGATCCCGCGAGCCCTCCTGACCTGGCATCCAGGATGAGCCCCCGGCCCGCGTTGGAGTCGGTCACGTACAGCCGGCCACCGGACACGGCCATGCCGCCCACGAAGGTCAGCGGCGGCTCCAGGTCGCTGCCGATGGCTCGCTTGAACCGCCCGTCGGCGGCGAAGACCTTGATGTCGTGATCGACGCCATCCGCCACGAAGACCTCGCCTTCGGCGACGGTGACGGCCGTGGGCTGCTTCACGATGGCGCCCTTGGCCGAACTGCCGAAGACGAGCGGCTTGGCGGGCGACTTCGGATCGATCGCGACGGTGACCACGCGGTTGCCGGCGGTATCGGCGACCACAAGGCGATCCGCGTCGAGCACGGCCAGGGCGACCGGGTAGGCCTTGGAGGCCCCGGCGGCCACGGGAACGGTCAGGCGGCCGGCGGCCTCGCCCTCCGGGGTGAACAGCGCGATGGCGCCGGCGTCCGCCTCCGCCACCGCCAGGACCTTGCCGGTCCACGCGATGCCGAGAGGGCTCGCCAGCGGGACCGCGGGCGACAGCGGGAACTCGTCACGCAGGGATGCTGTGCCGGTGGTCTCGACCGAGGGCTCAGTGGCCGGCTGCCGGGGCGCGGGACGACCGACGAGCAGCCACACCACGGTGGCCACCGCGGCCAGCAGGATGACGATCGCCACAGCGGTGAGGGTCTTCGGGGAGACTCCCCGACGCGGTCCACGAGCGGGCAAGTGTGCCTCCAGGGGCGCGGATGGTGCGGGTGCGGTACGGTGCGGCGGCTCGGCAGTGCCGACGCGCTATGTTCCTAGCACGCGACGCGCCAGTCAACGGCGCTGGTGCGGGCTACCGCCCCATCGGCGAGCCGTGGCAGAGGATGCAGAAGTCACGGGCGACCTCGATCCGATGACACCTGCAGTCCGGCGGATACTGCCGGTGAGCCGTCTGCCAGTCCGGCGCGTGGACGCCGCTCCCGTCCGCCTTGAAGCGAT
>CAZHMA010000001.1:36056-43931 GCA_964533555.1 uncultured Eubacteriales bacterium
GGTTGCAGAACGTCTGGAGGACGGGACCCTTGTAGCAGACCTGCTTCTTCTTCTGGAAAGCCCCGGCCATGGCGTGTCCACGCTTGATGAAGTCCTCGCTGTGCGGCATCTCGAGCCCATGGCACTTGTTGCACGTTGCCACCTCATGGCAGCCGCGGCACGTCTGGGGCGGGCCCATCTCGACCTTGGGGAAACGGTCGGGCGGCGTGCCGCCCGGGACGCCTACATCGTCTATGTGACACGTCTTGCACTCAGCGGCTGCCTTCGTGCCGTCGTGGCATACCACGCACTCGGACATCATGAAGGTCTGGCGCTCACGCTGGCCGGGGTCGCCCTCGTGCCCGGCGTCACGGTGGCACCTGACGCAGGGCCAGCCCGCCGCAACCGGCTCAGCGTGACTCATGCGGACGTGGTCGGTCTTGACCAGCGTGGTGCGCACTGCATCGTGGCATGTCATGCAGTTGTTCACCGGGACATCTGCCCGGCGTTTTGGCGTCCCGGCACGTCCGGGCATCAGCCAGCGGATGTACTGGAGCCGCGCCGAGAGCCCGCCGAAGGCCCCTCGCCCGCCGTGGCAGTCCCAACAGCGAACCGTCTTGTGCGTCCCGAGGTTGGCAGACTTCACGGGAGCGGTCGTGGCAGAGTGACACCCGAGGCAGGTCGCGGTGTGAGCGCCTCGAACGTACAGGAACCCCGCGACGACCAATGCCGTCGAGAGTACCCCGACCACGAGCATGCGGCGCTCGGGCAGCGACAGCCCCTTGCGCCGGGCCGACGCCAACGGTTCCCCAAGGGCGGACCGCTGTCTCGGCGGCTTGGTAGCCAAGACAAGCAGGCCCAGAACGCCCATGAGGGCGACGAGCACTATCGATGCGAGCAGGATCGCCGTCGCAGTGAGGTTGGCGGTCGGATCGGTCAGCGTCCGAACGATAAGGTCGGGTAGCTGCGCCAGCCGGCCGAGTATGCTACCCACGCGGCGTCACCTTGCCCCGGATGCGACCGGGATGCGTGTGCGCAAGGTGGCACGCATCGCAGTCCTCACTCAGGTGGCATCGTGCACAGAGCGGGTCCTTGCGGTCCTTGGTGTCGGTGGTGTGCGCCTTCAACCACCCCGTCGGGTGCGGCATAGGCATGCCGTGGCACCCATCGCAGAAGGCGTTCGTATGGCACGTCACGCAGTTCTTGCGAGAGGCGTCCACGCCCGTCCCGTGGGTCTTCGCCCATCCGTCGGGGTGCGGCATCATCGCATGGCAGTCGCTGCAGCCTGTCCCGGTCGTGTGGCAGAAGCCACAGGTGGTCAGGTCGCCCGCTCCGTGGGTAAGCTTCCACTTCGGGCCGTGGGTGACCGACCACGGGGTGGCGCCCTTCGTCTCGCCTTTCCCTACGTGGCACAGCTCGCAGCCCTCCGAACGTTGGATCGTCGCGTGACATGCCAGGCACCCGTCCATCGTTGGGACGCCGGGCGATCCGCCGACGACCGTGTGGACCGCATCGCGATGGCAGTCGGAGCACGCGCGGCTCTTCGCGGTGCACGTCGAGTGGCTCATGCGCAGCCCCCGGCTCGATGAGGTCTTCGCGAGAACGGCCCGATGACACGAGAGGCACGCGCGATCCGGCACGATGCCTGCAGGCGCGCTGCGCGCGGACAACGCCACAGAGGCCGCACCGTGGATGCCGAGCGCAAGGCGCTGAACACCGTCTCCCGAGTGGCATGCGACGCAGTCGAGTCTTGCATGCGGAGCAGCGCTCTGGAGGACCGGGGCTGAAGACGAAGAGGCGTGGCACGACCGGCAGGTCACGCCAGCCATGGAAGCCGAGCCGGTGATCGAGAACAGGAGCGCGACCACGGCCGCTAGCCAGGGAAGCCGGCGTACCCACGGGTTTGCGAGGAACCGCTCCGCGCTCTTGAGGGCGCCGCGGACGGCGGAGGGATCGGGCATGCGAATCGTGTGCTCCATGATGCGCGGGGGCATGTCACGCATGCGACTATAACACGTGCACGACCGAGTCCTGTCGAGCGCTCGCCGCACGGGCGCAGACGCAGCAAGGCCCTCCGGTGAGACCCGGAGGGCCTTGCTCCTAGTCCCAAGTGGAACGAGGAATCCTGCTCAGATTCTAGTAGCCGCCGGCGCCGCTCTGACCGACACCAAGGCTGTGGCAGGTCATGCAGTTCGCGTCCATCGTGTTTGACGTGATGTACACGGTGGGAGCACTCGTCATGTTGATGAGTGCAGCACCCGCAGACTGGTGCGGCCACAGGCCACCCGTGGCGGAGCCACCGGTACCCTTGTGGCAGTCGATGCAGTCTTCCGACGTCACGCCACTCGCGGTCCCACCGTTGTTCGCGTGGACCCAGTTCGTGGAGTTGGCCGAGTCGACCATCGGGTGGGTGATGCCCATGTGATCGTACGTGGCACCCTGCAGGTCCGTCATCTGCGCAAGGTTATGCGTGTGGCAGTCCGCGCAGAAGCCGGTCAGCGTGGTAGCCGCTGCACCACCGGCGATCGGGTTGTTCTTCAGGATGGCGCCGCTGCTCAGCGTGACACCAGCGTTCACCGACGTGTTGCCGTAGGCGAGAGTGTTCGCCCCGTGAACGGAATGGCAGTCGTAGCAGTACAGCGAGTTCACCGCGATCGAGGAGTCCGGGATACCCGTGCTAACGGCAGCACCGATCGTGTGCTCGCCAGCCACAGTCGTGCCCTGATAGACCAGGTAGTCCACTGCTGCGCCGGACGCGCCGTGGCAGTAGTCGCAGGCAGCGGCCTTCGTGGTTGCACGAAGCAACTTGTAGGACGCGACCCCGGCCGGAATGCCCGCTTCGTGGGGGCTGTGGCAAATCTCGCACTCGTCGTTCGTCGCTGCGTAGCTGCCGTGAGGCGTGTCACCCACGCCGGGAGCACGATAGGTCGGACCGGACGCGGCGAACGCCGTGCCCACGAACAGCAGCAGGAACGCGATAGTCAAGAGGATTACTATTGCCTTCTTCATGTTGTATGCACCTCCTTCCGTTCGAAAGTACCCATGCTCAGACCCGCGATCCGGGCCCATGAGTCCCATATACTTACTGCATGATACAACTCTACCGTTCATCCGAGCGGTCCGCAACTCGTCTCCTCAGGAGTATGACCGCGGTCACAATCAGTATCGGCAGGAGTGCGGTCACACACAACAGGAACGGCAGACCAAAGATCCCTTCAAGCCCGCTTGCCGCGTGGGGCGAGGTCAGACGCTCCGCGAGGCTCTGGTCACGAAGCCGGATGAGTTGCACCCGGTTGTTGTAGGTGTCCGCGATGGCCAGGACGGTGCCGTCTGCACTCGCCGCGATCCTCTTGGGCTGGAGTAGCTGCCCGTCCTCGCTGCCCCGGGTCCCGAGCTGCTTGATCACCTTGCCGGACTTGGCATCCACGACGGTGACGCGCGATCCGAGTCCCTGAAGCACGTAGAGGTTCCCGTCGTAGGCCATAGTGACATCTGCCGCGACGTCGAATGTCCGGTCGGGGTCGTTCAGGTTCTTGGGCGGCGTGCCCCTCACCCACAGCACCTTCCCGCTGGCATCCAGAGCCTGCACGCGGTTCAGTGCCCCATCGGCGACGTAGATGACGCCCTTGGCGTCCACGAAGATCCCGGTGATTGCGTCGAACTGCCCCTCCGCGCGTCCCTTCGTGCCAAAGCGCCCGATGAGGTTGCCCGTGAGCGTATATCGGGCTACCGAGCCGTCCTCCCCCACGTAGAGGGTGTCGCCCTTCACGAACACCGCCTGCGGAACGCGGGCAGGTATCTCTCGCACGCGCTTCCCGGCGCCCGTCAGCACCTGCACACGCGAGTTCAGCGGATCTGCGGCGTAGATGTTGCCGGCGGCGTCCACAGAGATTGAGTAGATCCCCTGGAACTGACCGGGTCCGTTTCCGAACCCGGCGTACAGGACTCGCGGGGTTCCGGGCCCGCTGAACTGCAGCAGGCGCACCGTCCGCGGCTTGATAATGATGTCGGAGACCAAGACCGACCCGTCGGTCTGATAGGAGACCGCGGGCGGAGCATTCAGGCGCTGGTCGCTCAGCCCGCCCCACGACGTGATCGCGGAGACGAACGACCAGCCCTTGTTGTCCGGTTGCCGATCGACGGGCTGGAGCGGTCGCGTGACGTATACGAACGCCGCGACAACCCCGCACAGCAGGAGCGCGAGGAGCACCACGATCACCGTCAGCAGACGAGCCTGTCGACGGGCCCGCGCGTCGGGGTCGCCGACGGGCTGGTACGGAGCTTCCTCCGGCTCGATCAGGTCATCTTCAGTCATTGTCAGCACAGTGAGAGTCCCTCTCGGTCATTTGGCGGTGCCGGTCGGCTCGACGCCAGCTGCCTTGAGCGCGGCTTCGAGACCCGGGTAGTCCTTCATGAGCGACTTCACCAGCGAGAAGTTCGCTGCCGCGCCGGGCTTGTCACCAAGATCTAGCAGCACCTGGCCCAGGAGGAACAGGGCATCGCCGTCGTACGGCTCGATGTCGACGGCCTTGGTCAGGTTCTCCTTCGCCTTCGGCAGATCGCCCTTGCGCTTGTACATCTTGCCTGCCTGGAAATAGCCGAGCTCGAGATCCGGATCCACCTTGATTGCGGCCAACGCGGCGCTGAGGCTCTTGTCGTACCGGCCCATCAACTCGTATGCGAGCGACAGATTGCCCCGCAGTCGCGCGTCCTTCGGCGCGATCTTGACCGCACGCAGATAGTAGGTCTCAGATTCATCGAATCGCCCCATGCGCGCGAGCACGGCGCCCATGCGCTCGTTCGTGAGGGCGTCGTTGGGCTTCAGTTTGAAGGTGTCCTGCGCCAACTTGTAGTCGGCCTCGAGGGTGGTACGTGGGGCGCGGTCGGACATCAGCCAGTAGACCCCGTACCCCGTGACGAGCAGCACCGCCACGACGAGCAGGAGACTGGCTATGGTCAGCGCGCGGACGCGCCTGCTGAGCCTATCTGTTGCCATTGATCTTGGTCAGCCTCTCGGTCGGTTACCTGATCACCGAAACGTGACACTTCGCGCAGAAGGTCGGCTTGTGGCACTCGAAGCACGCCGTCGCACCGGACTGCTTGACCACTGTGAAGTGCTGAGGGATCCAGGGCTTCGACGGGTCTCCCTGCTTGTGATGACATGCGTTACAGAACTCCGTGCCAGTTGCCGTCGCCTTGCCCTTCGCGTGGCAGTTGGCGCACACCGCGGGGGTCGCCTTGCCGGCCGGGCCGTGCGTCTTGATGAAGCCGGCGGGGTGCGGGATCGGCATGCCGTGGCAGCCCTCGCAGAACTTCGCCTTGACGTGGCACATGGTGCAGTAGGTGTTCTTCGTGTCGGCCTTCGCCAGCGCCGCGTGGCCCTTCGACTCGCCGTACTGCTGGTAGAAGTCGGGCTGGAAGTGGTTCGCGGGCTTGAGCTCGAAGCCGCTGGGATGGCACGCGCTGCACGCGCCGGGGGCCTTCAGGCCGCCCTTCGGCGTCGGCTGGCCCTCGAGCGAGTGGCAACGGAAGCAGCCTTCCATCTTCATGAAGTCCTCGTGAGGGTGGCTGCCCGTGGAGAGCTTCAGACCCTTCTCGTTGTGCGCGACACGGTTGTGGCACTGGGTACACGTGACGCCCTTCTCGGCGTGCACGGCGTGGTCGATGATGATGCCCGGTCCCGGGGTCAGCTTGCGGTTCTTGGTGTGGCACTGGGTGCACTGGCGCTCGGGCATGAGCGTGGTGTTCATGGCGAGCTCGGACTCAGCGTTGAGCGGGAGCTCTTCACCGCGGGCGACGCCCAGGACGCCGCCGACGCCCGCCTCCACCTTGTGGATGAGGAACACGACGGTGTTCGCCTCCACCGGCATGTGACACGCCAGGCACGAGATCTCGGAGTGCGAGGAGTTCTCGTACCCGGCCAGAGCGTCCGCCTGGATCACATGGCACGCCGCGGTGGCGCAGAACCAGCGGGTCGAGGTCGCCCCGATCGCGGCCACCGCCACGGCGGCGATCACGAGCACCCACACGCCCGTCCATATGATCATGCGCGGACGGCGCACGGGATCACGGAACGCTTTGAGGGAGAGGCGGCTCACGGGTGGTTGCTCTCGATCTCTCTTCGCGGGCTAGTGCTAGAAGTCGATGCCGACGCGCGGATGGCACGCCAAGCATAGGTTGTCATGACCCTTGCCGTCGGCGCCGTAAGGAATCCGGACCATGCCCTGGTACTTGGATCCGTGGGGATTGTGACAAGTCGTGGTGCACGTCATGGGCTTCTTTGCGACAACGTCCCAGTACAGGTCCGGCCTGTGCGGGTGGTTCGCCGGCAACGCCTCGTTGATGTTGCGGGTGGCCGGGTGGCAACGGTAGCACAGCGACGGATTGTAGTCTTGCAGAAGCGGGGCGTACTTCGAGCCATGCGGCGTGTGGCACGAGATGCAGAGTGTGCCCTTGTGCGCTGCGCCCTCGTAGAGGGCCTGCTGGATTCCCGCGGTCGTGCCGCGCGGCTCCGCGTGGCACTGGAAGCAGAACTCGTTGTCCTTCGCGCTTATCAGGAAGCGGTAGTCAGCAGCATGCGGGTTGTGACAGTCGCCGCAGTTCAGGTTGACGGTATCGACGGGGTGGTGACTGGGCTTCAGGAAGTCGTACTTGATCGCGCCGTGGCAGTCGTAGCACAGCGGCGGCTGGTTCTTGCGCAGCAGCGGCACATAGTCGGACCCATGCGGCTCATGACACCCCGTGCAGTTATCCAGGAACGGCTTGTGCTGGACCGCCTTCAGCGACAGCGGGGCGACGCTCGGGTGACAGGTGAAGCACAGGTCACGCTGGTTGCTGACCAGGATGCCACGGTAGTCCGAGGCGTGCGGATGGTGGCATGTGAGGCAGTAGCGGCCGGCCACGGGCGGGTGCGACTGCTTGCGGTTCACCTCGCGGCCGATGGGGTGACACGTCACGCACAGGTCGCGCTCGTCCTGCGTCATGAGCGCCTTGAAGTCCGAGGCGTGCGGGTTGTGGCACGAACTGCAGCGGCCCTTCATGAAGGGGTTGTGCGTGAAGGCCATCGACCGCTGGGGACCGATGTCCCCGTGGCACATCCAGCAGACCTCGTCGGCCGGCAGCTTGAGTTCGGAGTCCTTGCCCTTGACCTGCTTCTCGATCGTCTGGGCGGCCGCGCCGGGCATGGTACTCACAGCTGAGGCCGGGGTCTGGCCGACCTCGCAGGCTATCCGAAGCGGAAGCCACTCGATGAGGGTCCTCAGCCGCTGCCAGCGTTCAACGGGACCGAACGTCTTGGTGGTCCGGACGATCTCCCCGTGCGGCGTGTGGCACGTGGTGCACTGCTTCTTCAGGAACGGGTTGTGCACCGTGGTCTTGGTGAAGAGCGGGAGCATCTCGGTGTGGCAGCGCAGGCACGCGATGTTGCGGATGATGGACTGGCGCTGCTCGGCTGTGGGGGCAGTGGTCCACACGTCGACGACAGTGGTCACCGCGCAGAGCAAGAGCAGGAGCACGAGAATGATGGCAAGCACCAAGCGCGAGCGCCCGTTCTTGCCGCCTTCCTCGAGCTTCTCAAGCTCCGCTACGTCGGGGAACCCGACGTTCTCGTCGACCAACGTTCCTCCGCCCGGCTGCGCGTGAACGAATGAAACGACCCCGTGCAGGGTGAAGCAGTCATCGCGTGGCGCTGACCGCTTGAGTTTAGCATCCGAGTTCGGCCGCGGTACATGACGTGTGACACGTTTCTGGAAGCGATTTCCGACTGCGGGAGGCCGCGGCTACGACGAAGGCCCCTGATCGAGGGGCCTTCGCGATACCGGATGTCGGGTACCTCTACTGATACACCCGCAGCTCCGCAATGCCGTAGCCGGTCGAGGCGCCCGAGGTCGTGTTGCA
>CAZHMA010000001.1:44031-51171 GCA_964533555.1 uncultured Eubacteriales bacterium
CCCAGCGCTAGGTTGGGGCCTGCGCTGGGTGGCGGGACGACGAGCGTGAAGTCGACGGTGACGTCTGAACCTGCCACCACTGTGGCAGCCTTCGTCTGCGTGACGAAGCCGGTCTTGGTCACCGTGACGCTGTACGCACCGGGCGCGAGGCCCGCAAAGGAGTATGAGCCGTCAGCGGCGGTCGTCGTGGACTGGCCCTTGTCGGTGGCGGCGATCGCACCGGCGACCGCTGCGTTGCCGGCGTCCTTCACTGAGCCCTTGAGCCCGCCGGTGGTTGGGGCCGGGACCACCATCGTGAAGTCGACAGTGACGTCTGAACCTGCCACCACTGTGGCGGCCTTCGTCTGCGTCACGAAGCCGGTCTTGGTCACCGTGACGCTGTACGCGCCGGGCGCGAGGCCCGCAAAGGAGTATGAGCCGTCAGCGGCGGTCGTCGTGGACTGGCCCTTGTCGGTGGCGGCGATCGCACCGGCGACCGCTGCGTTGCCGGCGTCCTTCACTGAGCCCTTGAGCCCGCCGGTGGTTGGGGCCGGGACCACCATCGTGAAGTCGACAGTGACGTCTGAACCTGCCACCACTGTGGCGGCCTTCGTCTGCGTCACGAAGCCGGTCTTGGTCACCGTGACGCTGTACGCGCCGGGCGCGAGGCCCGCAAAGGTGAAGTAGCCCCCGGCGTCGGCAATTGTGGATCCGCCCTTGTCGGTCGTGACACTGGCCGAGCTGACGCCGACTCCGAGAGCATCCGTCACGCGACCGAGAAGCCTGCCGGGAGGAACCGGTTCAAGTCTCAGGTTCACCGTTGTCGAGAGGCCGGCATCCACGGCGTTCGACTTCGCCGCGGTCACATAGCCGCTCGCGGCAGCAGAGACCGTATACGCGCCCGGCGTGAGCCCCGCGAACGAGTACGCCCCGTCAGCGCCAGTGGTCGTGGACTGACCCTTGTCCGTGGTGACCGTCGCTCCCACGATCCCACCGCCGGAAGTGCCGGTGATCCGACCTGTCAGCATCCCTGTCGTGGGCGGCGCCGGCGTCCCTCCGGAGAACACCCGCAGCTCCGCAATGCCGTAGCCGGTCGAGGCGCCCGAGGTCGTGTTGCAGTAGACGCGCACGTAGCGAGCATTCAGCGGCGAGAATGTGATGCTTGCCGTGCCCGGTCCGCCGGTGGTGGTGGTGTAGACCGTCGTCCACACGCCGTCGTCCGGTGATGTGAGTACGCTGTATCTCTTGCCCCAGTAGTCGCCGTACCACACGACGTCGATTCGGCCGATGGACGTGATCGCCCCGAGATCGACCCTCATCCACGCCGCAGATGTCGGACCTCCGGTCGCATTCGACCACCACCACGTCGAGGTATTGTCGTCACCAGCCATGGCCGGTGTGTAGGCCGTGCCGGCGCTGGACCACGCCGTGAAGGTCTTACCCAGCGCTAGGTTGGGGCCTGCGCTGGGTGGCGGGACGACGAGCGTGAAGTCGATTGTCGCATCGGATCCGGCGACGACATCACCGGCCCTGCGCAGGGTCGCGTAGCCGGTCTTCGACACCGTCACGTTGTAGGTGTCCGGGACCAGCCCGGCGAAAGTGTAGGCCCCGCTGCCATCGGTCGTCGTGGACTGTCCGTGGTCGGTCACCACGGTGGCGCCTGAGAGCGCGCCTCCGCCCGTTGCGGTCACGTGACCGGAGAGCGCACCGGTCGTGGGCACGTCGGAGATGAGCGCGAAGTCCACGGTCGTCGTGCCGTTCGCGGCCACGACGCCCGACCCGCTCTGGCCGACGTAGCCGGCAGCGGACACGGTGATGGTGTACGTGTCAGGCAGGAGGTCGGTGAACGCGTAGCCGCCGTCGGACCCGGTGGTCCTCGTCTGGCCGCCGACCGTGACGGCGGCGCCGGAGAGCGGCGCTCCGCCGGTGCCGGTGACGGTGCCGGACAGGGTGCCGCGAGCAGGCGCCATTAGGAAGTCGAGCGTGGTCGACCCGCCTGGAGTCGCGTCCGCGGACTGCGCCTGCGTCACGCGACCGGACGCGGCCACGGTCACGCTGTACGTGCCGGGAACAAGGTCGGCCAGGGTGTAGTACCCGCTCGCATCGCTCGTGGTCGACTGGCCCTTGTCGGTGGTGACCGTCGCGCCCGCGATCGCCTCGCCCATCGGCGGACGCGTGATGCGACCGGTGATGGACCCCGGCCTTGCGACCAGCGCGAAGCTCAGCGCGGTGTCGGAACCCTCGTTCACGATGGCGGGTTTGGTCTGCGCAACGTAGTTGGTCGCCGAAGCATCTACCTGGTACGTGTCGGGCGACAGGCCGACGAAGCTGTACGCGCCGCCTGCGCCGCTCGTCGTGGACTGGCCCTTGTCGGTGGTAACGCTCGCGCCGATGATCGGCACCCCGCCGGCATCGGTCACGGCACCAGTGATGCTGCCTGGAACGACAGGCGTGAGATACGCATCAAGCGTGGTCGGTGCGCCCGCCACAACCATGACCGGGACTGTCTGGGTCTGGTATCCCGCGAGGGCGATGGTCACGGTGTACGACCTCGGCCCGACGTAGGGGATCGAGTAGGAACCGTCGGCCGCGGTGGTCGCGGTGCGCCCCTTGTCGTTGGACACGGTCACTCCGGCGAGCGGGTTGCTGCCCGCGTCCCGGATCGTGCCGGCGATGCTGCCGCGCGCTGCGTGGCAGTTCGAGCACTCGCTGTTCGTGAGACCGGCTGTGATATCGCCGCGACCAGGCGCGTTGTGACACGTGGCGCACTTGTCGAAGCTCGCGAAGGCGCCGTGCGGCGATTCGATCCGGTTACCGCCTCCGTGACATGGCATGCAGACCGTGCTCTCGGGCGCGGAAACGGTGTGCTTGTAGCCGTGGAAGTTGCCGTACTGGCCCGTGACGTAGTTGTGGCAACCGCCATCGAGCGCAGAGCAGCTCGCATTCTTGCCGACGGCGTTGTTGACCGCGGGATTCTTGTGGCACATCGCGCACGTGCTCTTGAACGGCTTGTCAGGACCGACGAAGGCGGCGTGGACAGTCGGAAGGTCGCGGCTCACGTGGCAGCCAGCGCCATCGTCACAGGTAGTGGCAGCGCTCGCGAAACCGGTGTGCCGCGTGCCGATGCTGGTATGCGCGCCGACCGCGTGACACGCCGTACAGTCGCCGTTCCAGCCCGCGTTGACCACGGACGCGTACTTGGTGTGGCATGCGGCGCACGTCACCGGGACCGCGGGCGTCGGCGTCGACTCGTGCGACGCCTTCAGGTCGGTCGCGTGGCATGCCGGGCCGTCGCAACTGACCGCGGTGCCGACCGCGCTCTGGTGCTTCACCAGGTTCGCCGTGTAGTGCGCGTCGAGCGAGACCACGGGGATCCGACCGCCGTTGGTGGTTCCCCCGTGGCAGTAGTAGTTGTTGCAGGCCGCGGGGTTCGGATAGATCTCCGACAACTGACCGCCGTGCCACTCATGACAGCCGGCGAAACAACGGGAGTTCGCCCTTCGGTGACACAGCAGGCAGTCGACGACATGCTCTGCCGGAGTACCGATCGTCGCTTCGGCGGACTCGTGGATGACGGTCGTGTCGTTCGGATGGCAGGCGACGCACTCGGCCGAGGCGGTGTCGGTCGACGGCGTCGAATGCTTCGCGGTCATCCCCGCGTGCCCCGCGCCGTCGACCTGGTAGTCCGCGTGGCAGCGCACGCAGTTGATGTCGGTGAGGCCCGCCGTCAGGTCCGTTGCAGGCCCGCGCGTCGTGTTGTTGTGACACCACGAACAATCGGGCGGCAGGTTGCTCGCGAGCGTGTTCGCCAGGCCCATCTCGAGCCCGCTGTACGGATGGAACGCCGGCACCAGGTTGATCGCGCCCGCTGCGGCACTCGAATAGCGCTCGTGCGGATGGCATTCGGTGCAGCCGTCGTTCGCGGGTTCGGGCGTGTGAAGCGACACGTAGTCCCGGTGGCCGGTCCCACTCACGTCACCGGTGTACACCGTCGGACTGTGGCAGTTGGCACAGTCGACGTTCGGCAGATCGCCGATCGTGATCGCGGGGTTGCGGTGACACACGGCGCACCCGGTGAGCGTGGTCCCTTCCGCGGTGGTGGTCGTCGCGGTCGAGTGGACCGTGCGCACGTCCGCGCCGTGACACCACGTCTGCTGACCGCATGAGGAGCTTGCGGCGGTCGGCGTGTGCGCCAGCCCGAGATCGGGGTGACCGGCGTGGCAGTTCGAGCAAGCGGCGGTGGTGAGCGCCGGCATGTTCGCGTCGTGACAGACCGCGCACGAAGTGACGCGCACATCGACGCCGTTCGTCGCTACGGCGCTCGCGTGGATGGCGGTCAGATCCGTGATCGCATGGCAGTCCGGTCCCGCGCACGCGGTGGAGGAGTCGGTCGCGTCATGCTTGGCTGCGGCGGCCTCGTGCTTGGAGGCGTGGCAGGATTCACAGGTTCTGCCCCACGGCAGCGCCCGCGAGGCGAACTTGCTCGAGGTGTGACATGTCACGCACGCGTCAGTCACCGAGGTGTGCGCGGTCTGCAGATCCATGCTGTGGCAACCGATGCACGTTCCATCGCTGGGCACCGCGGTGTGGGTCTCGGCGTTGCTAGCATAGTGGGTCGTCCGATCGGCAACGACCGGCGCGACTGTCCTGGAGCCCGCGCTGTGGCAGTTCTGACACTCGGCGATCGCGAAGATCTTGAGTGGATCCTCGTAGGCATGATGAGGGACGTGGCAGAAGCTGCACGAGGCCAGGCCGTTCCTCGCGGGCGTCGCGTGGCAGGTCTTGCACCCGTAGGTGCCCGTGTGCGCGAGCGCAACATCTGAAGGATGGCATCCGGCGCACTGCTGCGACTGCGCGTCCGACGCGATGTGCCGAACGCCGTAGTCCGCGTGCATCGGGTACTGACCCTCTTCAGGGCCATGGCACGTGGTACAGGTCGCGGTCTTGCCGGTCATGTCGATTCCGCCATGGCAGTTGAAGCAGTTGTACGTCTGTCCGTTCGCGAGCCTGTGCAGGCCCGTGTCGACGATGCTCGTCACCTGGCGGTGTGTCTTGTGGCAGTCGGTCCAACAGGCAGCTGACTCCGATGTGAGCGCGTGCTTCGCAGTGAAGCCGTTGTGGTCCGTGCCGTTGCTCTCCGTATACGTGTGACACGACGAGCAGTCGGCGGTCCTACCCGTGACGCCGCCTATCAGCGCCAGGTTGTTGTGGCAGACAGCGCACGGTCCGTGGTCGCTGCCCTGATGAACGATGCGCACATCGTCCGTGTGACAGTTCCAGCAGGCCTGACTCGCCGTCGTGGACCGATGGATGGGCCCCAGGTCTCCGTGGCCGGTATGGCAGTTCGCGCACTCCGCGCTGGTGAGCGTCAGGTCGGGGTTCTTGTGGCAGACCTGGCACGTGACCAGGTGAACGTTCGCCGTCGTCGTGACCTCAGCCGCCTTGTGGACCAGTGTGACGTCGCCGACCGCGTGGCAACCGCTTCCCGAACAGTCGTCCGAGGCGGTGGTGGCGTGCTTCGGCGCAGCGGCGGCGTGCTTCGTGGCGTGGCACGCCTCGCACGAGCCGTCCCACGAACCGTCCAGGGCCGTGAACTGGGACGACTTGTGACACGTCACGCACGGATCCGTCACGTCCGCGTGGGCCGTCTTGAGGTCCATGCTGTGGCAGTCGACGCAGGTGCCGTCGGTCGGCATCGCGGTGTGCGACGCCTCCTTGGCGGCGTAGTGGGACGCCGTGTCCGCGACGGTCGGCGCCGAGGTCGCGCCGGGAGCGTGACAGGAGGCGCACTCCTGCGCCAGCGGGTTGATCAGGAACGGCTCGTTGGCCGGAGCGCCGTGCATCGCGTGCATCGAGTGGCAGGGCTCACAGCCGAGAAGCGGCCGATCCAGCGGCACGCCGTCGGGCTGCGGCCTGATGAGGTGACAGGAGGCACAGCCGTAGGTCTTGTGCACCTGGCTCGTGTCGGCGCCGTGGCACCCCGCGCACTCGGCGGTCGCGGCGGACGTACCAGAGTGCTCCACCACGATCTTGAGGTGGTACGGGCGCTTCCCCGGCGCGTCGCCGTGGCAGTTGGCGCAGTCCGTCGTGATGCCGTCGGTGCTCACGGTGTCGTTGTGGCACGTCGCGCACCCGATTCCGCCACGCCAGCTGTCGGTGTGGTTGTCGGTCACGTCCCCGGTACGGCCGTGGACGTGCTGGTGGCACGCGAAACACGCGAGGCTCTCCGCGGCGGTCGGCTTGTGCTTCGCGGCGTAATTCGCGTGGTCCTTGCCGTCGGTGCCGGTGTACGTGTGGCAGGAACCGCACTCGGCGGTGACCTGCGACCAGTCGCCGATGCGCGTCGGGTTGTCGTGACAGGTCATGCACGCGAGCTTGGAGTGCACGGCGAGCAGGTCGATCCCGGCGGTGGCGGCATCCCTGTCATGACAGGCCGCGCAGGCCGCGGACGCGGTGGCGGTGTGCTTCTCGGCGGGTGCGGGATGCTGCGCGTAGGCGAAGTGGCAGTCGATGCAGGCCTTGCCCGGCAGGGTCGCGGCGCTCACGGCGTTGTGGCACACGAGGCACGAGGTGAAGGTCCCGCCCGGTGTCGTCGTGGTCGCGGCGGAGTGGATCTCAGTCAGCGGCTTCGTGTGGCAGATGACGCACTCGGCGTCGGCGGCGAGGCTGTGGCTCGCGAGCATGCCGGTGTGCTTGGCGGGCGTGGTGCCGGTGCCATGGCACTGGTCGCAGCCGAAGTTCCAGCCGCCGGCGTCCTTGACCGCGCTGCCGTAGGGCTCGGGGTGACACGTCGTGCAGGCCTTGGGCCCCGCTGAGGCGGGCTTCGTGTGCTCGGTCATGAGGTCCATGGAGTGGCACGAGGCGCAGGTGACCGTGCTGCCCGGCTCGACGTTCGCACCGACCGTCGCGGTGTGATCGATCGAGTCGTAGCCGTGCACCGCGGTGTTGGAGACGTGACAACTGCCACAGAAGGGCTTGGCGAAGGCGGTGGTCGACGGGGCGGCGGGGTTGTGGCAGACGGCGTTGATGCACGTCGTCGTCGCGGGAGCCGTGTTCGCGATTGGAGTGCCGACCGGCGTGCCCAGGCCGACGATGCGCGTGACCGGCGGGTAGGAGTAGACCCCGGTCCTTTCGTTCTTCGTGTGCTCGCCGTGCGCGATA
>CAZHMA010000002.1:0-27897 GCA_964533555.1 uncultured Eubacteriales bacterium
GTCCTACTGGAAATCCGGATCGAACAGCTCCGACACGGACTCGTCATCGTAGACGTTCAGGATGGCGTGTGCGAAAAGCGGTGCCACGGACAGCACGTGGATCTTGCCGTGACGGCGGTCCTCCGGGACCGGGAGCGTGTTGGTGATGATGAGCTCCTCGATCGGCGCGGCCTCGATCCGGTCGAACGCGGGGGGAGAAAAGATGCCGTGGGTGGCGGCAACGTACACGGCCTTCGCACCGGCGTTCATGAGGGCCTTGGCGCCTTCGCTGATGGATCCGGCGGTGTCGATCATGTCGTCGGCCACGATACAGGTGCGTCCCTGCACCTCGCCGATGACGTGCGTGATCTCGGCGACGTTGTGCTGGGGGCGGCCCTTGTGCATGATCGCGAGCTCCGCGCCCAGCATGTCCGCCAGCTTCTTGCAGACCTTCACGCGGCCCACGTCAGGCGACACGACCGTGACGTCGGAGAGCTTCAGGCTCTCGAAGTAGTCCGCGAGGATCGGCAGGGCGGTCAGGTGGTTCACCGGCAGGTTGAAGAAGCCCTGTATCTGGCCCTGGTGGAGGTCCATCGTGATGACCCGGTCGACGCCCGCGACGGTGATGAGGTCGGCGACGAGCTTCGCGGTGATCGGCTCGCGCGCGGCCGACTTCTTGTCCTGGCGCGCGTAGCCATAGTGGGAGATGACCGCGGTGATGTTGCGTGCCGATGCGCGGCGCGCGGCGTCGGCCATGATGAGGAGCTCCATCAGGCTCGCGTTGACGGGGTTCGCCACGGACTGGACAAGGAACACGTCGGCGCCGCGGACGCTCTCGAGGTAGCGCACATAGATCTCGCCGTTCGCGAACCGGTCGAGCTTGACGTTGCCGAGCTCGATCCCGAGGTGCTTGGCGACGCCCTCGGCGAGTTCGGGGTTCGCACTGCCTGCGAAGACCATCATCCGCTTGCTCATCTGGCTCATGACTGCTCGGCGCTCCCTTTTGCGTCTGATCCCTCACGGGTCGTCCTGCGGCGGGCGGCCCATCCTGTCACCGTGCGCTGCTCGGTGCGCTCGATGGCGAGCGCGTCGGCGGGCACGTCTTTCGATATCGCGCTGCCCGCGCCGGTCACCGCGCCGGCTCCAACGTTCACCGGCGCCACGAGCATCGTATCCGAACCGATGAACGCCCCGTCGCCGATGGTCGTGCGGTGCTTCTCCCAGCCATCGTAGTTGCAGGTGATGGAGCCCGCCCCCACGTTGACCTCCTTGCCGATCTCGGCGTCGCCGATGTAGGACAGGTGGGGCACCTTGGAACCTTCCCCAACCGTGGAGTTCTTGACCTCGACGAACGCGCCGGTCTTGGCACGCGCCTCGAGCCGCGTGCCCGGGCGCAGGAAGCCCATCGGACCCACGCTCGCGCCGTCGCCGACCTTCACACCGCGCACGACCGACGAGTCGATCCGCGCGCCCCGACCGACCTCGGAGTCCTCGACGCGCGCCGACGGGCCTATGACCGAGCCGTCGCCGACGGTCGTGTCGCCCGAGAGGAAGGTCATGGGCTCGAGCACGACGTCGCGGCCGAGACGTACCGTCGGGGCCACCCACACCAGCGTCGGGTCGGACATCGTCACGCCCGCCAGCATGTGCGCCTCGTTCACGCGCGCCTGGAGAAGGCGAGTGGCTTCGGCCAGCTGGACGCGCGTGTTCACGCCCATGCCCTCGGCAGGGTCGTCGGTGGTCACCGCGACCACGGGCAGGCCCTCGGCGCGCAGGAGCGCCACCATGTCGGTGAGGTAGTACTCGCCCTGGGCGTTGTCACTGCCGAGGCGGTGGAGGTGCTCGAACAGTGATCGCGCGTCGAAGCAGTACGTGCCGGTGTTGACCTCGTCGAGCGCGGCTTCGGCGGGCGTGGCGTCCTTGGCCTCGACGATCCGGTCCACGAGGCCGTCCTCGCCGCGCACGACGCGCCCGAGCATCGGGTCCGGTATCCGCGCGGTCAGCACGGCGCAACCGGCACCCGCGTCCGCGCGTGCGCCCACGAGCGCGCGCATGGTCTCGGGCCGCATGAGCGGGGTGTCCCCGGAGAGCACGAGCAGCGACCCGTCGAAGCCGGCCAGTGCCTCCTCGGCGCACATCACCGCATGGCCCGTGCCGAGCTGTTCGGCCTGACGCACGCACGCGGCGCCTTCGACCAGCGCCTCGACGATGTCCGCCCCGTGGCCGGTGACGACGACCACGGGATCGCACCCCGCCGCCCGGGCGGCGTCCAGGACCAGGCGAACCATCGGCACGCCCAGGACCGGGTGCGCGACCTTCGGCAGGTCGGACTTCATGCGGGTGCCCTCGCCCGCTGCGAGGATGAGGGCCGCCGTGGTCATGTCCTTGGCTCCTTGTCTTGAAGAACGGGAGCGCTCCGAGCCGGGGCGCCGCCGCATTCGCGTCAGTTGGCTGGGGCGGCAGGATTCGAACCTGCGGATGGAGGCTCCAAAGGCCCCTGCCTTACCGCTTGGCTACGCCCCAACGGTACCGCCGAAGTGTAGCAAAAGCACCGGGGGACCGGCGGCGACGCGAAGCGAGACGGCCGCGTGGGGCGAGGAAGGAGCCGGAGTAAGGGCGTGACGTGCGCGGGCCGGCTCAGTCGAGCGCGTCCTCGCCCGACGCCGCGGCCTCCGAGAAGGCCTCGATCCCGCCGTCCAGCTGGAACTGCTCGAGCACCGCCGCCTGGATCATGTTGCGGGCGTCGGTGTTGATCGGGTGGCAGATGTCGCGGAACTCGCCGTTCGGAAGCTTGCGCGACGGCATGGCGACGAAGAGCCCCTTGTCGCCGTTGACGACCCGGAGATCATGGACCACGAACTGGTCGTCGATGACCACGCTCGCGATCGCGCAGACCTTGTTCATGGCGACCGGACGGAGCGTCACTTTCGTGATGTCCATGTTTAGCAAGCCCCCCGAGTTGCACCACTCCAGCCGCCCCCGCGCGGCACGTGGCGGCATTCTTTCCTGGTGGCAATATTCGACATGGGAGCCGATGCTCCTGCCGAATCGCTGACCCGGACTCCGCGACGAACGGTCCCTAGCCGATACCCCGCTCGCGCAGGACCCTTTCGACCAGCGCGAGGTCCGACGGCTTGTCGACGTCGACCGCGAGCGATGCGTGCTCCGTGACAACCGCCGCCCCACTGCCCCCCAGCAGCTGCCGGATCTTGTCGGCCAGGTCCTCGGGCTGCAGGCGCCCCATCACGAACCGCACGACGAACCCGAGCCCGGCGATCTTGAGCATGCCGACCGCGTTCTTGCGCTGGTCGAACAGGCGCTGCCCGAGATCGTGGCAGGCCGGGAGCAGCAGCGGGTTCACCATCATGGCGTTGCCGCCCGTATGCGAGCCGGTGCGAAGCTTGAAGTAGGTGCGCTCGCTGCCGGGGAACTGCCGCTCCATCTCGACGCGGGTCACCATGGGGTAGACGAAGTCCGCCTCGGTCTCGAGCGCGGCCTTCACGAAGTCGTCGATGGCCTGCGGCGTGATGAGCGGGATGTCGCCGGTCGCGACCATGACCGGCCTGTCGACCCGGAACGACGCCGCGCCGGCCAGGACGTTGTCCATGAACGAGCCGTCGGAGACGACGAGCTTGTCCACCTTGTCCACCCAGCCGCCGAGACCTTCGGCCGTGGGCATCACGACCGCGATCTCGTTTATGAACGCCGCCTCGCGAAACGCGTCGACGACCCACTCGACAAGCGGCTTGCCCGCCGTCGGCAGCAGACCCTTGAAGCGGCACGTCGGGTCGATGACCTCGCCGTCCCCGCCAGCCAGAATGACCGCGTCGACCTTCACGTCCACGTCCCGTCCTCGCCTTGTACGGCCAGCGCCAGGCCCCGGTCCACGGTGGTGACCGCCGAGGACCACCAGCCGCGCGCACCCGCCCGCGCCGCGCACTCCGCGGCGGCCGCGGCACCCTCGCACACCGCGAAGACGGTCGACCCGCTCCCGGCCATCGCCGCGCCGAGAACGCCTGGCGAGTCTTCGAGGAATCGTAGCGCGACGCGTATCCCGGGCACCAGCGAACACGAAGCCCCGGTCATGTTGTCGTAGAGAGCGTCCGCTACGGCCCGCGCATCACCGGATCGGAGCGCCCGCAGCATGGCGTCGGTCGATTGCGCGGGCTCCCGCACCATCCGGTCGAACTGCGCATACGCCGCGCCGGTGGGCACGGCTTCACCGGGATTGACCAGGACGATGTCCAGCCGGGGCGTGGGAAGGGCCTCGAGCGGCTCGTCGCCCCGCCCGCCCATCAATTGCGTCCCCGGCCCCAGGAAGAACGGGACATCTGCGCCGAGACGCGCCGCGGCCTCCAGCAGCGACGGCGAAGGCTCTCCGCCGGGGCGCCAACCCGAGAGCGCGGCCAGGACGGCGGCCGCGTCCGCACTGCCGCCGCCGAGCCCGGCACCGGCCGGGATGGCCTTCGTGACGGCTATGGCGACGCCGCGATCGTCCCCCGAGATGCCGCGCCAAGCCTCCGCGGCCCGGAACGCCAGGTCGTCCTGCTCCGGGATGCCGAGTCCGGGCTCGGTGACCAGGCCGATGCCGCCGGCGCGCGGTCCGACGATCACGGTGTCCGCGAGACTGATGGCCTGCATCACGGTCATGACGTCGTGATAGCCGTCGGGGCGACGCTCGCCCACTGCCAGGAACAGGTTGACCTTCGCGCGGGCCTCGACCCGGACACGTGCGGTGGCGCGGACCAAAACGGGCCTCCCCAAGAATACGCGTCGGGCGCGGGACTGTAGTCCCGCGCCCGCTCATCGTACGTCATGTCGCGCTTTTGTCAGTTGAGCCAGGGAAAGACGCTCTCCCCGCTGCCACAGTGCGTCAACTCGACGGTGCCGGTGAGGATGTCCACGTAGCTGTAGGAAACCCGTGCGGTGCGGTCGCGCTTCTCGTCGACCTTGACCACAAAGAGGCTCGGGTGCGTTTCCTCGAGGACTCCCTCGCGTTCAACGATCTTGGACCGGCCCATATTGGCCTTGAGCCGCATCCGCGTTCCCATGAGGCCCTGGAGATCGCTTCGTATGCGACCCACGACCTCGACCTGCCTGACTACATCCATGTATCGCCTCCCAAGACGCAGGCGATTATACAGTGCTAAGTCCCAAAACTCAAGGTAGAAGGCCCTGTTCGCGCACTTCGGAGGCCAGACGGACGAACTCGTCGACACCCAGGGACTCGGCACGGCGGCGGGGGTCGACACCGGCCGCGGCCAGCGCGGCGTCAAGCAGTGCGCCGTCCCACCCCGTGCTCGACAGCACCGAGTTGCGGATCGTCTTGCGGCGCTGGGCGAACGCCGCCGCGGCGACAGCGGCGGCGGCGGAGCGATCGGGCTCCGGAAGCCCCCGTTCCAGCCGGTCGAGGCGAAGCACCGACGAATCGACGCGCGGAGGCGGCATGAAGCAGCCGCGCGGCACCGGGAACCGCCCGGCCACCCGCGTGAGCAGCCTCAGCTTCACCGTGTACGCACCGTAGTCCTTCGTGCTGGGAGACGCCGCCATCCGATCGGCGACCTCCGCCTGCACCATGACCGTCGCGGCCCGGAGTGACGGCATCTCCTCGAAGAACCGCAGAACGACCGTGGCGGCCACGGCGTACGGCAGGTTCGCGACGAGCCAGACCGGCGGGCCGAGGGGGGTCACGAGCTCGTCGACCGGGACCTTCACGGCGTCACCCGTCACGACGGTCAGGTTGCCGCACGCGCCGCGCACCTCGTCGAGGGCCGGAAGCAGGCCGGTGTCGCGCTCGACGGCCACGACCGCTCCCGCTCTCGCACACAGCGCGTGGGTGAGCGTGCCGATGCCCGGGCCGATCTCCAGGACGACCGCGCCCGGGGGCAGGTCGGCTAGCGACAGGATACGGCCCACGACGTTGTCGTCGACGAGGAAGTGCTGGCCGAGTGACTTCTTCAGGCCCAGCCCGTGACGAGCGAGGACGTCACGCGTGGCAGTGGGGGTGGCGAGCGGTGAATGGGTCATGCGGCGCGCCCCCGGGGGCCTTGGCTACTTGCCGAGGATGGTGACGCGGACGCTGCTGCGCATCCCCCAGCGGCCCGAGGCCGCGTGCGCGGCCGCACGCTGGGCCGCACCATCCGACGTGGTCGAGGCGTTGAGGTCCTTGCCCCAGTAGCAGACGTCGATGAGGTTGCCCTTGATGGCGCCGCCGGTATCGGCCGCGATGCAGTAGCCGTAGTCCTCGACGAACATCTTGGTCCCCAGCGGGATGACACGCGGGTCGACCGCGACGACGCCCCAGCCGTCCGGGATCTTGTAGCGGAGCTTGCGCGATGCGATGACCTTGATGCCGCCGCAGCCGACGTCCCAGGGCGTGTAGGCGGTGGCGCGCATGATCCGCGTCTGCCCGCCCGAGAGGGCCGGCGTCGGCGCCTTGCGGGTCGTGCCGCGCGACACCATGATCTGGCGGAACCGGCGCTGGGTGCCGAGGGAGACGACCTCGGTGACGGGCTCGGCGAGCGTCTTGGTCGTCCTCAGGAACCGCGGGCCCTCGACGCCGCCCACCACGAGCACCTGGTAGATCCGCAGCGCCCGGCCGACGGATCCCGCCGTCGCGGTCTTGCGCGAACCGGCCGGCAGCGTCGGATCCCCGAGGACGACGACGTTGTACGGGACCTCGACCTCTTCCTCCGCGACGCGGATGAACACGTCGGTCGCGGTGATCTCCATGTCGGGCTCCAGCGCCGCCTCGACCGGCGGTTCGCTGTGCATGCCTGACGTGGGATCCAGCCCCGCGGAAAGCAGAGCGTCAGCCACGGTACGGCCGACCACGTTGAGGGTGAGCTTCTCGCCGGCGATGGAGAGGGTGACCGGCACGGCGTGCCGGACGACGACGGTCGCGCCGTCATAGACCTCGGCCTTCGGCGAGGGGCTCACGAGGTCCGTGGAGGTGAAGCGAACGCCTGCCTCCGAAAGCAGGGAGGCGACGGTATCTGACTGGGTCGTGTACTCCGTTGCGGTCCCGTCGACGATGACGGTGACGCGCTTGTTGGCCCAAACGAATCCGGTGACGCTCATGAGTGCGATGGCTGCGAGGACGACTGCTGCGACGATGTATCGGGTCTTCAGGAAACGTGCCGGGCCACCCGGCAGTCCCACATGTGCCCCCTGATGTGTAGGCAACAGATCGTAAACGAAACGGAGTCGAATTATAGTCGAACGCCACGGTCGCCACAAACGCGCAGGTCGCCACGAAAGGCGTCCCGCAGGGCCCCACGCGGCCTCAGGCGCCGCCCCGCCCGGCCCTTTCGGCGAGCCGCGCACCGAGGTCCCGCGCGGCCGCCAACGCCTCGGGATGGCGGCCGATCTCGCTGGGCGAATCGACCCCGTCGACCACGACCGGCTCGGCCATCTCCAGGCCGACGACGGCGAACACGCTCTTCGTCGTGCGCACCACGCATTCGTGCCCGTAGGGGTCGCCTCCGCCGCGCACCACCAGGAGGCCGCCAGGGCGCTTCTCCGGCGCCGGCAGCCGCAGCTCGTAGCGTCGTGCCCAGTAGGGCTGGCAGCGGTCGTAGAGCGCCTTGAGGACGGCCGGCACCGTGGCGAAGAAGACGGGGCTCGCAACGACGACCGCCCCTGCGGAGTCGAGGAGCGCATAGACCTCGCGCATCCGGTCGTGCACGACGCACTCACCGGTCAGAGAGCACGCGTTGCATCCGCGGCAAGGCGTGATGCCGTAGTCGGTCACGACGAGCTTGAAGACACCCGCTCCCGCCGCCGCCGCGCCCTCGAGGCAGGCGTCCAGCAGCCGCTCGCTGTTGCCGTCACGCCGCGGGCTGCCCGCTATGCCGAGGACCGACCCCGGCGCCAGGACCGGCGGCGCGTCCACGGTGCGCGTCAGCTCCCGTCGCCGAGCACGCGCTTGGCGTTGGTGAGGATGGCCGCGGCCACTTCCTCGGACGGCAGGCCTTTGATCTCGGCGAGCTTCTGGACGGTGAACGTCACCCACGCTGGCTCGTTGCTGCGGCCGCGCTGGGGCACCGGGGTCATGAACGGGCAGTCGGTCTCCGCCAGCAGGCGGTCGAGCGGTACGACGCCGACCGCCTCCAGCAGGATGTCGGCCCGCGGGAACGTCACCGGGCCCGCGAAGGACAGGTGACAGCCCATCTCAAGGAGGAGCTCCGCGGTCTTGGGACCCTCGGTGAAGCAGTGGATGATGCAGCCGGCCTTCGGCACGCCGACGTCCTTGAGGATCGCGATGCCCTCCTCGTGCGCCTCGCGCAGGTGGATGGCCACCGGGAGGTCGAGGTCGTGCGCGACCATGAGCTGCGCCTCGAACGCCCGGCGCTGGTGGTCGCGCGGCGAGTGGTCGTAGTGGAAGTCGAGGCCTATCTCGCCTATGGCCCCGACGCGGGGGTCGGCCGCAAGCCGGCGAAGCGTGTCCGCGACCTCGGCGGTGTAGCCCTTCGCGTTGTGCGGATGCACGCCGACGATGATGCGCATCTGGGGCGTCTCGGGATGCGGCACGCCCCACAGGTCCATGCGCTCCTGCGCCTCGCTGATCCAGGAGCCGAGCGCGTCGAAGGTCCCGAGCGGGGCTTCCGTGACGTCGGCGACGGTCGCGATGAACATGACGCCCGCGACGGCAGCGCGCTCGAGCGCCCCCGCGGGATCGTCGAGCATGTCCAGGTGCGCGTGGGTGTCTGCGGTCTGCGCCCCGAGCTTCGGCACTTCGACACGCGGCTTGCGTTCGGTCATGAACACTCAGCTCCTTGCCTGCTCAAGGCCGGACCGCTTTGGGACGGGTCCCGTGCGGATCGCTACTCTTCCTCGTAGATTCGCGGGAAGAGCGGCTCTCCCTTCATGACGACGCTACCCACCGGCAGGCGTCCCCACTCGGCTTCGGCCGCGATGTCCGTCACCGCGGCCACGTCGCCCAGTCCGAGGCGGCGCCATACCTCCGCCGAGGTGTTCGGCATGACCGGGGCGGTGAAGAGCGCGGTGATGCGCACCGCCTCAAGGGCGTCGTAGAGGACCGCCTCCAAGCGCGGACGGGTCTCGTCGGACTTCGCGAGGTTCCACGGCGCGGAGTCCTCGATGTAGCGGTTGGCCCGCTTCACGAGCTCCCACGTGGCCTCCAGCGCCCCGACGTAGTCCAGGCGGGCCATCGCGGCCTCGTACGTGGCCGGCAGCGCGGCGGCGATGCTGATGAGCTCGCGGTCGTCGTCGGTCGCCGTGGACGCATCGGGAGGGGCTGGGACCCTGCCTTCGCAGTACTTCTCGGTCATGTTGAGCAGCCGGCTGACCAGGTTGCCCCAGTCGTTGGCCAGGTCCCCGTTGTAGCGCTGGACCATGCCCTCCATGGATATGGAGCCGTCGCCGCCGAACTGCACGTCGCGCAGGAAGTAGTGCCGATAGGCATCGACACCGAACTTCGCCACGAGGTCCGAAGGTGCGACCGCGTTGCCCTTGGACTTGGACATCTTCTCGCCCTTGGAGAGCACGAAGCCGTGGGCGAAGACCGTCTCGGGAAGCGCCAGGCCCGCCGCCATGAGCATCGCGGGCCAGATGACGCAGTGGAAGCGGATGATGTCCTTGCCCACGAACTGGACCTGGGCCGGCCACCACTTCGCGAACTCCTCCGCGCGGTCCGGATCGCCGTAGCCGATGGCCGTGACGTAGTTGAGCAGCGCGTCGAACCAGACGTACATCACGTGCTCTTCGTCGAACGGCAGCGGGATGCCCCATGTGAAGGTCGTGCGGGAGACGGACAGGTCCTTCAGGCCCCCGGTGACGAAGCTCAGGACCTCGTTGCGCCGCGAGTCGGGCTGGATGAAACCGGGATTCGCGTCGTAGTGCTCGAGCAGGCGGTCCTGATAGGCGGAGAGACGGAAGAACCAGTTGTCCTCGCGGATGAACTGGACGTCCCGCCCGCATCCGGGGCACTTGCCTTCGACCAGCTGGTCCTCCGTGTAGAAGGTCTCGTCCGGAACGCAGTACCAGCCCTCGTAGTGGCCCTGGTACAGGTCGCCGTTGTCCTTCAGCACCTGCAGGAACCGCTGGGCGCCGAGCACGTGGCGGTCCTCGGTGGTGCGGATGAAGTCGTCGTAGGAGATGTCGAGCATCTTCCAGGCGTCGATGAACTTCGGTGCGATGGTGTCGACCCACGACTGGGGGTCGGTCCCGTTCTCGGCTGCCGCCTGGGCGACCTTCTGGCCGTGCTCGTCGAGACCCGTGAGGAAGTGCACGTCGTGCCCGGTCATGCGGCGATACCGCGCGAGCGAGTCGGCGGCTATGGTCGTGTACGCGGTGCCCAGGTGGGGTACCGAGTTCACGTAGTAGATCGGCGTCGTGAGGTAGAACGTCTCAGCTGAGGTCTTCTTCATAAAGGTATGTTACTCCCGCCCGACTTTGGGCATTATTGGAAACAAGTTTGGTCCGGGGGTGGTCGGATCCAGGGGGCTCGTGTCCTCGACGTATCCTTCACCAGGCGGTTTGAGCAGTCAAATGAGAGGCACAAGAGGATGAGCGACACGGGAATCGTTCGGAGGGTCGACGACCTAGGGCGCATCGTACTCCCGATGGAGTTGCGCCGCACGCTCGGGATCAACGTCAAGGACCCGATGTCCATCTCGGTCGACGGTGAGCGCATCATCGTCACCAAGCATCACGACTCGTGCGTGATGTGCGGCTCGGTCGAGGACATCGTCAGGATCAAGGACCGCGCGATGTGCCGCAGTTGCGTCGCCGCCGTCAAGGCGGCCGTCTAGTCCTTCCCGTCCCCGTCGGTCCGCTTCGAACTGACCGCCAGCTCATACGCCGCGTTGCGCCCCAGTCCGAACTCGCCCGCAGCCTGCTTCGCCGCGTCCCGCCGGCTCGCGCCGCCGGCAACGAGCCGGGCGATCCTCGCCCGCACCGCGTCCTCATCGACGTGCGCCGACTCTCCACGCACCGGAGGACCCACCAGCAGCACGACCTCACCCTTCAGCTCGCGGCCCGCGAGCGCGGCCGCCAGCTCCTCGGTCGTGCCGCGAAGCACCTCTTCGTAGATCTTCGTGAGCTCGCGCGCCATGGCCGCAGCGCGACCGGGATAGGCCGCGGCCAGGCTCGCGGACGTGGCCGCGGAGCGGTTCGCGGCCTCGTAGAACACCAGCGTCGCGTCGAGACCCGCGAGCGAGGCGAGCACGCGGCCGCGCTCCCCTTCCTTGCGTGGCAGGAAGCCGCCGAAGTAGAAAGCGTGGGTGGGAAGGCCGCTCGCCACGAGCGCCGTGATGATCGCCGAAGGCCCCGGCAGGACGTCGACGGGCAGCCCCTCGCGCAGGCAGGCATCGACGAGCCTGGCCCCGGGGTCGGACACGCCCGGCGTGCCCGCATCCGAGACGAGCGCGACCCGCGCGCCCGCGCGTACACGCGCGACCACCTCGGGCGTGCGGCGCTCCAGGTTCTTCGCGTGGTAGGGCTCCAGCGGAGTGGAGATCCCGAAGCGGGTGAGCAGCTTGCGCGTCACCCGCGTGTCCTCCGCCTGGATGACGTCCGCGGTGCGCAGAGCCTCGAGCACCCGCTCGGTCACGTCGCCCAGATTGCCGATCGGTGTGGCGCAGACGAGCAGGCGGCCCCCCGAAGGGACCGCCTGCTCGTCGACAGGCTGCGTGCGGGCCGCCACTACGCCTCGGGCGGCGCGTCGGGCGGAGGACCGTCGGACACCGGGGGCTCCCCGGGAGCCGGGACATCGGCGACCGGAGGCGCCGCGGGGGGCGGTGCCTCGGGCAGGTCGTTCGCCGCGATCCAGGGATCGGCGGCGGGCGCCGGCGGCTGCGTCGCGTAGTCGGACGCCGTGGGAGGGGCGTAGCCGGCGGCCGGAGGCGCGGGCGGGAAGCCCTGCGCACCCGCGGCAGGCGGCGGGTAACCGCCCGCATACACGGGGGCCGCAGCCTGGTCGCGCCCGATCATGCGGCGGAAGAACAGCGTCCACGAGCAGGAGACGAAGGAGCCGTAGATAGCGGCGGGAAGCATCGCGACAAGACCGGCGACCACTCCCAGGCCGATGACCCCCGCAAGGTTCCCGGCGATCGTCATGAACACGATCGGGATGATGAAGATCATCAGCGCGAGGCCGAGGGCGAGGCTGTAGACGATGTTGGTCACCCACACCGTGAAGAACATGCCGACCGCGCCACGCTTCGCCCACACGTCCGCCCATCCGGCCTTGAGCGATTCGATCGCGCCGCGGTCCTCGAGTACCGCGTAGCGCAGGGCGAGCTGGGCCGCCGTCCCGAAGACGATCGCGTAGGCGAAGGAGGCAACAACGAGCACCAGCAGGGCGCAGCACATGCCGCCGATCCCGGAGACGAGGCCCGCCCCGGCCGCCGATGACCCCTTGTCCAGCCCCGCCGCGCCCGCGATGATCCCGACCAGCGACGCGCCGAAGATGATCGCGAACACGATCACGACCAGGATGATCGGCAGACCCACGAGGAAGTCGATCGCGAACGTCCGCCCCCAGTACTTGAAACCGACGCGCCAGCCGTCGCCGCCGCGGACCGGGCGCTTCTCCTCGGCCTCGTTGGCCAGATGCACGAGTCCCGCCTGCGCGGCGAACGTGAGGACGAAGAAGACGATGCCGAGCAGTACCAGCACCACGGCGATGGCGATGAGTACCGGCAGGTAGTGCTCGAACTCGCCGGACAGCTGGTTACCGAACGGATTCGAGCCGCCTGACGAACCGGAGCGGGAGCCGCTGTTGGAGCTGTAACTGCCGCTGCCACCCGCGCCGGCGAACAGACCGAACAACCACAGGATCTTGTACTTCCAGGTCGTCGCCCACGCACGCTTCAGGATATCGACGTTGCCCATGCGCCCCTCCGCTGTCGGCATTGCCGGCGCCGCCCCTGACGGCGCCGCGTCACTACTCCATCGACGCCAGCTCGTAGTCCCTGGTGCCGAGTCCCATGGCTTCGGCATACGCCATCGCGGCTGTGCCGTCCACCCCCGTGATGTCTAGGAACTTGTCCGCGCCCGCCGCCATGCCCTCGGCGCGCGAGCCGGGGAGTCCGGCCGCGGCGGTAACGAGATCGTACGCGGCCTGGTCGATAGCGACGGGGTCGGTCGAAGCGAGCACGCCGATGTCGCCCACGATCGGGGCGTCGGAGAAGTTCCAGCAGTCGCAGTCCGGGGAGATCGCCGTCACGAACGACAGGTAGACGACCTTGCCCTCTTTGCCCGCGACCGCGCCGGCCACGTGCTCGACGATCTTCTCCTGGATGGCCTCGGGGGTCGTCTTCCACTGGGTCGCGATGGCGCCGTACGGGCAGCTCGCGACACACTCGCCACAGCCGTAGCACACGGCGAAGTCCACTTCGGCGACGCGGTCGGGGTTGATGGCGATGGCGGCCACAGGACACCATTTGACGCACCGCGCACACGCGGTGCACTTCTCCGCGGTGACCTCCGGGCGGAAGTCGGCGTGCATGCGCTGTTTCGCCGACCGGCACCCCAGCCCCATGCCGACGTTCTTGAGCGCTCCGCCGAAGCCGGTCGCCTCGTGGCCCTTCACGTGGGTGACGGCGACCATCGCGTCCGCGTGCACCACGGCGGAACCGATGCGCACCGTCTCGAAGTGCTTGCCGCCCCGGATGGCCACGTCGACCGCTTCGCGACCGTCGACGCCGTCGGCGATGACGATGGGAGCCTCGACCGTGGCATAGGAGAAGCCGTTCTGGATGGCGCACGTCAGGTGGTCGACCGCGTTGGCGCGCTGGCCGCGGTAGAGCGTGTTGGCGTCGGTCAGGAACGGCTTGCCGCCGTGAGACTTGACGCGCGCAACGACCTCGCGCAGGAAGACGGGCTGGACGAAGCCCGTGTTGCCCTTCTCGCCGAAGTGCAGCTTGACGGCGACGATGTCCCCGTCCGCCACGGCCTCGCGCAGACCCGCCCGCTCGAGGAGCTGGCCGGCGCGGGTGACGAGCGAGATCTTCTTGGTGGAGCGGACAGGGGCGAAGTGGACGATCGATGCGCTCATCGGTGCAGCCCTTCTCGAGAATCGTGCTCGTCGAGCGCCAGGGCGGCGGCACCGACCACGCCGGCGTCGTTGCCGAGCTCGGCGGGGACGACCTTCACGTCGCGTCGTCCGGCCAGCGCCTCAGCCGTGATGGTCTGGGAGGCGCGCTCGATCACGAGCGGGCAGCTCTCGCCGATGCCTCCTCCGATCAGGATCAGCTGCGGGTTCAGCAGGTTCACAATGCCCACCAGGGCCTCTCCGAGCACCTGGCCGACCCGGCCCATGATCTCCGCGGCGGCCTCGTCGCCCGCGTTCGCGGCCGCGACGACGATCTCGGCCGTGATCTTGTCCTTGTCGTCTCCCGCAGCGCGCAGGATCCCCGCACCGCGGAACGTGGCAGCGGCCGCAGTGGCGTCCCGAATGATGGCGGGGCGCGCCACGAACGCCTCGAGGTGCCCCTTGGCCCCGCACGGGCATTCCGGCCCGTCGAGATCGACCACCATGTGCCCGATCTCGCCGCCGAGTCCGCGGTGGCCCCGGTACAGCTGGCCGTCTATGAAGACGCCTCCGCCGACGCCGGTGCCGAGGGTGACCATGACGAAGTCCCTGGCTCCCTTCGCCGCACCGAACCTGGACTCGCCCAGTGCCGCCGCGTTGCCGTCGTTGTCGATGGTGACGGCGTACTTGGTGCGGGACATGATCAGGCCGCGCATGTCGACCCCGGCCAGCGGCAGGTTGGTGCAGAACTCGACGGTCTGCCGGCCGAAGTCTATCTGGGCCGGGAGGCCGATGCCGATGCCGGCGATCTCCGAGGGGTGCACGCCGGTCGCGACCTCGCCGATGGCGTCGATGATGGCGTCCACGACACCGAACGGCCCGCCCTTCGGCGTCGACATCCGGGTCTCGCGGACGATACGGCCCTTGCGTTCCACGAGGCCCGCGGCGATCCGCGTACCTCCGACGTCCAGACCGATGGCATAGCTCGCGCGCATCGAACCCCCCGATCCAAGTCGGCATTCGCGCGGCGCCCGCACGTTGGAGCGCGGGCCCGGCTACAGATGATACCCCGCCCGCCGGCGGACCTCAGTAGTCCCAGAGCACCCCGCGGGCCTTGATGAGGCCCATGTCGCGCATCTTGGCCATCATGTCGCTCTCCGACACGCCGAAGAGCCGCGCCAGGTAGCGGTAGTCGTTGAACCACTTGCCCGCCTGCTCGCGGACGAGGAACTCGGGCATCACGAACTCCTCAGCCATCATGTCCGCGAGCCGGTGTTCGGACTCCATCTCGCGCGGGTACGGAGTCGTGGGATCGTCGATCCGCACGAGGATGTGAGACACCATGTGCGCCAGCGCGGCCCGGCGCCCTTCGGAGGTGCTGGACGCGTTGAGCAGGACGACGGGCATGCCGTCCTCCAGGACGATCGCGCCGGTGAACCAGGCGGGGAAGGATACCGTCATGATCGGAACGCCGAGGATGGCCGCGGCGTCGTCCACCGACACCGGGGGCTCCACGATCCCGGCATGGCGAAGCTGAGCCTCGACCAGGCCCTTGTAGTGTGCGTCCGACCTCAGGGGCACGTGTGCGTCAGCGTCCTTCGGCCTATCCGTCGCGAATGCGTCGTCCAATGTATCGGCAAGACGGATAATCTAGTCATGGACAGTTTATACACTGGCACGACCGGTTCGGTCGGATACCGGGCCGCCGGTTGTGACGCGCGGCATCCGCGATGGCGGGGCGGATGCCGATACCTGCTATGGCGAGGTCCCGGTCGGGAGGCATGAGATGGGCGGGCAGGCTGATACTCGCGCGGAAGAGGTCGTCCGCGCGCTGGCCTCCGCCTCCGCTGCGGTGCGCCTGTACCCGCCGACCAGCGAGATCCCCTCGCAGACCGTCGAGCGCTTCGTGAGCGTGGCCGAGGAGTTCACGGCCGCGGCCAGAGGCCCCGTTCGTTTCGTCGTGGAGCCGAAGAGCTTCAAGCTGGGCGACCAGGTCCTGGCCGAAGGCCAGGCGCAGGTGACGGGCCTTGCGGAGATGCTCTACGCGCACCAGGCCGGCCAGCTGATCATCGCCCCGGGGCTCACTGCCCGGGAGGTCACGTCGTTCCTCGGATGCGTCGGCTCGGACCCCTCCGCGGTACGGGAGGAAGGGGGCCTGCGCAACGTCGTCGCGGCCGCCGGGGTCGCCCACCTTGCGATCATCGAGGTCACGCTGCGCGCATCGACCCAGGAAGGCCTCGCCGGCATCGACCTCGTCGCCGCGCCGCTCGACACGATCGGACCGGCGGCGCTCCGGGCGGCCGCGGACTGGGCACGCTCCGCCGCCACGGGCGAAGGTCGCGACGAGGTGCGTGAAGTGATCGCGGGACTCGAGCCGGCGACCCGCGACCTCGCCTACGAGCGGGTCGCACAGGCCCTCCTCCAACTCGACGAGCAGACGCGCGCCGCGGTCCTGGCGGCCGCGGTGCGCCAGGATACCTCGGGCCGCGCGATGGAGGGCATGCTCTCGGTCGTCGCGGCGATGAAGCCCGCCACGCTCGCCCGCCTGCTCATGCTGACCGCCTCTCGCACGGGGACCGAACCACGGTCCCTCATGGCGAAGCTCACGCTCCCGCCGGAGGCGATGCGCGCGCTCGAACTCATGCTCCGCCCGTCGCCCAGGACCGAGGCGGAGTCCGGCGTGCCCGCTACCGTGGATGTTGCCGCCATCGCCGATGACGCGACCGCCGAGTCCGACGAGGACGACCGCTCGATCGCCGACGCGAAGCTCACCGTCGGGTCGGCCTTCTCGGCCCCGCGGGCGCTCATGACCACCGTGCGCCTCGTCGAGCGCACCCCCGAGCCCGATTCGCTCGATGCGCTCGCGGAGGCCCTGCCGATGGCGGTCGCGGCGGGCGCGTTCGGTTCCGTGAAGTCGGCCATCGCGGTCGTCGAGAGCCTCAGCGAGCGCCCGGAGATGGACCCGTCACTGACGCGCGCGCGACAGGCGCTCGCCCAGCCCGACATCCTCGCACGCGGCATCCAGACCATCACCGATGAGTCGCAGGCGCGCGATGCCGCGACGGTGCTCGGATCGGCCGGCGTGTCGGGCGCCGAGGCCCTCGTACGTTCGTGGGTCGAAGGCGGCGAGCGCCTCCGCACCCTGCTCGACCGGGTGGCGCGTACCATGCCCGAGCAGGTGATCGCCAGCGCGGGGCGCAAGATGCGAAACGGCGACCCCGCGGAGGTCCGCGATCTCACGATCATGCTCGGCAGGCTGGGCGACCGGCGGGCGGCGTCCTGGCTCTCACAGGCGCTCGACCACGGATCGGCCGATGTGCGGGCGGCGGCTATCACGGCGCTCGCGGGGCTCGACACCGACGAGGCGTGGGCCGCGATCGTCAGCTCGCTCACGCACCCGGACCAGGGCACAGCACTCGCCGCGCTCGCGGCGATCAGGCAGGCCGGACGCCGCCGGGCGGTCCCGGCCATGCTCGCCGTCCTTCAGCTCCATGCAGGTGGTACTAGGAATCAGGAGCTCAAGCGCGAAATCATAGAGGACGTGCGCCGCATGGAGGCGACAGAAGCCATCCCGGTGCTCAACAAGATTGCGTCGCGCAGGTTCGCGTTCGGACGGAAGGTCCGGGAGCTGCGCGATCAGGCCAGGCAGGCCGTGAGCGACCTGCGGGCCATACAGAAGGCCGAAGGAGAGAAGGTACGGACGTGAGCGACATCGAAGCCGGACCCGACCGCCTGGAGACCCCCGAGGAGCTGGCCGCGGCCGCATCGGGGGCTTCGCGATCACCGTTCTCGAGCCGCAAGAGGCTGGAACGGGCGAAGGAGCTCGTGCGCGCCATAGCCGTGGCGGCCACCAACGCCTCGCTCTACCCGGCGACCCACCCCACGGTGAACCAGTCGATGGACGAGCTGGTGGCCGCTGTGGCCGGCGTCATCGAGCTCGGCTTCGAGGACGTCACCGTGAACGTGTACAAGGGCACCCTCTTCGTCGAGGACCACGTCCTCCCGGAGGAGAGCACCACGTACGCCAAGCTCATCGACGACCTGCTCGCCCGCGGCATCTCCGCCATCAGCTTCGCCGAGGAGTTCGCCCGCACCGACGCCGAGGCGTTCGTGGCCCTGATGGGGACCGACGGCATCCGCGACATCGACGGCGCCCGCACGTTCCTGGAGGAGCGCGGCGCGACGTCCGTGATGGTCGCCGAGACCACGACGCTGGCCGAGGAGAACAAGGACGAGACGCCGAAGGAAGAGAAGGCCCGCGTCCGCAAGCAGTACGAGACGGGCGTCGCCGCGATGCGCGACGTCGAGACGCAGGTCAAGCTCGGCAAGGTCTTCGACGTCGGGCCGCTCCAGACGCTCGTCAACGGCCTGCTGGAGAGCCTCTTCCGCGACCCGGCGGCCGTACTCGGACTCACCGCCATCAAGTCGCACGACGACTACACGCTCAACCACGCCATCAACGTGAGCATACTGTCGCTGTCGCTGGGCGCCTCACTCGGTCTCGACGAAGAGTCCCTGCGCTCGCTCGGTCTGTCGGCCCTGCTCTACGACCTGGGCAAGGTGCGCATCCCCGAGGACATCCTGAACAAGGAGGGCCCCCTCACCGCCGACGAGTGGCAGATCATCAAGAGCCACGCGGCAGAGGGCGCCGACCTGCTCAAGCGCATCCAGCTCGTTGACCAGATGCCGATGATCGTGGCCTACGAGCACCATCAGCGCCACGACCTCCAGGGCTACCCGGACAACCAGCCCGCGCAGGAGCAGCACCTGTTCTCGCGCGTGGTCGCCCTCTGCGACGCGTACGACGCGATGACCACGTCACGCCCGTTCCGCCGCGAGATCCGACCCGACAAGGCGCTCGCCGTGCTCATGCAGGGCCGCGGCAAGGCGTACGACCCCTCGATCACGAAGGCCTTCGTGGCGATGCTCGGCATCTATCCGATGGGCGCTGTCGTCAAGCTGTCGGACAACGCGACGGCGGTCGTCTTCCGCGTCAACCGCGATGACCTGCTCTGCCCGCGCGTGAAGGTCCTCATCGACGCCGAGGGCCGGTGGATCGACGAGCCGAACGTGGTGGACCTCCGCCTGATCGACCGCGCATCCGGAACGCATGCGGTGACGATCACGGAGTGCATCCCGGCCGTGGATGCCGGCATCGACGACGTCTGGGAGTACCTGTAGGCCGAACGCACACGGCCGCCATGCCGCGGCCGTGTGCGAGAAGAAGGGCCGCACCCGTCGGGTGCGGCCCTTCTTGTTCGGTACACGTGCGCACCGGGCTCAGTAGAGCGCGCCCTCCACGGGGGCGAAGTCCGAGTCCGCCGGCATCGAGATGGAGTCGAGCTCCTTCTGCATGGCGTTGAGCTCCGCATCGATCGCCTTCACGTCGGTCCTGCCGCCCGCCGCCGTGGTCCCGCCGGTCACGGTCCCGGTCGGGAGCTGCGCGGGATCGCCGGCCGATGTCGCCACGAGGCTCGGCGTGCCCGCCGTGACCGCGGAACCGTCGGTCGACGAGGTCCGCGAGGCGGGCGAACACGCCGTCGTGCTCACCGCGAGGGCGGTGAGCACGACGAGGACCAGTGCTAGCCGAGTGGAGCGACGGGTCACTGCTGGGCTGCCTTGAGGCCGTTCAGGACGGCGCGCAGGTCGAGGATCGCCTTGCGCAGCGTCACGCGCGCCTCCTGGAGCTTCTTCATGGCGACCTTCGCCTGGGCACGGGCCGCCGTGAAGGCTGCCTTCTTGTCGGTCGCGCCGGGGACGGCCTTGAACAGCGTGACCGCCTCTGCCTGCGCGAGCTTGGCGTCGGCCACGAGAGCGCGGGCCTTGTCCAGCGAGGCGCGGACGGCGCTGACGTCACCGTTGGCGGCTTCGGCCTTGTCGGCGAGCGCGGCGACGCGGTCGATGCGCGCGATGAGGCGGGCGGCGATGCTGTTGAAAGCACGCGTGCGGTTGCCGAGGACCATGGTCACCCGCTGGTTCAGGAGCTCCATCCGGTTCTGGAACCTGGCCTGCTTCGTTGCGTCGGCGGACGCCTTCGGAACGCCCATCATGCCCCGGCCGGGGATGGCGTAGGCCATCGCAGGTGCTGCCAGCACGACGACGAGCATCGTCGCGATGAGCACCGTGATCGTTCTGCTGCGCTTCATGGTCTTCTCACTCTCGGATCGGCTGGACGGCTGCAACGTCCGTCACGTGCCACTATGAATGCCACGGGTTGCGCCGCGGTTGGCGCACGGTTGAGTTCGTGTTGAGTCGCGGACTATGCCTGGGGCAGCTCGATGGCGAACAGGGCGCCCCCGAGCTCGGCGGAGTCCCCGACCCGCACTGCGCCGCCCATGAGCTCGACGATGCGCCTGCAGATGGCGAGCCCGAGACCCGTGCCGCCGCTCTCGGCGCTGCGCGAGGAGTCGAGCCTCGTGAAGCGGCCGAAGACCCTGTCCCGGTCCGGCGCCGGGATCCCCGGGCCGTCGTCGGCCACCTGCAGCGTCCACGTCCCCTCACGCGCGAGCGCGCTCACGCGCACATGGCCGGACGCGTGCCTGAGTGCGTTGTCGACGAGCGTCGAGACCGCCTGGAGCAGGCGCTCCGGGTCGGCGATCGGCCCGGACCCGCCCGGCTCGATCTCGAAGACCAGGCCCCGCTCGACGGCGACCGGCTCGAACCGTGCGCGAAGGACCTCCGCCATCGACACGACGTCTACAGGAACCCGGGCCAGCTCGACGCTTCCCGAGTCCAGGTCCGCCAAAGACAGCAGCGTGGTGGTCAGGTCGCTCAGGCGGTCGGCCTCGCCTGCGATGATCGACGCGGCCCGCTTGACCGCGGCACCGTCCGACACCGTCCCGTCGCCGATCGCCTGAGCGAAGCCGCGGATCGACGTGATCGGCGTACGCAGCTCATGGCTGACATCGCCGACGAACTCCTGCTGCGCCCGATACGCGTCAGCGACGCGAGAAGACATCTCGTTGAACGCGCCCGCCAGTGACGCGACCTCGTCGTCGCCTGACGTCGGCACCTGCCGTCCCCATTCGCCGGCGGCGACCGCCCGCGCCCCCTCGGTCAGGCGAACGATCGGGCCGGTGAACCGTCGGGCGAGCCACCAACCGAAACCCCATGCCACGAGCAGGGCCACGGCCGCCGACACCGCGATGGACGCGAGAACCCACGTGTCGCCGCTCTGGATCTCGCTCACGGGCTTGGCGCCGACGAGGAACCGGTCGGGCTGGTCGGGCGCGGAGAACGACACGGGGACGGCCACCACGACCACCCGCCCGACCTCCTGGACGTCGAGCACGCCGGACCGCGCCTCGAACTCCGTGCCCGTGCGCGTGAGCCGGGCGATCGGATACGACGACACTGCCGAGGCGCCGGCCGTGCTGTACAGCACCGCCCCCGCACCGTCGGTGACGGAGAGCCGCGCGCCCGTCAGCCCGGCCTCGACCCTGAGCAGGCGGGCCCTCACCGACCCGACGTCCGCGGGGCTGCCGGGCAGCACGTCGCCCACCGCGACGCCGCTGGCCACGACGGAGACCTGGCGCTCGAGCTCGACGGTGCGGCTGGCGAGGGTCTGGCGCACCCATAGCGTGTAGAAGACGCCCACCGCGACGACGATGCACAGCGCGCCCACGGCGAAGAGCGTGAGCTGAAGGCGGCGGGCGATCGGACTGCGCCGCGCCGCCGCGCTCACCCGGCGTCCTTCCGGACCCGGTAGCCGACGCCGCGGACGGTCTCGACGAAGCGTGGTGACGCGGCGGCGTCGCCGAGCTTCTCCCGCAGATGCCGGATGTGGACGTCGACCCCGCGCGCGTCCACGAAGTCCGCGAAGCCCCAGGCGCTCTCAAGCAGACGCTCCCGTGAGAACACGACTCCCGGCTCCGCGGCCATGGTCGCGAGAAGGTCGAACTCCTTGGCGGTGAGCGAGATCTCGACACCGTCCACGGTCACCCTGTGCTCGGACGCGTCAACGGTGAGCCCGCCGACGCTGAGCGCAGCGACCGGCGCTCCGGGCGCCGCGGCCGTTCGGCGCAGGACGGCGCGCGCCCGCGCGACGAGCTCGCGCGGGTTGAAGGGCTTCGTGACGTAGTCGTCGGCGCCCGATTCGAGCAGGGCCACCTTGTCGAGTTCGCCGCCTCTGGCGGTGAGCATGATGACCGGCACCTGCGTCGTCTCGCGCAGGCGCCGACACACGGCCGCGCCGTCGAGCCCCGGGAGCATGATGTCGAGCAGGACCAGGTCCGGCGGGTCCTCAAGCGCGGACGCGAGCCCGCCCGGTCCGTCCGCGGCCTGCCGGACATCGAAGCCCGCGGCGGTGAAGTAGACGGTCACCAGCTCGCGGATGTTCGCCTCGTCGTCGACTATGAGGACGCTCGGCACGTGTGGCTCCCCTAGTACGCCCGCCAGCGCGAGGCGTCCCAGTACAGCGCCTGCCAGGGACCCGAGTCCTCCATGCCGATCGCCGCCATCTGCTCGGCAGTCAGCTTAGTCAGGTCCACGACGATGAAACCCGTCCCGTCGGCGAGCGACCAGACGTGAGCGGGGACGTTGAGCGCCTTCGGATCGACCGTCGCCGCCTGCACAGTTCCTCCGGCCTTCGCCAGATACGCGTTGGCCTCCTGCATGGTCGTGACGCCGTCCGAGATCGCGGCGATGAACGCCTTGTCCGCGGCTGTGGCGGTCTGTCCCTGCTTGGCCTCGACCGAGTGGGCCATCACCAGCGCCTTGCCCCCCGCGTCGAGGCCGCACTGGATCAGGTACACGCGCCCGTCGGCCAGTTCGGTCGAGCCGGTCGACGCCTCGTCCGCGGCTGTGACATACGACTTCGTGGGCTTGCCGAACCGCGACTCCAGCGCCGCCACCCCGCCGGCGCGCAGATAGTCGAAGACGAGACCCTCCTGGACGTCCTTGAGCGACACGTTCTTGAGGCTCTCGACCGTCGGCGTCTCCTCGCTCGCGGGGACGTCGATGGTGCCGGTCTCTTCCGCCGCCGGCGTCGGCGTGACCGGCGTCGGCTTGGGGGTCGACGTACAGCCGGCGACCGCCAGCGCGGTCGCGAAGACGACCCCCAGCAGGAGCAGACGTCTGTTCGTCATGCGTATCGCCCTTCATGAGTCGACGGTCGGCAACACGCCCGCGGGCGCGACTACCAAGATACCCCGAAGCGGCGGAAGGGTCAGCGCTCGGGCCCTTCGGCCCGCGCTCCGGCGTTGTGCCGCGCTCAGCCTTGCATCGGGATGCTCAGCGTGAACACCGAGCCCCGACCGGGCTCGCTCGTAACCGCCAGACTCGCCCCGATCGAGTCGGCCAGGCGACGCGACACCGCAAGGCCCAGGCCGGTGCCGGTGCTCTTGCCGCCGTCCGGCGGCGTGACCTGGTAGAAGTCCTCGAACACGCGCTCCATGGACTCCGGATCGATACCGGGACCCGAGTCCTCCACCGCCACCTGCACCGCATGGCCCGCCAGCGACACCGTCGCGCGGACGAACCCGGTGTCCGTGAACTTCATCGCGTTCCCGAACAGATTCAGCAGGATCTGCCCCGCCCGCAGCCGGTCCGTCACGGCAAACATCGGGCCCTCCTCGCAGATCAGCTCGGTCGTGAGCCCCTTGAGCTCGCCCATCGGGCGGACGGTCTCGAACATCTCCCGGGTCACCTCGGCGACGTCGACGGTCCGCATCGCGGGCGCGGCGCTCCCCGCCTCGATCTTCGAGAGGTCCAGCACTCCGTTGATCAGCTCCAGGAGGTGGCGGCCCGAGTGCTCGATCATGGCGACCTGGCGGTGCTGCTCTTCGTTGAGCGGGCCGGCGAGCTCCTGCGCCATCACCCCCGAGAACCCGATGATCGAGTTCAGAGGCGTCCGCAGCTCGTGGCTCATCGACGCGAGGAACTCGCTCTTCGCCGCGGTCGCTTCCTCGGCCTTCACGTTGGCGTCGGCAAGCTCGTTGTTCGTCGACGAGAGCTCCTCGTTCATCGACTGAAGCTCCTCGATGGCCGAGTTGAGTTCCTCGGTGCGGTCCTGGACGCGGTGCTCGAGGTCCTCGTTGAGGTGAAGGATCTCGTCCTGGGCGCGCCTGGCCTCCGTGGCGTCGTGGAGCACGGTGAGGGCACACGGGACGCCGTCGATGACTATGACTTCGCCGGTCATCACCCCGGGGAACGTCTCACCCGACTTCCTTCTGAACACGGACTCGAAGCCCCGGACCGCGCGGCCGTCCGAGAGGAGATCGACGAACCGCTGGCGCTCGGACACGTCGACCCACATCGCCAGATCGATGGTCGTCCTTCCGAGCGCCTCCTCCTTGGTGAACCCCGCCATTCGGAAGAAGCTCTCGTTCACCTCGATGATCCGACCGTCGGCGACCGCGGTGATGATGACCGCATCCGGGATGTTGTGGAACGCGAGCGACAGCTTCTCCTCGCTCTTGCTGAGCGCCTCGAACAGCCGGCGGTTGACCATCAGGAAGAGCGCGAAGGTAAGCGCGATGAAGAGCATCTGGTACGACAGCATCACGAGCGTGTCGAATATCCCCGACTGGAAGAAGTCGTTGGTCCGCAGGCCCGCGGCGTCCATGAACACCCGAACGAAGGCCACGACGGCGAACGTGCCCAGGACGAACCCCACGGGCCGGGCCGCCGGTCGCGACTCGCGATCGGCCCGGCGAAACACCAGCCAGGCACATTGCGCGAGCAGCACCGACAAGACCAGCGAGGCGTTGATGTTGCGGCCGAGCAAGCTGGGTGACACCAGCGTGTAGTACGAGTGGACGCCGACGAACACCACCAGAAGCGCCCAGTTGTGCGCGTGAGGGCCGGGCTTGCCGAGATATCGCTCGAGCCCGATCAGCAGCAGGAGCGTCCCTGCGACCACCAGGAAGTTGGCCACCACCATGGAGAGGAAGTCCGGGACGACACCGCGCAGGGCCACCAGCAGCAGCCCCGCGAACTGCATCGCGAAGTCGGCCAGCCAGAACCCGATCTCCGGGGTGCGACGGCGGTTCTGCAGCCAGAGCGAGAACACTACGAACGCGCAGATGAGGCTGGATACCACGTAGCCTACGAGCACGGTGCGCATGTCCAGTGCCACGGGCGAACCTCTCTACGGTCTCCGCGAGGGTTGACACGATTGTGCCAGTCAGCAGCGCCCCCGTCCGAGAAACCGACCAACGGTGCCGCAGGTACCCGATGTCAGACCGGAAGCACCAGGGTGAAGACCGATCCCTCACCCGGCACACTCGTAGCGCTCAGATCGCCCCCGAGCATGGATGCGAGCCGCCGCGAGACCGCGAGCCCCAGGCCTGTGCCCGCGCTCTTGCCGCCCTCGGGGGGCACGCCCTGGTAGTACTGATCGAAGATGTGATCGATGTCCTCGACCGCGATGCCCCGGCCGGTGTCTCGCACGTGCAGGCGGACGGCATCCACTGTGCGTTCGACCGAGAGCACGATCCCGCCCTCATCGGTGAACTTGACGGCGTTGCCCAGCAAGTTGAGCAGGATCTGCCGGATCCGGGTCCGGTCGGAGCTGATCCTCAAGGGATCGCACGTCGACTCCGCCCGCAGCGACAGACCCTTGGCGGCCGCCATCGGGCGGACCGTGTCGACCACCTCCGAGACCAGCGCTGCGAAGTCCACCTCACCGATGGCGATGTCGGTCTGGCCCGACTCGATCTTGGCGAGGTCCAGGAGTCCGTTGATGAGCTCGAGCAGGTGGCGCCCCGAGTTGCTGATCATCCCCAGCTGGCGGCGCTGCTCGTCGGACACGGGTCCCGCCAGCTCGCCGAGCATCGTCCCCGAGAATCCGAGGATCGAGTTCAACGGCGTCCTGAGTTCGTGGCTCATGCTCGCCAGGAACTCGTTCTTCGCCTGCGTCGCTTCGTCCAGGCGTCGGTTCGCCTCAGCGAGCTCGTCCACCGTGGCAACGAGCCGCTCGTTGACCTCGCGCAGCTCCTCGTTGGCCCCCGCGAGCTGCTCGGTCCGCTCCTGCACGCGGGCCTCGAGCGTCTCGTTCAGGTAGAGGATCTGGTCTTCGGCGTGCTTGCGCTCGGATATATCGCGGGTGACCGCCAGGATGCAGCGCTCGCCGCCGAAGTCCATCATTCGGGCGGACATCAGCGCGACGGTCTTGTGTCCGTTCTTCGCGCGGAACGAAGCCTCGAGGTTCGTGCAGATCCCGGTCCTGCTCAGCGCGTCCACCAGCCGATCGCGGTCGGCGGGATCCACCCAGATCCCTAGGTCAGCGGATGACTTGCCGGCCACCTCCTCGGCGGTGTAGCCGAGCAGCTCCGTGAAGCCCCGGTTGATCTCGACGTACATGCCGTCGCTCAAGCGGTTGATCGTGACCGCGTCCGGCGACGTCTGGAAGGCGGTGGCGAACTTCTCCTCTGACTCACCAAGCGCGCGTTCCGCGGCCTTCAATGCAGTGGTGTCCTGGAAGAAGCCGAGCGTGGTCGGCCCGTCGGGCAGGTCGATGCGGGTCACAGCGCCCAGAAGCGGGAATTCCCGGCCGTCGCGCCGCAACGCCACCGTCTCGTACGATGTCTCCGCCGGCAGGCCCGCCCATCGCGCCGCGGCCCGCTCCCCGAACTCCTTGCGGGCATCGGGCGCGACCAGTTCGAGGATGGGTACGCCCTGGAGTGAGGCGGGGTCGTCGTAGCCGAACATCGTCGCGTAGACCCTGTTCGCGTACACGACCCTGCCGTCGCGGGCCATCGCGATGCCGATCGGAGCGCTCTCGATCAGGGTCCTGAAGCGGGCTTCACTCTCGCGCAGGACCCGGTTCGCGTGGTCCCGCGCTTCGATCGCCTCGTGCAGGAGCATGTTCGCGTGGCCCATCGCCGCGATCTGCCCCGCAAGCCGCACGTAGAAGCGCATCAGCCGCTCGAGCGTCTCGTGCGAGAACCGCGGGATGCGCGAGACAGCGTCGATGTAGGCGTCCTCATCGAAGCCGAACCGCTGCGCCTGGGCGCGGAAGTAGTCGAGGTCGATGTCCTCGTCTTCGTACACGAACTGACCGACGAAGATGTTCGCCACGTGGGCGCCGGCGACCATGATCGGGGTGACGACGTCCCACATCCCGTTGGCGCACTTGTAGCCGTGGATCCGGCCCTCGGGCACGGAGACCGAGTTGGCGCGGTCGCTCTCGACGCATGCCGCCAGCGAGTCGGGGTTCACGCGATGGAACTTCGTGCAGACATCCTGCCAGCCGGTGCCGACGAGCACGTTGCTCTCGAGGTCGAGTATCCCGATGGGCAACCCGGTCAGCGCGTAGAAGTCGTCCATCAGGCACTGGAGCGCCGAGACATCCACCAGGTCGTCGAGGCGCAAGGGCGCCGTCACGGTGTCGGCCGGTGCCGGATCTGGCGTACCGAAGGAGTCCTGCGGCGGCATCGGTCCTCCCGGGTGCGGATGCGCGTCGATGCCGATGATACCCCCCGCGGCGCCGTTGCGTGGTCTCCCGGCTCGGAGGCGTCCGGACGAACGGAGAAGCCGCCCGGGCGGGCGGCTTCTCCGCGGATCGAGACGACCGTGCCGCGTCGGCTACTTGGCCACCGCCGCCGCCCCGGTCCTCGCATCGACCTTGATGCTGCTCGTCGTCGCGCCGCTGTCCCCCGGGTCGAACTGCACGTTCCAGACGAACGCCTCGACAGTGGAGGTGTCGGCCTCCGGCTTGTAGGTGAGGAGGCCCATCATGTAGCCGGTGGGCGTGCCCTTGGCTCCGCTGACCTCGAGCGCCTTCTTGTAGGCCGCGTCGCTGTCGATCTTCCAGGCTTCAGTCCCAGGGACCTTCGCCCATTCGGCGGCACTCAGGCCCGCCGTGCCGTACTCCTGTGCGCCGCTCATCGTCGTCCCGCCGGCGATATAGACCACGTAGGTCTTGTCGCTCGAGGGCGAACCGAACAGAAAGGCCCACACGGGAGTGGCTGTGGACT
>CAZHMA010000002.1:27907-43162 GCA_964533555.1 uncultured Eubacteriales bacterium
GCTGCACCGGCGGCACGGTCCGCAGCTTCGCGTCAGGAGCGGTGGTCGCCGGCGAGGAGACGGCCGCCGGCAGGCTACCCAAGGCGGTCGGACCGCTCTTCGGCGCCGTGGCACCGGACGAGCAGCCGGAGATGATTGCGACCGCGAGCGCGAGCCCTGCCGTCACGAGGGATACTCTGAGCCGATTCCGCGGTTGGGTGATCATGACAGCTCCTTCTGCGGGCGCGGGGCGCCACCTGGTTGCCGATGCACCAAGGATACGCCCTCCGCGCGGGGCCCGCGTCCGCCCTGGGGTGTATGCGTGGGCCTCGAACGCGCCGCGGATGCCGGCCGGGGATCCGCTCGGCGGGCACACGCAAAGAACCGCCCGGATGGGCGGTCCTTGGTGACAGCGATGGTGGCCAGAGACGGACTTGAACCGCCGACACGCGGATTTTCAATCCGCTGCTCTACCAACTGAGCTACCTGGCCTTGATGGTGCAGGCTATCCTAGCCGCGCCACGCGCAGGTGGTCAAGCCAGCAAGGGCGCCCCCCTCAGGCATCCGTACCATATACTGGTGCTCGGGGGAGGATCGACGAGGACCGCCGTCGAGGCCGGCTGAATGGACATGACCACCACATCGCCCGCAGACGTGCAGCGGCCTGCCACGGCCGTCGACTCGACGCGGCCGCTGAGCCCCATGCGCACGCTCGCGTTCAACGGCCTGGGCCTTCTCGGTGCGGCGGCCTTGCTCTACGCGGTCAGCACCTACAGCTTCAGCGTCTTCCACGGCCTGGTGGAACTGCTGGCCAGTTCCGTCGCCCTCGCGATCTTCTTCGTCGCCTGGCACACGCGCCGCTTCCTGGACAACCCGTATGTCGGCATCGTCGGCATGTCGTACCTGGGGGTCGCCGTCTTCGGGGTGATCCACACGCTCGCCTACAAGGGCACCGGCATCTTCCCGGGCGCTTCGAGCGACCTCGCGACCCAGCTGTGGCTGGCCGGTCGCTACCTCTCGGCCGCCGCGTTCCTGGCCGCCCCGTTCTTCGTGCGGCGCACCATCGACCTGCGCGTCGCGTTCGCCGTGTGGCTGGCGATCACGGGGGCGCTCCTGGTCGCCATCCTCACCGGGGTGTTCCCCCAGGCCTTCGTCGAGGGCGCGGGCCTGACACCCTTCAAGATCGCCAGCGAGTACGCGGTCATCGCGGTACTCGCGGTCGCCGCGGTACTTCTCTACCGTGTTCGCGCGACACTGGAACCGCAGGTGGCGGCTCTGCTCGGCGCGTCCATCGCGATGAGTGCCGGCGCCGAGATCGCCTTCACCTTGTACGTCGACCCGTTCGGCCCCGCCAACCTCGCAGGCCACTTCCTGTACGCCGGTGCCGCCTACTTCGTCTACCGGGCGCTGGTCCATGTCGCGCTGGAGGACCCCTATTCGGTCCTCTTCAGCCGGCTCAAGCGACGCGAGCGTGACCTGGAACTCGCGAACGGTCTCAGCGAGGGACTGACGCGCATCGTCGCCGGCATCACGTCCACCCTCGACTTCGACACGATCATGCAGCGCACGGTCGAACTCGCGGCCGACACCGCCGGCGCCGACGCGGTGGCCGTGAGCGTGCTCGAGGACGGGGACTGGCACATGCGCTTTCTGTACGGGCTGCCCGCGGCGGATGTCGGCCGGCGGCTGTCGGCCGCGGAGACCCAGCCGCTCAGGGAGGCCGTCGTCCTCGGGGACGTCCGGGTCATCCAACGCTCCGAGGCCCCGGGAGCGGGGCCGGCCTCCGGGGACCGCGCCGACGCTCCGCGCTCACTCATGCAGGTCCCGCTCCTCGTCCGCGACGAGGCGCTGGGCGTCTTGTCCTTCCACTACCGGCGGCCGCGGCAGTTCGCGGAGGCCGAGCTCAACTTCGCCCGCAAGCTGGCCGCCTCAGTCGCCCTCGCGGTGGAGAACGCCCGCCTGTACGAGACCGAGCACGAGATCGCCGAGACGCTCCAGGCCGGACTGCGCCCCCAGCTCGACGAGGTCCCCGGCATCGAGTCCGGCTGCTCCTACCAGGCGGCCCCGGGGGTCGGCAGGCTCGGCGGCGACTTCTTCGACGTCTTCACCGTCGACGAGACCCATGTGGCGTTCATGATCGGCGACGTGTCGGGCAAAGGCATCCGGGCCGCGACCACGACAGCCACCGTGCGTGGCGCGGCGCGTGCTCTCGCCTACAGCGACCCGGAGCCGGTCCCCGTGCTCGCCGGCCTGAACGAGACGCTGTCGCGTCGCGGCGTGGACACCGGTTTCGTGACCCTGCTGTACGGCACCATCGACGTGGTCTCGGGCCTGATGCGGATCGGTATCGCCGGCCACCCCGCCCCCGTCATCTGCGGCCGGGTCCGGCAGCCCGACTTCAGCGCGACGATCGACCCGCCGCTCGGGCTCTTCCCCGACCGCCTCTACCACTCGGCCGACCTGCGCCTGTCCCGCGGCGAGACCTTCGTCTGCTTCACCGACGGCCTCATCGACGCGCGCGCCGAGTCCCTGGCGCCCTTCGGCGAAGAGGGCGTGCACGCCTTCCTGGCCGGTCACGCGCCGAACCCCCTTGACGAGCTCACCGCCGCGCTCTCCGAAGCCGCCGTCGCGCACGCGGGCGGCCGACTGCTCGACGACGTCGCGGTCCTCGCGATCCGCTTCGTGGGGAGGTAGGGCGTGGGAGACTACGACCGCGCGGCGGCGAGCAGGCGCCGCGTGGACCGGCAGAGGGCGGCCCGGTCGGCTCGCCGTCGCCGGTGGCTGATCGCAGGCGCGACCGCACTCGGGATCGTGGCGGTGGCCGCCGTCGCCTATGGCGGCTGGCGCGTGCTCTCGGACGGAGGCGGCGGGAAGCAGGTCGGACCTGTCGCCTCGACCGCCGCCACGGCATCGGCCGAGCCGACCGTCTCGATCGAACCCACGTCGCCGGTCGAGACCACCCCGACGGTCCAGCCCTCGGCCTCCCCGACGATCACGGTCATCGGCGTCGGCGACCTGCTGTTCTCGCTCGGGCCGACGAGCCTCATCAAGAGCCAGGGCGGCGCGGCGCCGCTCGCGAAGGTCGCGGACGCGCTCAAGGATGCGGACATCACCATCGCGAACCTGGAGAGCCCGCTGTCGCGGCGCGGCACGGCGGTCAAGGGCAAGCCGGCGCACCTCATCTTCGAAGCGCCCCCGGAGGCGATCCAGAGCCTCACGACGGCCGGCATCGACATCGTCGCCATGGCGAACAACCACATGATGGACTACGGCGCGCCTGCCATGGAGGACACGCTCGACACCCTGGACACCGCCGGGATACTGCACGCGGGCGGCGGGATGAACAAGGCCGACGCATGGAGGCCGGCGATCATCGAGCGCAACGGCAAGAAGATCGCGTTCCTGTCGTTCACCCAGCGCATCCCGTCGTACTTCATGCCGACGGCGACGACCCCCGGGATCGCTTCAGGCAACGACATGCGGGCCGTGACCGCCGCCATCCGCGCCGCCAAGGCGCAGGCCGACTATGTCATCGTCTCGATCCACTGGGGCGTGGAGCAGTCGTACGACGCGAACGCGCAGCAGATCCGCGACGGGCGGGCCGCGGTGGACGCCGGCGCCGACATGGTGCTGTCACACCATCCACACGTGATGCAGGCGGTCGAGTTCTACAAGGGCAGGCTCATCGCCTACTCGCTGGGCAACTTCCTCTTCGCGTACAAGACCACCGAGGGGCGCAAGTCGTTCATCCTGAAGGCGTCACTCGGCCCGAACGGGGTGAGCGACGTGACGGCGGTCCCGGTCTACATGGGCGAGTACGGGCGGCCCACCGTGCAGACAGGCTCCAGCGCCGCCGGGATCCTCGGCAAGCTGCGCACGATCTCGGCGAAGCGCGGGACGAACGTGATCATCTCCGGAGACACCGCGCGCATCGTGCCGAAGTAACGGTCCCCCGCGTCAGTCCTCCGCCGCGCCCGACATCAGCGCGGACGCCGCGGCTGCCTGCCTGGACTCGAGCGTGGCCACGCGGGCTTCGAGCGAGCCCAGCACCACCTCGTCGATCCCCTCCCCGGCCGCGACGGCGGCCTCGGGTTTGCGGCCCCGCACGAACTTCAAGTACCCCAGGCCGATGGTGACGGCGAGAGCGAACAGCACGACGAGGAACCGCGCCCACGAGCTCCCGCTGAAGACCACCCAGCCGGTCCCGTAGAGCATCGTGAACAGGCCTCCCAGCAGGAGCCCGTTGGACAGCACCTTCAACTGCTCACTGCGGATGAGCGAGACCCCCATCACGAGCGTGGCGAAGAGAACAAGGACGATGCTGGTGTTGCGGGCCCAGGTCTCCATCGCCGCCTGGTTCGCCTTCTGCAGCGCGTCGATCTGGGTCTGCAGGGCGTCGTACTTCGCCCGGTCCGAGGGCGACAGGTTCGCCGGGTCGCCCTTGCGGTTGATCGCCTCCTGCTGGCGGAAGAGCGCCTGTTCCTTCTCGGACTGCGCCTGCTGCGGCGACTCATAGAACGTGTTGACGCCCACTCCGATGAACGCGAGCACCATGAGCCCGACGAAGAACGAGAAGATGGTCTGCAGAGCGTCCCGCTGACGGTCTCTAGCCATTGCGGGCCTCCTTCGATCGGCTGCCGGTCCACTGCCTACGTACCCTCGGCGCCCCGCTCGCACGCGTGTGCGCCACACCGTTTCTGTGCCCTACAGCCCGTCGACGAAGCCCGTCTCGCAGTGCGTACCATCGCAGAAGGGCTTGTTCTTGGACTGGCCGCACCTGCACAGCGCCTGACGGTTGCGCACCTCGTAGGCGAAACCGTCCGCCGACTCGACGGGGATGCCGCCCTGCACCCAGAGCCCGCCGCTGACGCCGAGTTGAGGATCCTCGATCAGGCCGATCGACGGCTCCAGGTCGGGTTCGTAGGACACGCCGCTCTCCACGTCCCAGGCCACGTAGCGGCCGGACGGGCACATCGAGGCCTGCAGGATCATCTGCTCGACGTCCTTCGGGTCCTCGGCCTCGCCGGTGCCGTTCCACAGCGTCTTGCCGGCCGCGCAGTAGCGAGCCTCGGCACACAACTCGATGACGTCGGTCACGAGCACGACCGGGCCGTCGATGACACCGGCGCGCTCGAAGTAGTCGCCGCGGTCCGCCGTCTCGGTGCCGTCGAACGCCACATCCGTATGGCTGCCGTCGCAGAACGGCTTGCGCCCCGAACGGCCGCAGCGGCACAGCGTGTACTGCTCCCCGGCGGCGACGGCCTCGCCCTCGATCCACTCCACGGCGTCGCCGCACTCGTCGACGCCGATCGTGACCTTGCCGAGCGGCACGCCGCCGGTCACCAGGTACGGGCCGTCTTTGCGGACTCTGATCCTCGGCTCGGCTGTGTCGCTCATGACGCGCCTCTCGCAGTCGGTGTTCCTCTGCTTATTGTGTACCAGAATACGTCGCGGGAAGCGCCGCACCGGCGCAACGAGGCCGCGGTGCTAGACTCGGCTGCGGGCGAACCGAGGGAGAACGAGCGCGTGCTGGAACAGCAGGACTACATCCTTCGCCTCATCGCGATGGCGGGCGACATGGTCCGCAAGGCGATGGAGCGGATACGCGGCGGCCAGCCGGCAGAGGCGCTCGAGATGCTCGAGCAAGCGGTCCAGCGCCTCGCGAACACGAGCCCCGACCTCATCGCGCGCCTGACGCCGGAGGGACTCGTGACCTTCCTCGGCGCCGGAGGAACACCGGACCCGCGCGTGTCGGCCGCCCTCGCTGAGGCGCTCGACGCCCGCGCCGACGCGCTCGCGGCGCTCGGCCGCGCCGCCGGTGCGGAACTCGCGCGTGCGCAGGCGTACGCGCTGCGCGAGAGCGCGCGAGCGGACGCGAGCGAGCAGGAATCGGATAGCGGCGACCACGGCCGTGCCGCAGACTGAGCGCGAACGATCCCCTCGACGACGGAGCCCCGGGATGCACGAGCGCCACGAACACGATCCGGCGAAGGACGACGGGCGCGACGTCGCGCTGTCGGCCGCCGGATTCCTCGAGGCGCACGCCGACGAGGAGGTGACGCTCGAGCGCCTGGCCCGGGTGGCCGGCGTGAGTCCCGCCCACCTGCGGCGCACGTTCACGCGGGTCTTCGGCCATTCGCCGAAGGAGCATCAGGCCGCGCTGCGCGCTGAGGCGCTCAAGCGTCGCCTGCACGAGGGCACGCCGGTCTCCGACGCGGGCTACGGTGCCGGCTTCGGCTCCAGCCGCGGGGTGTATGAGGCCTCACTGCGGCGGCTCGGCATGGCCCCCGGAGCCTACAGACGCGGCGGCTCGGGCATGCGGGTCCGCTTCTCGACGGCGCCGTCCCCGCTCGGCACCGTACTCGTGGGTGTGACCGATGCAGGCGTGTGTGCGGTCATGATCGGCGACTCCGCCGGACAGGTCGAGAAGGCCCTGGCGGACGAGTTCCCCCGGGCGGACATCTCCCGGGGCGACCCAGTGGCCGAAGGCCATGCGCGAGCCGTGGCCGCCTACGTCGCGGGGGCCTCGGCGATGCCGGACGCCGAACTCGATATGAGCGGGACCGAGTTCCAGCGCACCGTGTGGACCGCGCTTCGCCGCGTGCCTGCGGGCACGACGGTCACGTATGCCGAACTGGCCCGGCAGATCGGCGCGCCGAGCGCCTATCGGGCTGTCGCGAACGCCTGCGGCGACAACCACATCGCGGTGCTCGTGCCGTGCCACCGCGTCGTTCGGACCGACGGCGGCATGGGAGGCTACAAGTGGGGCGTCGACCGCAAGCGGCGGCTGCTCGAGCGTGAGGGCGCGGACCGCGCCTAGGTGCACGCTCAGGGCGGCTCGGGCCCGGCAAGCCAGGCCCTGCCGATGTCGCGGGCCCAGTACGCCCAGAAGCCGGCCACCTCGCGAAGTACCAGCGCGGGGGTCTCGGGGATGTAGCGGAGTGCCGTCGCGGGCACCGTCTGCACGTCGACTCCCGCGGCGCGGTAGGCCATCTTGATCCGCGGCAGGTGATAGAACTGGCTGACGGCGAGCACCCGCGTGAGCCCTTGTGCGGCGAGGAGCGGGACGGTTCCCGCCACGGTCGACTCGGTGTCCTTGCCGCCGGGGTCGCGAAGGACCGCGTCCGCCGGCACCCCGAGCTCGATGGCGCGGTCGCGCATCGCGACGGTCTCGTCGACTCCGCTCGCGCCGACCGCACCGGACATCACCAGAACCCGGACGAGCCCGGCGCGGTGGAGGTCGACCGCGGTGCGGACTCGGTCCTCCAGCGAGGTGGAGAGTGCGCCCGACGCGTATGCCTTGGCACCGAACACCACCGCGGCATCCGCCGGGCGTCGGTAGTCGGTCGTGCCGAAGAACGCGATCTGGGCCAGCGGGAAGGTGATCGCGGCGGCCACGGCGACGGCGATCGCGGCCAGGGACTCTGCCCGCCGGGCCGGAAGCGCCGTCCAGGCGTGGCGCGCGATCCAGGCAAGGACCGCGGCCATGAACAGCGAGAAGGGCACCGGCACCGCGGGCGCGACGGCGCCCGTGCGCCAAGCGCCGTAGAAGGCCACCGCGTCCCGGCATGCGGCGAGCGCGAGCGCCGCGGCCACCAAGGTCGTGATCAGGCGTCGTGGCTTCGGCGCGTCGGGCTTGATCGCGAAGCCCACGAGGAGTGCGCCCGCCAGTGCACCGAGCGCCGGGCCCATCCATGCCGACGCACCCCGGAGGTCGATCAACCACAGTGCTCCCGCGCCGCGAGCACCGAGCGCAGCTCCCAGGCCGTCGAGGATCGAATAGGCGCCCACGAACAGCGCCAGCCCCCGAGATACCGAGACCCCGCGCTGTGCGCATCGCACCGGTCCGCTGACCATCGCCATCCGTCCCCCTGCCACTCGCCCCGCTGCAGCGAGCCTATCGTTCTCAGCGCGTGCGAAGGACCCGCCGTGGCATTACCGTCACCGTCACGACACGCGGTCGTGGAGCACGAGAGCGCAGACCGGCGGGTGTGATGTATGGTCATCGGTATGCTCGACGCTGCAGCGAGTCGCCGGCGTGGATGGAGTGGCCATGGACTACTTCGTGTGGGATCCGACTCTCGAGACCGGGATCGAGCAGATCGACGACCAGCATCGTGGCCTCTTCGCGCTGGCCGATGCGCTGCATGCCGCGGTCGTCGCCAACGACGACGCGGAACTCGTCGAGGACTGCGTGTACGCGTTGTCCGAGTACGTGACGCAGCACTTCGCCGACGAGGAATCCCTGATGGAGGCGAGCGGGTTCGCAAGGCTCAACTGGCACCGCACGCTGCATCAGGACCTGACGATGCAGACCATGCAGATCGCCGCACGGTACTTCAACGGCGAGGACGTGCTTCCAAGCGAACTCGCGCCGTTCCTCACGGCGTGGCTCACCGACCACATCCGGGACGCCGACATGCTGCTCGCGGCGCACCTCCGGGAGACGGCCGCGGGCGGCTGACGGGGGCTCGCGGCCGCCCCACATGAGTCCTTTCTCACTGTGTCGCGTGCCCGTCCGTGCCGATACACACCATGAACGGACTTGGAGGCCCCCGCGCGGGGCCACGACTTCATGGGAGCCGCGTACACGATGGCGTGCCTTGCACCGGGTCAGGCCCTGGAATCCACCGGCCTCACCATGCCCGTGCGCCTGGAAGAGGCCGCGCTCGCGCTCGAGGACATCGTCCCCGGCCTTGTGAACTCGTCGGGGCTCGGCGGCTGTCGCGCCGTCATGGCGATCATCGACCGCTTCGAGAGCTGCGGCTGCGAGGAGATGCACGTCGCGTCGGTGCCGATGCCGGGCGGCCCGATCATGCCGCTCGAGGGCGAGGACTCGACCGCCGCCTACCTGGACTCGTGGGTCGCCAAGGGAACGCTCCTCGGCGCAGACGGGGACTTCGCGGTGTTCGTCGTGTTCCTGGACGTCATGCGAAGGCCCCTGCAGGGATCGTGGACGGTGCAGACGTCGACCATCCTCGGCACGCGCCAGTCGGTCGGCTCGTTCCTCGAGGAACTCGAGCTGGAGGCCGTGCCAGCCTAGCGCCCGGCCGCGTCCCGCCGCACGTACTCGTCCCAACGCGCGTCGACCCACGCCTGCACGTCCGCGACGCTGCCGTCCGGCATGCCGCGGAAGCGCCCCTGGGTGGCGATGTAGTCGGCGACAGGCGTGCGCTTGCCGCTCTTCGCCAGCGAGGCGCTGCGGCCGGTCAGATGGAACACGTCGTCCTCGACCTCGTAGAGGACGACGAGCCCGGCATCGACGGCCATCTTGCCCAGGCGCACGGTGTCCTTCGGGTCGAAGCCCCAGCCGCTCGGGCACGGGACGTTCATGTGGATGTAGCGCAGTCCGTGGATGTCGCGGGCCTTCGCCACCTTGTCGTAGACGTCGGCCGGGTAGACGGCGGAGGTCGAGGCCACATACGGGACGCCGTGCGCCTCCATGATGCGGGGCATGTCCTTCGGGTTCTCCCGCTTGCCCGACCACGTCGTGGTCGTGCGCGCGCCCGCGGGCGTGAGGCCGCTGCGCTGGGTCCCGGTGTTCATGTAGGCCTCGTTGTCGTAGCACAGGTAGATGAAGTCCTCGTTGCGCTCAGCGGCCCCCGAGAGCGCCTGGATACCGATGTCGGCGGTGCCGCCGTCGCCTGCCATGGCGAGCACGGTCATCTCGTCGGCGCGCCCCATCGCGCGCAGGCCGGCGGCCAGACCGGACGCGGCCGCGGCGGTGGACGGGAAGGCGACGTTCACCCAGGGGACGTCGACCGAGGAGGTCGGGTACATGCCGCCCAGCACGGTCAGGCAGCTGGCGGGGACGGTCATGACCATGCGGCCGTCGAGCGCCTTCGTGACGGCGCGAAGGCCGATGCCGATGCCGCAACCCGCGCACGCCCGGTTGCCGGACAGCACGAACTCGCGCTGGGGAAGGTCGAGGATCTTCGTAGCCATGCTCACCCCTCGAGACGCAGGTTGATCCAGTCGGTGGGACGCTGGCGCACTCCTGCGTGGCCGTCGGCGAGAGCGCGTCGCGCCGCATCCGCCAGGTGTTCCGGCGACACGTCGCGCCCGCCGAGCCCGCAAACCGCGCCCCAGACCGTGGGCGCGTCCGGTTCATTGGCGAGGGCCGCGCGCAGGTCGGTGCAGATGGGACCCTCGTAGCCGTAGCTGAGCGCCTTGTCGAACACGAGAACGCCCTTGCGCCCCCGCAGCGTCGCCCGAAGCGCTTCCGCGGGGAAGGGACGGTAGCAGCGGATGCCGAGCACGCCGGCCTTGATGCCGTCCGCGCGCAGCGATTCGACGGCGACTGTCGCCTGCGAGCCGAGTGAACCGGCAGCAACGAGCACGAGTTCCGCATCGTCGAGCAGGTACTCCCACGTGAGCCCGCCCCAAGTCCGTCCGATCGCGGCGCCGTACTCGGCATCGACCTCGGGGATGACCTCGAGAGCCGAGAGAAGCGCCTCCTGATGCAGCGCGCGCACCTCCATGTAGCCGTGGCACAGCTGTCCGTCGGCGTCGGCGCGGGGATCCGCCAGCGTCACCGGACCGATGTTGCGCGGGTCCGCGGTGTCGACGACGGTGAGCGGATCGGTCCGCGCGGGCAGGAACGCATCCACTGCCGCGGCGTCCGGCACGGCGACCGGCATCACGGTGTGCGACAGCAGGAACCCGTCGTAGCAGACCATGACCGGCACGTTGAGGCGCTCGGCGATGCGGAACGCCTGGACGGTGGTGTCCAGGATCTCCTGGTTGGTCCGGCAGTACAGCTGGATCCAGCCCGCGTCGCGCTCCGACATCGAGTCCTGCTGGTCGTTGAGCACGTTCCAGGGCGCGGCCATCGCACGGTTGGCGATGCACATGACGATCGGGAGGCGCGCGCCGGCAGCCCACCAGACCTGCTCGTTCATGTAGGCCAGGCCGTTCGCGCTGGTGGCGGTGAAGACCCGCGCGCCGACCGTGCTGGCCGTGATGCAGACCGTGAGGGCCGAGTGCTCGGACTCGACCGTGACGAACTCCGCGGGCAGCTCGCCGGACTCGACCCACGCCGAGAGCTGCTCGACGACGGGCGACTGCGGGGTGATCGGGTACGCGGCGATGACCTGGACCCGCGCCAGCTTCGCGGCGTTCGCGGCGGCCTCGTTGCCGGTCATGACGGTCACGGTGTCGGGGCTCACTTCTCCACCTCCGCCGCTGCGTCGATCTCGCACGTGCCGTGCTCGGCTTCAGGGACCATCGCGATGGCGTCGGCCGGGCACTCCTCGGCGCAGATGCCGCAGCCCTTGCAGTAGGTGAGGTCGATTGCCGGACCCGCGCCCTGGGTGATGCACGAGTCGGGGCAGTAGACCCAGCAGATCTGGCACGTCACCTTGCCTGCCTTCGCGGCGAGACACAGTGCCGGGTCCATGACCGGACGCTTGTTGCGCCAGTCACCCGTCTTGCCCGCCTCGCCCACGCTCGGGCGCGCCATCGAGATCGGCGAAGAGCACTCCCTGGTCCCCATGCGGCTCCGTCCCTCAAGCGCGCTCACACGCGCGTGCACTCGTACGCGATCTTGGCGGCGGCGATGTTCTTCGCCGCGGCCGAGCCCTTGAACGCATGACCGATGGCCGCTTCGACGGACTCCATCGTGATGAGCTCGGTGGCGGCGGCGAACGCTCCCAGGATCGCGGTCGAGACCATCGGCTGACCACCGACGATGAGCTCGGCCGCGACGGCCGCGCCGGTGACGTCGCTCGTGACGACGCGGACATCGCCGGCCAGTGCCAGCTCCGCGGCGCTCTTCGCCGTGTTCACGATGATCGTCCCGCCGGGCCGCATACCCGCGGTGGCGTGGGCCACCTCCAGCAGCGAGTCGTCCAGCACGACCACGATGTCGGGGCTGGTTACCTGCGACAGCACACGGATCGGCTCGTGTGCGAGCCGTGACGAGGCGGTGATGGGGGCGCCCCTGCGCTCGGCGCCGAACGAGGGCTGAGACGTCACGCCCTCGAAGCCGCTGTGATAGCCGGCATCGGCAAGGATCTTCGCGCTCGTGACGGCGCCCTGGCCGCCACGGCCGTGCCAACGTATCTCGTACATGCGCGCCCCCTGGAAGCGTCGTGCCCGGCGTCGCTGCATCATAGCAACTCAGCATGAGCGCTGGCAGGGGCGGGCAGTATGCGATCGTGACGTGCGCGCTTCTCACCGTGCGCGCCAGCCGCTACCATTTGCGCGGGGACAGGACCGCAACGCGAACAGGGCTGACGATGACGACCACCGACGATCGCACCGCAGACTCGAGACCGTTCGCGGCGCTCCTGTCCGCCTTCGCACTCGTCGCACTGCTGTCGATCCTCGCGCCCGGAGCGGCCTTCGCCTACAACGAGAACGCGCACGTTTCCGGCGGCGGCTGCGGCGGCGACTGTCACACGGCGATCACGCTCAACGAAGCGAACTGCGGCACGTGCCATCAGTTCACCGACGGGCACTTCCCCCTCACGGGTGAGTACTCGCAGAGCGGACCGCACGGCGGGTACAAGACCACGACCGATCGATGCGGCTCCTGCCACACGCTGCATGACGCGCCGACGGGCTTCAAGCTGCTTCCGGGTGCGACCCTCAAAGCGACCTGCCTGACCTGTCACGACGGCACCGCCGGGTACGGAGTCTATGGCGCCATCGCGGCCCGTGGCCTGGTTGTCGGCGGCGGGCACTCGGTGGACGACACGAGCGTCGTTCCCGGTGGCGACGCCTCGACGGGCGGCACCTCGACGGTCGCCTTCCGCGGGCCTTCCGCGAAGATGACGTGCTCCGACTGCCACAGCCCGCACGACTCCAACACCGTCCAGGCGTTCACGGGTGAGCGCGTCCGCATCCGAGCGAACGAGGGCGCCATCTACTCCACCAAGCTGCTCAAGCAGCAGCCGACGGGCGCCGCGGCCCCGACGGCGGTGTATGGGTCCGACTGGTGCGCGGGATGCCACAAGGGCAGGACGTCGACCGGGGCCGTTCACAACCACCCCGTGGAGACGAAGGCATCGCGACCCTCGGACTTCTACTACTACAACAACCTCGCGGTGTATCGCACCGCCGGGTTCCCGACTGACGGCCAATACGAGAGCGGCGCCCTCGTCCCCCTGACGAACGCGTATGCCCGCATGGGCGCCGTCGGCACGATCCTGCCTGCGGGAAACGGCGGCCATCCCATCACGATGTCACCCGTGTGGGCCGAGGCCGACTTCCACAGCTCACCGTGGCTCATGGCCTACCCGCGAAGCGCACTGCACGCCGGTCACACCCCGATCTGCCAGCAGTGCCACGAGGACTCGCGCAACTGCGGAACGCTCTCGGCAGACGGAGCGACGGCCAACATCATCCGCGACGGCGTGTGGGGCACGGACGCTGACGGTCTCAACCTCTCCGGCTACGTCAACAACCCGCGGTTCCAGAACTTCCCCCACGAGACGCAGAACACCCGCATGCTCGTGGAGACCGGCGACGACCTGTGCATGAACTGCCACCCGCCCGCGGTCCTGCCGTAGGGTCGGCGTCGCGGGCGCCGGAGTGATTGCTCCCTCCCCGCGCTCTCGGATACCCTGCTCTCGACGACCGGGGCAAGGACTGCGAGGAGCTGCCTAGTTGGATCGAGCATTCATGGCCGGCACTCGCCGTGTGCGCGCGGCAAGCCTCCTGCTCGCGTCGATCGCCGCCGCGTTGGTGGTGCTGGCCCCGGGCGTCGCGCTGGCAGTCAGGGAACCCAACCCCTACGGCACCATCAGCGGCTGCGGACCCTGTCACTCCGATCCGTCGATCAACGGCCAGCGCACGGACTGCTCCAAGTGCCACACGCAGCCCCCTGACAGCGACGCCGACGGCAACCCGGAGTTCCCGTGGACCGGGCCCTCCGCGTCGGTCGGTCCCCACGGCTCCTACTCGACCGCAAGCGACCGGTGCTCGATGTGCCACACGCTCCACGCCGCACCGACCGCCTTCAGGCTGCTTCCCGGGACAACGATCAAGAACACCTGCCTCTTCTGCCACGACGGCACTGGCGGCATGGGTGTCTACGGCGCCATCAAGGCGCGCACAGGCGCCGAAGGCTCCGGCGGCCACTCGGTGGATACGACCAACGTCGTTCCCGGCGGCGCCTCGGACGGCGGGACATCGACGGCAGCGTTCGGCGGTGTCGGCGGCACGCTCTCGTGCGACGACTGCCACAGCACTCACGACGCCAACACCGTCAACCCGTTCATGGGGGAACGCCTGCGCATCTACAGCACGGGATTCGGCACGAACGGCATCCCGTACACGAACAAGCTCCTGAAGAAGAGGCCGACGGGCGCGACCGTGGAGACCGCGGATTACGGCTCGGACTGGTGCATGGGCTGCCACAAGGGTCGCAGTTCCGGGGGGTCACCCCACAACCACCCTGTCGAGTCGAGCCTCACGCAGGCCTCGCCATACACCTACGAACGCCTGCCGATGAACTTCGTGGACTCCTCGTATGCCAGCCGGACGAATACGTATCGCTTCACGGACACGCCGATCAAGGCCGACTGGGTCCGCCTGGGCAACCTCGGCAACATCTACATCAACAGCGAGATCGACCACGGCGTGCCCGGGCCGCCCGCGGACAACTGGACGACCTGGCCGCCCGCCCTGACCGACTACTTCCCGCAGTTCGCGGCCGACAGCGGCTACCTGTGGGTCTACCCCCGCGCCACCCTTCAGGCCGGCCACGCACCGATCTGCCAGCAGTGCCACGAGGACACCCGGAAGGTCGGCTACCTCTCCGCCGACGGGACCCAGGCGTGGATGCAGGGGATGCACCTCGAGAACTACCAGGCGGACGGGAACAACCCCGTCACAAGCGACCCGCCAGGCAACCCCCGCTTCCAGAACTTCCCGCACGAGACCGAGAACGCGCGCATGCTCGTCGAGACCGACGACGACCTGTGCATGAACTGCCATCCGCCGGGGGTCCTGCCGTAGCGCCCCTGAACGCGGTCGCGCTCTAGGCGTCCTCGCCGCCGGCGAACACGCCGATGTCGATCCCCAGCTGCTCCTTCGCCATGTCCCGGAGCTTGTACTTCTGGATCTTGCCGGATGCCGTCATGGGGAACGTGTCGACGAAGAACACGTGCTTCGGCGCCTTGTAGCGCGCCATGCGGGCACGGGCGAACTCCTGGACGTCGCTCTCGCTGATGTCGGAACCGGGCGACCGGCGGACGAAGGCGCCGACGATCTCGCCGTACTTGGCGTCCGGGATGCCCACGACCTGCGCGTCCTCCACGCCGGGCATCG
>CAZHMA010000003.1:0-2766 GCA_964533555.1 uncultured Eubacteriales bacterium
CGGTACTGGGCGGTCGCCCCGGGAGGCTACGTCGCCGCGCTCGCCGCGTTCGTCGCGGTGATGTACCTGTTCGGCGACACGATGGCCGTCCCCAGGGGCGCGGGGTGGGCGTTCGTGGCCGGCGACGTCGTCGCGACCTCGCTCGGCGCCTGGCTCGTGCTTCGCGGTCCGCGGGTCGACGCACCCGACGACCTCTCCGCCGGGGACGCCTCGTGAAGCTGGCCGTGATCGGAGCGAGCGGCCGCACCGGCAGGATCCTCGTCGCCCAGGCCCTCGGCCACGGCCACGACGTCACGGCGTTCGTGCGCGCCTCGGAGGCCTTCCCGGTCGCGCACGAGCACCTTCGCGTCGTCACCGGTGACGCCGCAGACCCCTCGGACCTCGCCGCAGCGGTCGACGGGCAGGACGCCGTCGTGTCCGTGCTGGCCGCGCGGCGCGGTGAGCCTGCGTCCATCTACGCGGACGGCACGGCGAACCTCGTGCGGGTCATGACCGCCCGCGGCGTGCGCCGCCTGGTCGTGGCGTCCGCAGCTGGGCTCGGCGGCCACAAGCGGGAGCTGCCGCTGGCCTACCAGGCGCTGCTCCTCCTGCCGCGGCTCGTGCGCGACTACGAGGCGATGGAGATCATGGAGGGCGAGGTCATGCTCTCCGACCTCGACTGGACGCTCGTGCGCTCCGCCGCGCTGTCGAACCGCGCACAGATCGGGCACTACCGCGTGGTGGACGGCCCCGTGGTGCCGAAGGGCCTTCGCCTCGGGCGCGCCGACTTCGCCGCCCTGCTGCTCAAGACCGCCGAGACCGGGCTCTACCGCCGGCGGATCGTGGCCGCGGCGTACTGAGGTCCGGAGCGCACTCCACCGCTACACTGTGCTAAAGTCTCCGGCATCGGGCGATGTGCCGCTGACGGCCCGCTCACGACCAAGGAGCGAAAGAAGCCATGCTCTCACTCGCCATCCCCAAGGGCAGCCTCGAGGAGCAGACGCTCCTGCTGTTCGCCCAGGCCGACCTCGAGGTCCGCAAGTCGAGCCGGGCATACAACCCGACCATCGACGACCCGCGGATCGCCAAGGTGAAGGTCCTGCGGCCCCAGGAGATACCGCTGTACGTGGCGGACGGCCACTTCGACCTCGGCATCTCCGGCCATGACTGGGTGACCGAGTCGGGCGCGGACGTCGTCGAGGTCGCCGAACTGCCGTACGCGAAGACCGGCGCCGGTGTCGTGCAGATGGTGCTGGCGGTCCCCGACGATTCGCCCGTGGCCTCGGCGCGCGACATCCCGCCAGGCAGCCGCATCTCCACGGAGTTCCCGAACGTGACGCGCGCCTACTTCGACAAGCTGGGCATCCCGGTGGAGGTGCACTTCTCCTACGGCGCCACCGAGGCGAAGGTCCCGGAACTCATGGACGCGCTCGTCGACCTCACCGAGACCGGCTCGACCCTGCGGCGCAACGGTCTGAAGATCGTCGACGTCGTACTGACCTCCACTACGCGCCTGCTCGCGAGCAGGGCGGCATGGGCCGACCCCGAGAAGCGGCGCGAGATCGAGGAGATCAGGACGCTCCTGCTGGGCGTGATCGAGGCCCGCGGCCGCGTCCTGCTCTCGATGAACGTGCCGAAGGGCCGTCTCGAGGACGTGGTGGGGGCGCTGCCGGCGATGAAGCGCCCCACCGTGAACCCGCTCTACGGCTCCGAGGACTTCGAGGTCACGACCGTGGCGGAGAAGGCGACCGTCAACATCCTCATCCCGAGGTTGAAGGCCGCCGGCGCCGAGGACATCCTCGAGATCCCGATCGCGAAGATCGTCCGCTAGAGCGGGGGCGGCGGCTCCGCCGGCGGCTCGCCCGGCGTCGGCGACGACCGCTCGATCTGGTCCCGCCTCGCGCGCATGCGGCGCGCGAGGATCACCATCACGCCGCCGATGATGAGTCCGAGCAGCACCCCGCAGCCGACGCACCCGGCCATGAGAGGCCATCCCGGATCGCGAAGCCACTCCGGGAAGCGCGCGGGCGACTCGTTCGCGTACGCGAGCGCGGGCGCGAACGCCCGGACGAGCGCGAGCACGCATGCGAGCGCGATCGTCGCGGTCCTGCGCCGGTCCATGGGACCCCCTCGTCTCGCCCCTGACTGCCACGACTATACCCCCACCGGGAACACTCATAGGCGTGGCAGCACGGATATCGGGAGGTGGCCCAGTTGTCGATGATGGAGCACGCGGAGCCGCCGCGCGCGCGAGGTCAGAGCATCGCCGACCGGTTCACGGAGGCGATCGGGACGTGGCCGTTCCTCGCGGCGCAGACGGTGCTGATCGTGGTCTGGATCGTGGCGAACGTGTTCGCGTGGGTCAGCAGGTTCGACCCGTACCCCTTCATCCTGCTGAACCTCGTGTTCTCGGTGTGGTCCGCCTACGCCGCCCCGATCATCATGATGAGCCAGAACCGGCAGAACGAACGGGACCGGCTCCAGGCGCTCTCGGACCACCGGACGAACCTGGAGTCCCACGCGGAGATCGAGCAGATACAGCGCACCTTGGAGCGCATGGACTCCCAGAAGATCGACCGGATCCTGGCCCTCCTGGAAGGCCCCGACTAAAGATTGTGTGATGCCCGTCCACCACGCCGCGCGCGAGTCGTACACTCGTGAAGGCCCGTCGGATGTCGGTCCGTCTCTTCGACAAGGAGCGTCGCGATGCCCATCGTTGTCACCGAAGGACTCTTCAAGACGTACGGCGAGGGCGAGACCCTCGTCCGGCCCTGGGACTCCGTTGCC
>CAZHMA010000003.1:2776-35696 GCA_964533555.1 uncultured Eubacteriales bacterium
CCCGCGGCCTGGACTCCGTGGCCAGCGCGGTCGAGCCGGCGGAGTTCTTGGCGATCATGGGGCCGAGCGGCTGCGGCAAGTCGACGCTGCTGAACCTCGTCGGCGGGCTCGACCGCCCGTCGGCCGGGCGCGTGCTCATCGACGGGGCGGACCTGACGACCCTTGATGACGACAAGCTCACCGAGCTGCGCCGTCGCCGCATGGGCTTCGTCTTCCAGTTCTTCAACCTGATCCCCGTGCTCGACGCCACAGAGAACGCAGCTTTGCCCCTCACGCTCGATGGTGCGCCGCACGCCGAGCAGCGGGCGCGGGACTGGCTGGCGAAGGTCGGGCTGGGCGATCGCCTGACCAACCGCCCCGACCAGCTCTCCGGCTGCCAGCAGCAGCGGGTGGCCGTGGCGCGGGCGCTCTCGACGGAACCGGCGCTGATCCTTGCCGACGAGCCGACCGGCAACCTCGATTCGAAGTCCGCCACGGAGATCGCCTCACTTCTGCAGCAGGTCTCCACGGAGTGGGGCCGCGCGGTCCTGATGGTCACCCACGACCCGCGTATCGCGAGCTTCGCACGGCGCTTGCTGCTGATGAAGGACGGAGCCATCGTGGACGATGTGGCACTGGACGGTGACGGAGGAGAGTCCGCCCGTGCGGCCATGGAGAAGGCGGGCCTGCTGTGATCCAGTTCCGACTGGCCTGGCGCTATCTGAAGGGGCGCGGTCTGCGGACCCTCCTGACGACGCTGGCCGTGGTGCTCGGGGTCATGCTCATCTTCGGCATGAACGGCGTCCTGCCCGCGATGGTGACCGCCTTCCGCGCGGCCACTCTGTCGTCTGCCGGTCAGGTCGACCTGAGCGTGACGTCGGACATCGGCGGGACGTTCGGCACCGACGTGTTCCGCGAAGCGGCCCGCGTTCCGGGTGTCGCGGGCGCCACGCCCTCGCTGCGCCGGCTGGCGGCCCTGCCGCAGAAGCCCGGTCCCGCTGATCCCAACGCGGTCGCGTCGGTGAACGTCATCGGTGTCGATCCGGCCACGGTCTCCACCGTGCGGACCTTCCCGATCTCCGTCGGCCGCTTCCTTGCCGGGAGCGACGGCGACACCGTGGTCATGGCCCAGGACCTGGCCGTCAGGCTCGGTCTCCGCGTCGGCGACTACTTCGTCATGCCGTCGTCCGTGGGGACCCAGCGCCTCACAGTCGTCGGCCTGCTCTCGACGCCCTCCATCCCCGGTCAGGACGAGGTGTTCCTGCCGCTGGCGGCCGCGCAGCGCCTGTTCGCGCTGCCCGACCGCATCAACGCCATCGACATCTCGTACGCGAAGGGCGTGGACAGGGCCGCGGTCGAGGCGGCGATCAGGCGCGCGCTCGGGACGGGGTACACCTTCGGCGGGCTCGGCACGACCGACCAGCTCCTCGCCAGCATGCAGGTCGCCGAGTTCTCCTTCAATCTGTTCGGCGTGTTCGCCATGGTCGCCGGCGGGTTCATCATCCTCAACACGTTCCGCACCGTCGTGTCCGAGCGCCGCCACGACATCGGCATGTTGCGCGCGGTCGGGGCGACGCGCGGGACCGTCGTCGGTATGTTCCTTGTCGAGGCGACCTTCCAGGGGATACTCGGCACGGCGCTGGGCATCCTTCTCGGCTGGGGTCTTGCGGTCCTGTCCATCGCCAGCCTCGGCGGGGTGACGCAGAAGTTCCTGCACTTCGCGCTGGGACCGCCGGTCTTCACGCCGACGACGTGGGCGCTCGCGATCTCGCTCGGCATCGTCGTGACGCTGGTGTCCGCGCTCATCCCCGCCGTGTCGGCGGGGCGGGTCACGCCGCTCGAGGCCCTGCGGCCCGCGCTCGGGTCCGTCTACGAGGCGGCGTCCCGCAGGCGCGGCGTGATCGGCGGGGTCATCTGCGGCGTATCGGTGGCGCTGCTGGCCACGCGTCAGTCGGGCGCCGCCGCCGGAGGGGCCGTGCTCTTCATCATCGGCCTTTCTCTCGCGGCGCCCATGCTCATCCAACCGCTCTCCGAGGCGATCGGCCGCTTGTTCGACCTCCTCATGTCGCGCGAGGCCAAGCTCGCCCGCTCCAACCTCCAGCGCAACCCGGGTCGCAGCGCCACGACGGCGTCCGCGGTCATGATCGCGCTTGCGGTCGTCGTCGCGATGCTCGGGGTGTTCCAGTCGATCTTCGTGGGGTTCGCGGGCTACATCGACAAGGCGATGGGTGCCGACTTCATGTTCATCCCGGGCAACATCGTGCTCGCTCAGGGCAACGTCGCTGCGGGACCGCGCCTTGTGACCGAGATCTCGCACACGCCGGGCATCGCAGCGGTAGGGACACTGCGGATCACCACCGCGAAGGTCAACGGCGCCTCGGTCCAGGTCGTCGGCATCGACCCGGTGGTCTATCCGAAGGTGGCCGACTTCGTGTGGCAGACCGGGTCCGCATCCACCGCCGTGACCTCTCTCGGCACGGGGCGCCAGCTCATCGCGAACGCCATCTACGCGTCACAGAACGGCCTCAACGTGGGCGACCTCGTCATGCTCGAGACGCCGAAGGGCACGGTCGGCTACCGCGTCGCAGGGATCGGCAGCGACTACCTGAACGCCAAGCTCGCGACCATCTACATCTCGCAGTCGGAACTCAGGAAGGAGTTCGACGTCACGTCGGACGTGATGGTGATGGCCACGCTCAGACCCGGGGCGGACCGTGCCGCCGCAAAGCGCGCCCTCGACACGGTCGTCGCGGACTTCCCGGCGTTTCGGCTGTACGAGTCCAAGGCCTGGAAGGCAGAGCAGATGACCACGTTCGACCAGACGATGGTCTTCATGTACTCGCTCATCGGCGTGCTCGCCCTGCCGTCGCTGCTCGCGCTCATGAACACGCTCGCCATGAGCGTGCTCGCGCGTACGCGTGAGATCGGGATGCTGCGTGCGGTCGGTTCCACGCGGACCCAGGTGAAGCGCATGGTGCTGGCGGAATCACTGCTGCTGGCCGCGATCGGCACGCTGTTCGGCGTGGTGGCCGGCGTCTGGCTGGGCTACGCGCTCGTCGAGGCGACGAACACGCTCTTCCCGATGCCGTACACGTTCCCGACCGGCGGAGTGATCACGGCGGTCGTCGTCGGCATCGTCTTCGGCATGATGGCGGCTTGGCTGCCCGCGCGTTCGGCGTCCAAGTTGGACGTCGTCGCGGCGCTGCACTACGAGTAGGCGGTCCCCAGTCCGCTATCATGTGCGCGAGCGCATAAGCGCTCCCGCTTATCGCATACCGCCGGGAGGCGCGAAACCGCATGCCAGTCCGCCGCCACTACGAGGACGTCCGTGTAGAGGGACACCTCATCGACAGCCTCATCATGAGCCGGATCATGGACGACATCGTCGAGCTCGGCGGCGAATTCGAGACGTTGGAGTTCGAGGTCGGCCGCACGAACCAGGACCCGTCGCATGCGCTGCTGCGGGTCATCGGCAACGACGCCGAGCACCTCGACCGCATCATGACCGCGGTGCAGGACCACGGGGCGGTGCCCGTGGACCCGTCGGACGCCGAGTCCGTGCCGGCGCCCGCCGACGGGGTCTTCCCGGAGGGCTTCTACTCGACCACCAACATGGAGACGTGGGTACGCATCAGCGGTACCTGGGTGCGTTCCTCCGGCCCGGAGATGGACCTCGGCATCCGCGTCGATCCCGTCGCGGGGACCGCCGAAGGCGTGCCCATCAACGACGTCCGGGCCGGGGACCTGTACGTAGTGGGCCACAAGGGGCTGCGCGTGATGCCGGTCGAGCGCCCGCGTGACAAGCAGGCGTTCGAGTTCATGAACTCGTCCGTGTCCTCGGAGAAGCCCAAGGCGCAGATCGTCGCCGAGGTAGCGCGCCTGCTTCGCCGGGTGAAGTCCGAAGGCAAGGCCGCGATAGCGGTCGTCGGACCGGCGGTGGTCCACACGGGGGCGGCGCCGCATCTGGCGAGGCTCTTCGAGATGGGGTATCTCAACGTGCTCTTCGGCGGGAACGCCGTGGCCACGCACGACGTCGAGTGGGCGCTGTACGGCACCTCGCTGGGGGTGCGGCTCGATGACGGGACCATCGTCCCGGGCGGACACGAGCACCACCTGCGCGCCATCAACCGCATCCGCGCCGCGGGAGGCTTCGCGGAGGCGGTCGAGAAGGGCGTGCTCACGAAGGGCCTCATGCACACGCTCGTGAAGAACCGGACGCCCTACGTGCTTGCGGGGTCGATCCGCGATGACGGTCCGATGCCCGGCGTGATCACGGACGTCATTGAGGCCCAGGCGGCCATGCGCGAATGGTGCCGGGAGGCCGGCGCCTGCCTCATGTTCTCGACGATGCTGCACTCGATCGCTACCGGCAACATGCTGCCCGCGTCCGTGACGACCGTGTGCGTGGACATCAACCCGGCGGTCGTGACGAAGCTCGCCGACCGCGGCTCGTTCCAGACGGTCGGCGTGGTGACGGACGTGGGGCTCTTCCTGGAGCAGCTCGCCGACGAGCTGGCCAAGTCCTAGGAAGGCCGGACCGCGAGGCACCCGGCCTTGGCGCTAGAACAGGTCCGAGATCCCCTGCATCGTCTCGCCCGCGTGCTCCGTCTGCCAGTCCTCGACCGTGAAGTAGAACCGCGGGTTCTGGACGACACCCATGCTGCGGGTGAGCTCCAGGACGCCGACGAGGAGCTCCTCGTTCTCGAGCAGCAGATCGAGCGCGTCCGGCCTGATGAAGTCCGACGTGACCGGCGCCGGCTTCAGGAACGACGAGCGGTCGCCGATGCGGACGACGATGTCGTAGCACAGGTTGCCCTGCCCGATGATCTCGATCTCCGGCGCGTCGGGTCCTTCGCCGATCCGCTCGACCCACGACTGTCCCCGCATCTCGAGGGGAGCGAACTTCGCGAGCCCCTCGAAGTCGGTCGCCATGATGAAGGGCGACGACGGGAGCTCGGCAAGCACCTCGCGGAGGTTGAGCGCCGAGACGAGCGTACGGCGGGACACGACGTCGCACAGGAGTCCGACCGCGACCCCCACCTCGGAGACCGAGGTCGAGTTGATGACCGCCTTGATGAGCGATCCGTCTTCGGAGTCCGCGCGTACCCTCAGCTCGAGGAGCGCGGCGGTGGCGACATTCATGGTCTCACTGCCAGTTCAGAGTCTGTGATGGATCCGGCTCGATGCACTGATATGTATCGGTGCGCGGCGCCCCGAGGTTAACGCCTTCAGTCAAACGGTCGGCCCGCTCGTCCGATCGGTACGACCGGAAGTCGCCGCCGCGCGGTCTCCTCGTGAGCCCGTTCGGGCATGCCGCTTGCTCCTGTGAAGTTCGCGTACCCGCAACAGGAGGCAGCGATGTTCTTGCCAAGCCGCGAAGGCGACTACCGTTCGGTCCCCGCGCTCGACGCCGCGCGCCACGACGACGTCCGGACGGCCACCTTCTCACTCGGTTGATTCTGGGGACCTGACGCCCGGTTCGGGAGTCTGCCCGGAGTCATCCGCACGCGCGTGGGCTACGCCGGGGGCACGACGCCGGATCCGACCTACCACGCGATGGGGGACCACACCGAGACCGTGGAGATCGACTACGACCCGTCGGTGATCTCGTACGACGACCTGCTGGGGGTCTTCTGGCAGGGCCACGACCCGCGACGCCCGTCGGGTTCGGTCCAGTACCGGTCCGCCATCCTGTACCGGACGGAGGAGGAGCGCGCGGAGGCGGAGGCCTCGCTCGAGCGAGTTCGCCGTGTTCTCGGCACCGTGGTCACCTCGGTCGAGCCGCTGAAGCACTTCCACCCGGCCGAGGACTATCACCAGAAGTACTACCTGCGCGCCCGACGGGAACTCATGGCGGAGTTTCGCGCCATGTGTCCGGCGGACGGGGATCTCGTCGACTCGACCGCGGCCGCGCGAGTGAACGGCTGGCTGGACGGGTACGGGACGACTGAGGAGATCAAGGACGACCTTCCTCGGACGGGCCTGTCCCATTCGGCCCAGCGCGAGCTGCAGTCCCGCATACACCGTTCTCGCGGCGGCCTGTTCGCCCGGACCGGGTGACGGCGCGTCCGTCGAGCCGGACAAGGGAGCGCACCATGGCATGCAATGTTCGACACACCGACGAAGAGTGGCTGCGGATCCTGACGGCCGACCAGTACAGGGTCCTTCGGCAGCAAGGCACGGAGCCGCCGTTCGCCAACGAGTGGTGGGACGAGCACCGTGAAGGCGTCTACCGATGTGCCGGCTGCGGGGCGCCGCTGTTCGACGGGCGCGACAAGTACGATTCCGGAACCGGCTGGCCGAGTTTCAGCCGTCCCATCGCGGATGACGCGGTAGAGGAGCACGTGGACCGGGGCGCGGGCATGGTCCGCACCGAGGTGCACTGCGCGCGCTGCTGCGGACACCTGGGGCATGTGTTCGACGACGGCCCCGCCCCGACCCGACTGCGCTTCTGCATGAACTCCGCGGCGCTGCAGTTCGAGCCGCGCGCAGACTGAGGCTTGCCGGTCCGCCCGGACTCAGCGCACGCCCACCCCGGTCAGCTCCTCGCTCAGCTGCCAAAGACTCTCCTGCAGCCCCTTGTCCGTCGCCGCCGGCGCCGGGTGTGCGGGGTGCTGGTTCACGAAGTAGCGTCCGGTGGTGTCCTCGACGTCGGCCGAGGCCGCCAGGTAGACCGAGGTGGCCGCACCGATGCTCGGCGCGGCACCGGTCTGTCCGGGGAACCCGGCGTGCAGCAGCTTCGTCTCGATGATCCCCGGGTGCAGGGCGTTGCACGTGACGTCCGTTCCCGCGAAGCGCGCGGCTGCCTCGAACGCGAAGAGCACGTTGGCCAGCTTGGAGTCCGCGTACGCCCCGTAGCCGTCCCACGCCTTCGCGTAGGTCGGGTCGTCCAGAGGGACGCGGCCGCGGAAGTGCGCGACGGAACTCACCGCGATCACGCGGGCGGGGGCGCTCTCGAGCAGCAGGCGGTTCAGGAGTCCGGTCAGGGCGAACGCCGCCAGGTGGTTGACCGCGAACGTGGACTCGTTGCCGTCGACCGTGAGCGTCCGTTCGGTCATGAACGTGCCCGCGTTGTTCACGAGGACGTCGAGGCGTCCCGCCGCCCGCTCGATCTGCGCCGCCAGGTCCCGGACGTCGGACAGCGAGGCCAGGTCCGCTGTCAGGGGAACGTACTCGCCTTCGGTCCCTTGCCGCTCCATGGCGTCGGCGGCCTCGATCGCGCCCGCCCGCGTACGCCCGTGGACGAGCACGCGCGCGCCCATGCGTCCGAGCTGAAGGGCGGTCTCGTATCCTATGCCGCTGGTCGCGCCGGTCACGACGACCGTCTTGCCGGTCATCACGCCCACTGGTCGCTCCCCCCTCGGCGGTCGCGCGGCGATTGTGCGCGCGTCGTCCGCGGGCGACCGCGGCCTCCCCGCCGCGGTCTCCTGCCACGATGTTCTCATATCCGGGGTTGTCCGCGGGGGGCATATTCGCCGCGTTCGGGTACCATCGAGTGGGGCCCGACGGGCCCGAGACGAGAGGGGGCCGACCATGGCCGATGACACCGGGCCGACGCCCGAGGAGCCGACGGCATCCGCGCCTGCCGGCGAGCAGGCCAACGACACCTGGGACGATCTGGGACGTCAGCTGAACGAACTGGGTGCCGCCATCGGGCGCGCGGTACGGGCCGCGGTGGACGACCCGGAGAACAGGCGCCGGGCCGCCGAGCTGCGCGACGAGGTCGAGTCCATGGCGCGCAGCGTGGGGGAGGCGCTGGACGAGGCCACCTCGTCACCTCACGGGCAGCGCGTGAAGGAGGAGGTCGGCAAGGCCGCCGAGTCGGTGGCCGCCGCCGGACGAAAAGTGGCCGAGGACGTTCGGCCGCACCTCATCGAAGCCGCGCGCACCGCGAGCGAGAAGCTCAGGGAGGCCGCAGCCGGCATGGAGAAGCGGGCGAACGAGGCGCAGCAGGCTGAGAGCGACGCGACCGCCCCGGCTGGCGACTCCGCGCCGGGGGCCCCGAAGGAGGACCAGCCGTGAGCGACGAGACCGGATACGTTCCCGCCCCTGCTCCCGAGCCCGCGCCGGTGACGTCCGGAGGCGGTCGAGGCAAGTCAGGTCCCGGCTGGATCGCCGGGCTCGTCCTGATAGCGCTCGGCGTGGCGTTCATGCTGCAGAACGTCCTCACACTGCCTGCGCGGTGGTGGACGGTCTTCATCTACATCCCGGCGCTCGTCAGCTTCTACAACTCGTTCCGCACGTGGCGCAAGGACGGCCGCTTCTCGCCCGCGGCAAGCGGGTCCCTTACCGGCGCTCTCCTCCTGACCACGGTGGCGACGATCCTGGCCCTCGATCTCGACTGGGGCCAGGCGTGGCCGGCGATCCTCATCGTGATCGGCATCGGGCTGGTTCTGGGCAGCGTGCTCGGACGCGGGAAGGCATGACGGGCGGCGCCCGTCTGCGCGTGACCCCGGGCTCCGAGCAGGCGCGTCGGCTCTCGGCCTCGGACCCGCGGATGGCCGCGCTCGTCGACGCGGTCGGCACAGTGGACGTCGGCCTGACGCCGGACCGCTTCACGTCCCTGGCTCGTGCGATCGTCGGTCAGCAGCTCTCGACCAAGGCGGCGTCCACCATCTGGTCGCGTTTCGCCGCGCTCGGCCCTGTCGCCCCCGAGGCTGTCCTCGGCCTCGGCGACGCCGAACTGCGGGGCGCGGGCCTATCCGGGGGCAAGGTGAGCTACCTCCGCGACCTGGCGCAGCGCATCGTGACCGGCGACCTCGACCTCGACGCACTCGACGAACTAGATGATGACGAGGTGATCTGTGAGGTCACCCGGGTGAAGGGCATAGGCCGCTGGACCGGCGAGATGTTCCTGATCTTCTCGCTGGGTCGACCCGATGTGCTTGCCTTGGACGACGCCGGGCTCCTGCGGTCCGCGGGATGGGTCCTCGAACTGGGCCGACCGGCCACCGCAGCAGAGCTTGCCGCGGCCGGCGAGGCGTGGCGGCCGCTGCGCACGACAGCCTCGCTCTACCTGTGGGCGGCGCTCGATGCGCGGCTCGTCGCGCGAGACGGACAGCCGGGAGGCCTGACGCCCAGGGTTCCGTCGCCCGACGAGGGCGCGCCGGCGGTGTGAGGCCGGGCGTGTCCACGGCGCCCATCGCGGGTACAGTAGTCGTGGGGCAGGGGTACAGGGGCGACGTGGGAACGCGCGGGGAGGCGCTGCCGTGTATCAGGAGAGCGAGATCGTCGACCTGCTCATGGCACTGTTCCTGACTCCCATCATGTACGCCGCGTTCCGCAACCTCCGACTGCCGGGCAAGAGATGGTTCGTGTTCGGCTATCTGGCGATGATGGCCGGCTACGTCTTCACGATCGCCGAGGGCTACTACTTCGCGGGCGCGCTGAACCTGGCAGAGCACGCCATGTACGCGCTGGCCGGCATCGGCTTCGCCGGCGGGACGTGGAACATCCTGGTCGACGCGAGGGCCCGGCGATCGCGATGAGCCCGATCGCACTGGCGGACGTCGCTTGCACCATCGGCTTCGGCATCGCCCTGCTCTTCGTGTTCCTGATCCCGCTCGACCCGTCCCGACCCTACATGCGGCCCATCAAGGCCTTCATGGTCGTGGCCATGTCTCTGTACCTCTTCGTGGGGATCTCGAACGTGCTGGAGTGGGGAGGAGTGACCGCCGCGCTCGACGTGTACGAGGACTACGCGGAGGTCCTGTTCATCCCGATCCTCGCGTACCTGGTCTTCTCCCTCGCGACGGCGCAGCAGTATGAAGCCCTCGCCGACAGCCAGATCATGGTGCGACGCGAGCAGGAGCTTCTGACGTCGGTCGTGGAGGCGAGCCCTGCGGGCATCATGGTGGTCGGGGCCGACGGGCAGGTGACCTTCGCAAACGACATCGCCAGAGACTCGCTCGGGCTGCGCTCCGCGGATGGCGCCGCGTACTACGGGGCGCCGGACGACGTGCGCTTCGGGCCGGAGCCCGGCAGTGTCACCAGCGTCGCAGACGGCCTGCGCGACCTGGTCTCGCTCGGAGACGTCCATGACGTCGCGCGCTACGTCGAGCATCCCGGAGGCCGCATCGTCGCGATCGATGTCGGCGTGCGGCCGCTGCGCACCGAGCCGGGCGGCGCCGGCGGGTCGGTCGTCGCGTTCGTGGACATCACCGAGCGTCTCAGATACCGCCAGGATCTCGAGCGTGCCGTCGACGCCCGGACCCGGGAACTCATCGAGGTCAACCGCGAGCTTGAGGTCGCCAATGACGCCAAGCGCGACTTCCTGGCGCGCATGAGCCACGAACTCCGCACGCCGCTGAACTCGATCCTGGGCTTCACCGGTACGCTGCTCCAGGGTTCGGCGGGGGAGGTCGCCGGCGAGCAGCGACGACAGCTCGAGATGATCCGCTCGGCCGGGTCCAGCCTGCTGAGCCTCGTGAACGACGTCGTCGACATCGCGCTCATCGAGACCGGCCGCACCACCGCCTCTTGGGCCGTCGCGGACGCGTGTGGACTCGTGACCTCGGTCGTGGAGCTGATGCACCCGATCGCCGCGGACCGCCAGATCGACATTGACACGGACTGCCCGGCCGACCAGGTCGAGCTGCTGACCGATGCGGACAAGCTCGCGCAGATCGTCCGGAATCTCATCGGCAACGCCATCAAGTTCACGGAGCCGGGCGGATGGGTGCGCGTGGTCGTGAACGAGACGGCCGATGGTGTGTCGATCGCGGTCGCTGACAGCGGACGGGGCATCGCGGACGATGAGCTGCCGAAGGTCTTCGACGCCTTCAGGCAGGGGCGCGACCGCTCGGGTGTCCGGCCGGAGGGCACCGGCCTCGGGCTCGCGATCTGCCGGGACCTGGCCGAACTTCTCGGCGGCCGCATCACGGTCGAGAGTTCGCTGGGCCAGGGCTCGACGTTCACGCTTGCGCTGCCGCGCGGGGAGGAATGAGTCACCCCTCCCGGCCGGCGCGTCGCCTCCCGGTTGTCGAGCGGATCAGGGCATGGCCGCCCGCCCGGCCTCTCCGTGCGCCGACTCCCACATCCCCGCAGCCTGCCGCAGCGCGTGGAGCGCCGCGGCGATCGCGGGGCTCCGGCCGCTGCCTCGACGGATCACGGCGACGATCCGCCGCATGACCTCGACGTCCGCCGGCAGGTGCGTGACCACGCCCGGGTTCGGGGCGAAGAACGCCATCGGCGGAGCCAGGGCGACGCCGAGTCCGGCGGCGACCGCCGCCAGGATGACCTGGTAGTCGTTGCTCTGGAGGTCGACCTTCGGCTGGAAGCCGGCCTCGTTGGCGATCCGGACCTGGACCTCGAGGAAGGTCGAGCCGTCGCGACCCACGATCCACTGCTCGTCGCGGAGGTCGGCGATGTTGACGGGTCCGGCCGCGCGCGGATGTGTCGCCGGCAACGCGACGAACATCGGCTCCGTCATCAGCAGGTGCCGCTCGACGCCCGGGTCCTCCGGTTCAGGCAGGTGGTCGAACTCGTAGGTGAGCACGAGGTCGAGCCGACCGGTCTTGAGCGCGGGGATGCTGTCCTCGGGCTCGAGGTCGACGAGCGTGACCTCGAGGCGCGGGTTGATCTCGCGCAGTCGCGTGAGCGCGGGCACGAGCAGTGCGCGCGCCGCCGTCGGGAACGCGCACGTGTCGAGCCTGCCGGCGACGCCCTTCGCCACCTCGTCGATATCGGCCTGCGCCTCCTCGAGGACCGCGAGGACGCGCTCGGTGTGCGCGACGATCCGCTCGCCCGCGGGCGTGAGTCGCACGCTGCGGCCGGACCGCTCAAGGACGGGCGTGCCCACTTCCCGCTCGAGGACGGCCATCTGCTGGGAGACCGCGGACGCGGTCATGAACAGGTTCTGCGCCGCCCCCGCGATGCTGCCGGCAGCATCGATCTCCCTCAGCACTCGCATGCGGTGGACGTTAAGCATAAGTAGAACTTACGAGATATTGAAGGAAACGACAATGCTTCTGATGGGTCGCAGGGCCGATGATTGCTTGTGTAGCCACGACGCAGTCGAAACACCGAGGAGGTCCGATATGTTCCAGGACAGTCTGAGCGAGGGAGCCGTCTACTACGGCCGCATGCTCGCCGTCATCGGCGCCGCGATGGTGCTGGCCTACCTCTTCTCGAACCTGTAGGACCCCGCTCCACCAGGAAGCCCTCCCTGAAGCCGTCGCCGGATGCACGTTCCGGCGGCGGCTCCTCCATTTCCTGGCGGGCCGGTCCTAGTTGGCGATCACGTACACCTTGTCGCCTTCGCGTACGTGGTCGACGACCCGGATGCCGATCTCGTCGCCTTCGTGCGCTTCTTCGATGTGGCGGTGCTCCACCTCCATCGACATCACGGGCTGCGCGAGATCGCTCGTGTGACCGACGATGTGCACCGTGTCGCCTTCGTGCAGGACGCCGTGGTCCACGTGGATCCCGGCGACCATCGGACGCCCGAACCAGTGCGTCACGTGCCCGACCAGCTGCTCGGCCATGACCGTCACCTCCCTATGGACAGTTCCCGACCGTGCGAAGAGCCACGCGTGGTTCTTTCCCACCTTCCGCCGACGAACGACGAGCCCGCGGCCGGTGGGCGCCGCGGGCTCGTCGGACCGTGCGGGCTAGTAGGACTCGACCCAGAGCTCGTAGTAGGACTGCGGATGCTTGCAGGCCGGGCACTCGAGCGGGGCGGACGTGCCCTCATGCACGTAGCCGCAGTTGCGGCACTTCCAGCGCATCGGGCGGTCCTTCGAGAACACCTGGTTGTTCACGACGTTCGCCAGCAGCTTGCGGTAGCGCGCCTCGTGCTCCTTCTCGACGTCGGCGATCTCACGGAACGAGGTGGCGACGTCGGCGAACCCCTCCTCCTCGGCGGTCGCGGCGAACGAGGGATACAGGGTGCCCCACTCCATGTGCTCGCCGTCGGCCGACGCGAGCAGGTTCTCGGCGGTCGTGCCGATCTTGCCGGCCGGATACGAGGCGGTGATCTCGGTGTCGCCGCCCTCCAGGTACTTGAAGAAGACCTTCGCGTGCTCCTTCTCGTTCTCCGCGGTCTCGAGGAAGAGCGCGGCGATCTGCTCGAGTCCGTCCTTCTTGGCGACTCCCGAGAAGTACCAGTAGCGGTTGCGCGCCTGGCTCTCGCCCGCGAACGCTTTCAGCAGGTTGAGTTCTGTCTTCGTGCCCTTGATGCTCACGGCGAACCTCCAAGCTCGGGGGTGGATGCGTCGAGATGAGAGATACCCGTCTTGGAGTGGAGCCTAGCCCTGCGGCTGCGCTCGGCGCTCGTCGTAGCCGTCCAGGAGGACTTCCAGGGCGCGCGTGAACGCCTCCTCCGTGAAGTCCACACGAGGCGTGTCCTCCAGCTCCAGCGTGCCGTAGCTGGTGGCGAGCATCGCGTGGCCGAACGACATCGCGAACACGGCCTGGAAGACGTCGGCCGCGTCCCCGTCGGAGAAGCCGCGCGCCCTGAGGAACCGGAGCGGACCGGCAATGTACATGGCGGAGGACCCCGGGCCCGTGGGCGGATGCGCGACCATGATGGGCAAGGCGTTGGGGTGACGCACGAGCGCCCTCCTGAATCCGACGACCGCGGCCGTCACGACGTCCTGCCAGCGCTCGGGCAGCGGGCCGGCCGGCGCCTCACCTTCGAGCGCCAGGTCGATCACGCCGGCGAGGATGGCGTCCTTGTTCGGGAAGTGGTGATAGAGGCTCATCGCCTCGATGCCCAGTTCGCGTGCGAGACGGCGCATCGACAGGCCCGTCGCCCCTTCCTCGTCGAGGATCCGCAGGGCCGCGTCGAGTATGTCGGCGCGGGTAAGGGAGGCGCGTTTGGAGGTCATGAGCATTCTTTCTTTCGGGGCTTGACCCTTACGGCGTACGGGTGATAGTCTTACGCCGTAAGCCTTACGGTGTAAGCATAACACGGTTCCTACGGATGCGGAAGGGTACGGTCATGAAGGCAGTTCTGGACGGAGCGCTCGCGGTCCTCAGGTGGGGCGGAATCGGCATCGGCTCGCTCCTGCTCCTGCTCGTGGTGGGTTTCGTCGTCGTTCCGCCGGTCACGCGGTCGTTCACAGACCGCTGGGGCGCCACGGACGCCGAGGTCGCGGCGACGCTCCCCGGCGACGAGCTGGTGCGCGATGCGCGGCAGTCGGCGACGCGCGCGATCACGGTCCAAGCCCCTGCCGAGCTCGTGATGAGACTCATCCGTCAGCAGGGCTACAAGCGCGGCGGGTGGCACGGCTGGGACTGGTTCTACAACGCCACCGGGTCGGGAGAGTTCGTCGACGGACACTTCTCCACCCGCATCGTGCCGGAACTGCAGGACATCGCGCTCGGCGACAGGATCTTCATCAACACCGCCGTCTCCTACGCCGTCGAGCAGGACACCATGCCCACCGCGACGGAACCCGGCGTCTTCCTGCTCTATGGCGGCGGCGCCGGTGGGAAGGACCTGCGGGCCGTCGACGCGGACAAGGCGACCGATGCTTCGACGAGCTGGGTCTGGCACGTGACGCCCCTCGGGCCCGACAAGACTCGCGTCGTCCTGCGGATCCGGGGCGACATGCGCGGGCAGGGAGCGTTCGTGGCGTGGCTCTTCGACAACCCGCTCGACTTCGGCGGGGCGCTCTTCGCCAACAAGACACTGCACGGGATCAAGGCGACCGCCGAAGCGCTCGCGGCGTCGGAATAGGAGACGAGATGTTTCGCATGCAGGCGTGGCAGTGGGTGGTCGTGGCTCTCGTGGCGGCAACGTGCGTGGGTTGGATGTCGGTGACGGTGGGCCGGATGTTCGGGCGCCGCGCCTCGGGGCCCGCGACGCTTCGTGAGGCGACCGCGTTCGAATCGGCCCGGGTGGGTGCGCAGGCCCCGGCCGCGGCGCGGGCGTTCGACGGGTTCTCGTACAGGGTGCCCGGTCGCCTGGCGGGCCGGATGCGCGTCATGGTCTCGGACGGACGGGTCTCCGTGGCGGGCCCCCGGGTGCCTTCCGGCCTCTACCAGGCGTGGATATGGGTGCAGGCGCTCCTGCTTGCGCTGGTCCCGGCGGCGTTCACCGCGGCCGCGGTGAAGCTGGAGTGGCGGTGGGCGGCGGTGGCCGTCGCGATCTTCGTCGCGGGGCAGCTCTTCTCGGCCGCCGGAGCGGGCATCTGGCCGGGCCTGGGCGAGATGGACTTCATCGACGCCGGGCGCTTCAAGGCCGTGGAGTTCGGCGTCTCTGAGGTGCATGACGTGAAGATCGGAGAAGGCTGGGCCGACGGCGGGATCGACGCGGTCCTCCTGCCGGTGAAGGGCGGGATCGACGCGATGTCGAAGGGCAGGGCCGTGTCCTTCTTCGCCCCGGACGACGAGGGCCGCGATGTGCGCTATGCCTTCCACATGCCCAGCGACGCGGACGCGGAGGCCCTGGCCGGACTCCTGCGCTGACCCGCCGCCTCGCGGGTCAGGCGTCGGGTGTCGCGTTCGCGGGCAGGGGTAGCGGCCGCATACCGAACAGGAAGCGGACCGGCCCCGCGCGCCTTATGCCCTCGTAGAGCGCGAACGTCGCGGCCACGGCCCCCGCGAGCAGCAGAAGCCACTGCACGAACCACGTCAGCGGCAGCGTGACTATGACCGCGGCGAGGATAACGATGACCGTCTGGTGGAGGATGTACACCGGATAGGAGGCCTCGGCGAGATACCCCAGCACCGGCGAGGGCCGATCCAGATAGCGCTTCCCAAGCCCGATCAGTCCCATGACCACCAGCCACGACCCGAGGAACCCGACGTACGCGGCGAGGGCGAGCTGGATGGACGGGTCGGGCTGGGTGTCCCTCCAGAACCCGGTCGCGACCCACAGCGCGCAGATCGCGGCGCCCGCGGCGAGCGCCCAAGCACTGTGACGCTCGGCCGTCTCCGCGACCTTCGGGTCATGGATCATCACGTAGCCCAGCAGGAAGAACGCGAGGTAATAGAAGGGGTTCTTGCCGACCGGGTCCGGCAGGGCGTCCGCGAGCAGGATGACCAAGGGCGGCAGAAGCCACCATGCCGGTCTGGCCAGCCGTCCGGCCCAGCGCGTGGCCCACGCCCGCCCCGCCTCGCGCCGCATGAGCATGACGAGCGGGAGGGCCAGCAGCGAGACGAAGAGCAGCCAGAGGATGAACCACAGGTGGCCGATCCCGAACCCGCCGTAGTAGTCGCCGCCGTTCTGGATGTTGAACACGAGCCACTGACCGCTGGCGATGTAGGTCCACAACGACCCGGTGTAGCCGCTGTTGAATCGTCCGCCCAGCCACGTCTGGGGGGGGATCAGGACGAGCCAGCCGAACAGGAACGGCACGAGCAGGCGCTTGACGCGCTCGCCAAGATACTGGCCCGCGGAGCGCTTGCGGAAGGCGAAGTACGTGGACGCGCCCGCGAGCAGGAACAGCAGCGGCATGTGCCACCGGTCGATGAACGCGATGGCGTATCCCAGTGCCATGGAGGTCGTGGCACCCTTGATGTAGAACGGGTCGCCGAAGTTGAACACGCGCCCCGTATGGAATGGGAACAGCAGGAGTACGGCCAGGACTCGAAGCCAGTCCACCCAGTACACACGATCCCTCATGGCGCCCCTCCCCGGATCGCCTCGCATACGGCACGAGGGTACGACTTCGTCGGCCGTTTTGGGATATGTGGCGACAGGGATTCGTGGGTAGAGTCACCAGCGGAGGTGAGGACATGTCGGAAGGGCCGGTCCTGGGATCCCTCGACGATCGAGTGGACATCGCGCCGGGTGTCTCGATCGCCCGGCTCGGTCTGGGCACGTACAAGTCCGACGACGGCCCCGACGTCGAGGGCGAGGTGTCCTACGGCCTCGAGCTGGGCTACCGCCACGTCGACACCGCCGCGATGTACGGCAACGAGCGCGGGGTCGGGCGGGCGCTGCGCGCCAGTGGGCTCGCACGGGAGCAGTACACGGTCGCGACGAAGGTGTGGAACTCGGACCAGGGCTACGACAGCACGCTGAAAGCCTTCGAGGCCAGTCTGGCGCGACTGGGTCTGGACCCCGTCGACCTGTACCTGATCCCCTGGCCGATCCCGGGCCTCGGCCGCGACACGTGGCGGGCCATGGAACGACTTCACGCCGAAGGCCGGGCCCGCGCCATCGGGGTGTGCAACTTCCTCGTGCACCACTTGGAGGAACTGCTGACCTTCGCCGAGGTGCCGCCCGCGTTGGACCAGGTCGAGCACCATGTGCGGCTGCAACAGCCCGAGCTGCGCGACTGGTGCGCGGACCACGGGGTCACGCTGCAGGCGTGGGCTCCGATCATGCGGGGCAGGGTCGCAGGCATCCCCGAGGTGGTGCGGATCGGCGAGCTTCACCGCAAGTCGGCGGCCCAGGTCGCCATCCGGTGGATCCTCCAGCATGGCGTGACCACGATCCCCAAGTCGGTCCACCGCGAGCGCGTGGCGGAGAACGCCGACGTCTTCGACTTCGAGCTGTCGCCGGACGAGATGGCGATCCTGGACGGGCTCGACCGGGGTGAGCGCATCGGGAGCCACCCCGACCAGTTCGCGCTCTTCGGCGGGATCACGAGACTCTTCCACCCGCCGGCGTAGGACCGCCGCCGGCGACCGGATCAGCGGGACGGGACGCTGACGCGGGCGTCCGTCCTGTAGGATGTCGGCCCATGGAGACCGTCATCCTCGCCACCACCACCGCAGCGCTGTTCGGGTTCTCGGACTTCTTCGGGGGACTCGCCAGCCGGAAGGACACCGCGCTCGCGGTGACCGCCCGCGCGTACCTGCTCGGGGTCGTCGTGATGGCCGCGGCCGTGCTCCTCTTCCCCGGCTCGCGCGTGACGCCTGTCGACCTGCTCTGGGGCACCGCCGGCGGTCTGTGTGGCGGACTGGGCGTGATGTCGCTCTACGCCGCTCTCGCCTGCGGGCGCATGTCCATCGTGGCGCCCACAACCGCGGCGCTCTCGGGGTCGCTCCCTGCGCTGTTCGACCTCGTGCGCGGTACGGCGATCCGCCCGTTGGCGCTGCTCGGTCTCGGGCTCGCGATCGTCGCGGTCGTCGTTGTCAGCACGACCGCCGGCGAGAAGGAGGAGCACGAACTGCCGAAGCGCGCGCTCGTGCTCTCGATCATGTCGGGCGTGCTGTTCGCCGGCGCGTTCCTGTCGTTCTCGTTCGCGGGCAAGGACAGCGGGTTCATGCCGCTCGTGGCCGCGCGCATCGTGTCCGGCGGCCTGCTCACGGTGCTCGCGTTCGTGCGCCTGAAGCGGGTGCGGCTCGCCCCGGGCGCCCTGGCGCCCACGCTGGGCGCGGGGGTCCTGGACGCGCTGGCCACGGTCACCATGATCACCGCCATCAGGATCGGGCCCCTGGCGATCGCGTCGGTGCTGGGATCGCTCTACCCCGTCGTGACCATCCTGCTGGCGCGCTTCGTCCTCGGGGAGCGGCTGAAGGGCCTCCAGCGGGTCGGCATCGCTCTCGCCCTGGCGGCGGTCCTGCTCGCCGCCCTCGGCTGACATCCCGTCGGCGATTCCACGCGAATCGGCTCGCGGGTTGCTGGGCACGGTGTCACGGGAGCGGTCCCGAGGGCGCGATACGGCGACCCGCCGACTCGGAGGAGGTGATCCAGCAGATGCATAGTACGGGCATCGCTGAGATGGCAGGGAACGACACCGAGAGGGTGGAGGTCCCTACCTCCTAGGACGGTGACGCTCGGCGAGACTCACGTCCCGGGCGTCGAACGCCACCAGCAAAGGACGAACGTCGCTGTCCTTCAGCGATGAGGAGAGGGTCGCCTTCGGGCGGCCCTCTCTGCGTCTCAGGGGGGGCGCAGGGCGGGGTGCGAAAGAAATCCAAGAAGGGGTGTTGACTAGTGCGAAGTTCGTAGTAGTATGCGCTTTGGCTAGTAGCACCTTCACAATAGTATCAAGTCAAGACAACCAGTCCGACCCGGGATCCGCCGGGCCGGCGTGACAAGTCAAGAAGGAGGTGGGCCGTGGACATCGCGGACGAGGCCACGCTTCGCAAGTTCCAGAAGGAGCTGAACTCGGGCACCGTCTCGCTCGTCCTGCTCGCCATTCTCGACAACTCTTCGGAGCCGCTGTACGGCTACCAGATCGCGAAGAGCATCGAGGGCGGCTGGCAGGAGGGCGCTCCGGTCAAGCAGGGGACGCTCTATCCGGTCCTGCGCTCCATGGAGGAGCAGGGCCTGTTGGGAAGCCGCGTGGAGCCCAGCGTCTCGGGGCCGCCGCGCAAGTACTACACGATCACCGAGCGCGGACGTGCCGTGCTCAAGGACTGGAGGGCCGCCTGGGAACGGACGAGCGCCTTCGTGAACGAGACATTGGAGGGGAGGAACGGTGCCTGAGACCATCGAGGGATACCTCGTAGAACTGCGGACGGCGCTTGCGGGCGCCGATCCCGCCCTCGTGCAGGACGCGGCGTACGACGCGGAGGAGTACCTGCGCAGCGCGGCCGCGGAGGGCGGCAACACTCCGGAGGCGATCGCCGGTGCGATCGATGCCTACGGATCGCCCGCCGAGATCGCGGCGGCCTACCGTGAGACCGAGCGGACCGTGGTCGCCGCACTCAGGCGGCCCGCACCCGTGAAGTCGACGAACCCGGTCGCGCGCTTCTTCGGCGTCATCGGCGATCCCGGCGCGTGGGGAGCGCTGTTCTACATGCTGCTCGCCCTGCTCACGGGGATCCTGTACTTCACGGTCGTCGTGACCGGACTGTCGCTCTCGCTGGGGCTGATGGTCCTCATCATCGGCCTGCCGGTGGCGCTGCTCTTCATCGGCGCCGTGCGGGCGATCTCGCTGGCCGAAGGGCGGCTGGTCGAGGGCCTGCTCGGCGTTCGGATGCCCCGCAGGCCGCGCACCGTCGGCGTCCAGGGCAGCCTCATCGAGCGCGTGAAGTCGTGGTTCACCGACTGGCGCACCTGGACGACGATGCTCTACATGCTGCTCATGCTGCCGCTCGGCGTCACGTACTTCTCGGTGATCGTCACGGGGCTCGCCACGTCGTTCGCGCTGATCGCGGCGCCGTTCGTCCAGGTGATCTTCGACGTGCCGATCGCGCGCACGTTCGACTACGTGTACTACCTGGAGCCCTGGGCCATGCCGCTGGTCATCGCGGGCGGAGTGCTCGGCTTCTTCATCACCCTGTGGCTGGCGAAGGGCATCGGACTGCTGCACGGGGCCTTCGCCAAGGCGCTGCTGGTCGGCCGCTTCGAGAGCGACTCGGCCGGTGCGCCGGTCGGACCGATCGGCGCGGGGCCCGCGGTGGGCGCGGGCACGCAGGGATAGACACTCGGACCTCTTGAGGAGGGGACGACAAATGCTTCGCAGGATGATCACTATCGCGCTCGTGGCCCTGCTGGCCACGCTGGCGCTCGCAACGACCGGGTGCAGGGCGGTCAGAATCGCCGACAGCAGCCGGGTCAAGACCGTCACGAAGGATGTGCCGCTCGATTCAGCGGCCAAGATCGATGCGGACGTGGAGATGGCGGTGGGCGAGCTGACTCTCTCGAGCGAGCCGACCGGGACGTCTGCGTTCAGCGGCGACTTCACGTTCGGTGATCCGAGCTGGGAGCCGGAGGTCAAGTACGTGGTCTCGGGAGGCACCGGATCGCTGGACGTGCGCATGCCCGACTCGCTCAAGGTGCCGTCGTTCAAGGACGTCACGAACAAGTGGGACGTGAAGCTCGCGGGCGGCGTGCCGACGGACCTTCGGCTCACGCTGGGGGTCGGCAAGGGCGATGTGGACCTGAGCGGCGTCGATGTCCGCACGCTCAAGATGGTCTGCGGTGTCGGCGAGACGGTTCTCGATCTGAGCGGTCCGCGCACCGACGGCGTCTCGGCGAAGATCGACTCCGGCGTCGGCGACCTCACCATCAGGCTGCCCAAGGGCGTCGGCGTGAAGGTGGACGGACGCCAGGACGGCCTCGGCGACATGACGGCCGACGGCTTCATCGCCCAGGGCGATGCGTGGGTCAACGAGGCGTATGCGGGCAGCGGCCCGAAGATCGAGATCGACCTCACCCGAGGGGTCGGCAACGTCACCCTCGTGCTCGTTGACTGACAGCAGTGGATCGCGGCGGCCCGCGAAGGGGTCCGCCTCGAAGTGGAAGGCAGGTAGCTTCAGATGCACGAGTTCATAGCAGCGATCGTTGGCGGGACGGTGATCACGCAGGTCCTCTTCTGGACGCTCGTGACGATGGTCGCGCCGGTATTCTGGGTGTGGATGATGATCGACGCGGTGCTTCGCGAGGAGCGTGAGTACCCGGGCGGCAGCTCCAACGAGAAGCTCATCTGGGTGCTGGTGATGTTCTTCTTCAACGTCACGGCGCTGGCGTACTACCTCGTGGTGTACCGCAAGGTGCGGCGCGGCACCGTTCCCGCCGGTTCGGTGGGCGCGCCGGCGGGCTACACCGCCGCGGTGCCCGCGACGCCCGCGGCCTAGCGACCGTCGGATCACACCGCAGCACACGGCCCCGCTCCCCGCACCGGGGGGCGGGGCCGCGCTATAGTGGCATGCGCCTTGCGCAAGCAGTGCACGGCAACACCCCGGCCTTTCACGTTCCCGCCCCAGAAGTGAGCTTCGCATGCCCCGACCCATCAGCCTGGAAGTCGATCGACGCTGGCTCTTCGCCATCGGTGGAGCGCTGTGGACGGCTGTCGGGATCCTGCTGCTGTCGTACGCGGTGGTCTGGCTGATCCCCGTGACCGTTCCGCTCGAGCTCGCGCTCGGCGGGCTCGGGGTCGTCCTGGCGTTCGTCGCCGCGCGCTTCATCTTCCGGGGCATCGCGCGCAAGAACATCAGGCGCATCGACGACGGGCCGGCGCGGGCGAGCGTCTTCGCGTTCCAGCCGTGGACGAGCTATGTCGTGATGTTCTCGATGATGGCCCTCGGCATCGTGCTGCGGCGCTCGGGCGTGCCGAAGCCCGGGCTGGCAGTGGTCTACGCGGGAATCGGTGGCGCGCTCGTGCTGGGTGGCGGCCTGTACCATAGGCGCCTTCGCCGGGGCGCGCCGACGCAGGGCGACAGCTGACGCGTCAGCTGGTCGGCACGAACCTCGCGATGTCCGGAGCTGACATCGGCTCCCAATGGCCGCGCACTCCCGCATGCATGGCGCCAAGCTCCGCGTGCAGCATGGCGATACCGAAGTCGAGCTGCGCCGTCCAATACGTCTTGTCGGAGCGCCCGACCACGATCGAGCCGTCCTCGAATCGCAGCCGCTGCGGCTGGCCGTTCCCGCCCGTCGGCGCCCAGCGCGCGGCTTCCGCGGCGTCGGTCGCCCACGCGGGCCACGCGTCCGTCCCGGCCCCGGGGGCCAGCACGGATAGCGGCTTGCGCGCGGACGCGCGCACGATCCTGCGCATGAGCCGCTCGTCGGCGGGCTCCTTTGCGGCCGCGTAGCCCAGCGGCGTGAGCGACAGGATCCTCTCACCCTCGGCCATTTCGGTGATGGCCGCGGCGCGCTTGCGGTCGTACGATCCCGCGACCCAGCAGGTCGCCAATCCCAGGCTCGTCGCCTCCAGCACGAACGCCTCGCCGACGTAGCCCACCGCCACCTCCTCCCCCTCGGGGGCGATGAAGACGGCAGCCGTCGGTGCGCCCTTGACCTTGCCGTAGTTGCCCGCGTAGCCGGTGAACAGATCGTCGTCGTGCACCCCGACTAGCTGGATGCGCACCTGAGGGATCGGGCGGAACGTGTCGACGAACGCGCGCATGGCGGCGAGCGTGTCGGCAGCGACCGGACGGTCGTCGAACGTCCGTTTCGACGTGCGGGCCGGGATGGCGTCGAACCAGGCGGCGTCGAGTTCGGTGCCTGAGGGGGGCAGGAGCATGGTTTCGGTTCCCTTCGGGGCGCGGGTGCCGCGTTGCGGCCGGTCCGTCAGGGGACTATACCCGCCGCCCCGAAGGCAGGCCAGAACGGCCCGGTGCGTGAGCCTCCCGCAGTGGCACAATCACCTGTGAAGGAGGGACCACGTATGTGCCCGAAGACCAGCATCCTCCGCGCACCGCACGGCTCGCGAGCTGTCGTGGTCGGCGGCGCCAACACCGACGTGGTCGGAACGCCGAACGCAGCGCTGGTGGCACGCGACTCGAATCCGGGTCACGTGCGGACGAGCGCCGGCGGGGTGGCCCGCAACATCGCCGAGAACCTCTCCAGGCTCGGCGTACCGACCAGGCTCATCACCGCCTTCGGCCGTGACGAGGCCGGCGCCGAGCTGGCCGCGGCCTGCAGGGTCGCCGGCGTCGACGTGTCCGCATCGGTCGTGGACGACGTGCTGCCGAGCGCTCGCTATCTGGCCATCGTCGACGGGGCGCACGACCTGTATGTCGCAGTGAACGACATGCGCGTCATCGAGCTGCTGACTCCGGAGGCCCTCGACGACCAGGGCCGCGTCGACGCACTGACCGGCGCGGACGTCGTCGTCGCGGACACCAACCTGTCCGCCGCGACGTTGACGTGGCTGGCCCGGCACGCGGCTGGGCGGCTCGTCGTCGATCCGGTGTCGTTCGCCAAGGCCGGACGGCTGGCGGGCCTGCTCCCGGCGCTGGCAGCGGTCACCCCGAGCGCGGCCGAAGCCGGCGTCCTGCTGGGTCGCGACGTGACGGGTCTGACGGACGCCCGCGTCGCCGCACAGGACCTCGTCGCCGCGGGAGTCACTTCGGCATTCGTCACGTGCGGTCCGGAGGGAGTCGCCTGGGCGGACGCCTCCGGGTCGGGCACGCTGCCGCCTCCCCACATCGAGGTCGCGAACACCAACGGGGCGGGCGACGCGTTCGCCGCGGGAGTCGCGTATGCCGTGCTGTCGGGCGCCGGTGCGGAGGCCGCAGCGCAGCTGGGCTCGGCGATGTCGGCCATCGCCCTGGGTGACGAGGAGACGGTGAGCCCGCACATGGACGTCGAGACGGTCTTCGCATCGATCGAGGAGCAGGCATGAACGGTCATCTGAGGCTGTCGGACGAGGTACGGGAAGCGCTGGGCTCCGGCTCGCCGGTCGTGGCGCTGGAGTCGACGATCATCAGCCACGGCTTCCCGTACCCCGCCAACGTGGAGTGCGCGCTCGAGTCCGAGCGCGTGGCGCGGGAGGAGGGCGCCGTTCCCGCGACCGTGGCGATCCTGGGCGGCGTGCTGCGGGTAGGCTTGAGCCGCGAGGACATCGAGCATCTCGCCACGGTGAAGCCCATCGCGAAGGTCTCGCGACGCGATCTCGGGGTCGTGGTCGCGCGCGGCCTCGACGGAGCGACGACGGTCGCCGGCACCATGGCGGTAGCCGCGATGGCCGGTATCCGGGTGTTCGCCACCGGGGGCATCGGCGGCGTGCACCGTGGCGCCGAGCGCACCTTCGACGTCTCCGCCGACCTGCTCGAGCTGGCTCGGACCGAGGTCGCCGTGGTGTGCGCCGGTGCGAAGTCCGTCCTGGACCTCGCACTCACGCTCGAGGTGCTCGAGACGCATGGCGTGCCGGTGCTCGGATACCGCACGGACGAGTTCCCGGCGTTCTACTCGCGCTCGAGCGGCCACGGTGTCGACGTGCGCCTCGAGACGCCGGAGGAGATCGCCGTCGTGCTGCGGGCACGCCACGACCTCGGTCTGGGCGGCGGTACGGTGATCGCCAACCCGATCGCGCCCGAGCACGAGATCGCACGCGAGACCCTCGATGCGTGGACTGCCACGGCGCTCGAGGAGGCCGACTCGGCCGGCGTGCGCGGCAAGGGAGTCACACCGTTCCTGCTCGCGAGGCTGCATGCGCTGTCGGGCGGGGCCACGGAGACGGCCAACAAAGAGCTCGTGTGGTCCAACGTCCGGCTCGCCGCGAAGGTCGCTCGTGCGCTTGCGGCCCAGCAGCCGTCCGGGAGGAGCGAGCGCTGATGGACTTCTCCGTGCACCACATCGCGATCACGGCGAGCGATCTCGAGCGCTCGACAGCGTTCTACGCGGCCTTCGGCTTCCGCACGGACTTCGAGTGGGAGGCGCCGGACGGGTCGCGCAGGCTGCGGCAGATGCGCCTGGGCGACGGCATGATCGAGCTGTTCGCCTACCCCGACTCCCCGCCCGCTGGTGACCCCGCGCCGTCGAACGCGATCGGGCTCAAGCATCTGGCACTCTCGACACCGGACATCCGCGGGGCGCTGCGATCGCTCAAGTCGCTGGGTCTGGCTTCGCCCGATGTCGAGGCCTTCGACACGCCCGCGGGGATGACGATCGCCTTCATCGCCGACCCGGACGGTGTCTCCATCGAACTCGTCGAGGAGCATGCTCCCCGCTCCGACCGCTAGATGCCCTTCGCGCGCACGTAGTCCGCGACGTCCACGTTCAGGCGGATGTCCTCGAGCGTGAACGTGGCCCACGGCTTGCCGTCGTCCATCCATGTGGCGGTGCCGACCGTGTTGGTCAGCACGCCGCCCAGTTCGGCCCACGTCGTGGCGTGGGTCATCCACAGGGTCTTCTCGGGGCTCGTCGATGCGTGATAGCGCATCGTCTCGGTCCACGTCGGCAGGCCGGTCCCGGGGTCGAAGCGCACGACGAAACCCTGGGTCTCGTCCTTGAAGGGCACGACCAGTACGGCGGTGTCGCCGTCGACCGGCTCCCACTTCACGCGCGGATCGGTCACGAACAGCGCCGGGAACTGCCAGGACTCGGCCCACATCCCCTGGTTCGCCGACCACTCGACCTTGGGCCCCGAGTCCTTGCCGATGGCCGGGATCTCCATGAGGCTCGTCCCGTCGATGTAGCGCTCGTTGACGGTGATCACCGGGATCCCGAACCAGCACGCCTCTATGTAGTGGCGGTAGTCCCTGCCCGCGACGTGGGTGAAGCGGTAGCGGGCCGGGAACTCGATGGGACCGGCCGGCCGGATTGTCGCGCGGCCGGTCAGCACGGCGGTCTCGGTCACCGGGACTGCGTCGCCGTAGATCCTGCGGTAGAAGCGCGCCACCGGCGCCGGGAGTCCGGCCGGAAGGGCAGTCGTCTCGATGGACGCCGGCTGGACCCCCGGGTAGTCGGGGAACGGGGCCGGCTGCACCCGCAGGCCCAGCCACCCGACGAACAGCAGGGCCGCAAGCGCCCCTGTGACGATCAGTACGATGTTCACGATCTTCCTCGCCTTCATGACGCTCATCCCGTCTTTCCGAAAGGGGCTTGACGCCCGTGTGTCCGGTCCGTAGTATGCAAGCAAGCACTTGCATACGTCAAGAGGGAGCGTGGAGATGACCGCAGCGGAACGAGAGGCCGGCGACGCCATCCTGGTCTCCGCCGCCGAGCTGTTCGCGGAGCGCGGGTACAAGGGCACCACCACCCGGGCTATCGCCGAGCGCGCCGGGGTGAACGAGGTCACGATCTTCCGCCGGTTCAAGAACAAGCAGGGTGTCCTCGTGGCCCTTGGCGCGTCGTGGGCCGGTCGCATGGCGGGGTTCGCGGTGACGAGCATCCCTGACCCCTCGGACACGAGGGGGACCCTCGAGGCGCTCGCGCGCCTGGAGGTGCTGCAGGCCGTCGAGTTCGGAGGTGTGGCGATGCGGCTGGCGATGGACGCCCGCTCGAACCCGGAGGTCGCCGAAGTGATGGGCGGAGGCCCGGGGCAGAACTTCGCGGGGCTCGTCGCCTATCTGAAGGAGCGCCAGAAGGCGGGCGATCTGCGCGGCGACATCGATCCGCGCGTGATGGCCGAGGCGTTCTTCGCCTTGACGTCCCAGACGGTGATGTCCAGGCAGGTGCTCGGAGACACGACCGAGTACGAGCTGCCGGTGGAAGCCGTGAGCGGTCCGCTGTTCGAGCTGTTCATGAGCGGTGTCACGAAGGGCGTGGAGTAGTTGAGCGAGGAGATCACGCGGCGACGGTTCCTCAAGCTGGGAATCGGCGCCGCAGCGGGAATCACCGTGTTCGGAGCGGGGTATGCGGCAACATGGGCGCCGGAGCTGGAGCAGCCCCGGTCGAAGATGGGAGCGGGCATGAGCAAGGTACTGGTGGTCTACGGAACGGGCAGCGGCTGCACGACGGGCGTCGCGGAGCGTATCGGCAAGGCGCTGGCCGAGAAGGGCGCGTCCGTCGAGGTCGTCCCGGCGAAGGACGCACCGGCGCCCGAGGGCTACGACGCGGTCGTGGTGGGAAGCGGCATCCGGGCGGGCCAGTGGCACGCGCCGGTCAAGGAGTGGGTGGCGAAGAACGCCGGGACGCTGAAGCAGACGCCCGTCGCGTTCTACACCGCATGCCTCACGCTCGCGCAGGATCCCGGCAAGACCGACGAGGTGCGCGCCTACACGGACCCCGTCATCACGGAGACGGGCGTGGAGCCGGTCGACACCGGGATGTTCGCAGGGTGGAACGAGCCGAAGCGGTTCTCCTTCATCGAGCGCACGATCCTCAAGATGATGAAGGCGCCCGAGGGCGACTTCCGTGACTGGTCGAAGATCGATGCCTGGGCGGCCGAAACGGCGCCCAAGCTCGGGCTGACGGGCTAGGTGGCCGGGATGCAGCGCCACAAGACCGGTTTCGTGCTGTCCTGGATCGTTGCGGCGCTGGCGACCGTGGTGTCGGTCGGCGGGCTGTTCTGGGGCGGGCTCTACCGCGACAACGCCATGATCAAGGCGGCGATGCAGGGCAACGACCTGGTCACGCTCGTGCTGGTCGTGCCGCTCATGATCGTGGCGATGGTGTTCGTGCGGCGCGGCTCGCAGCGCGCCGAGCTCGTCTGGCTCGGGACGGTCGTCTACATGCTGTACAACTTCGCGTTCTACTTGTTCGGCTGCGCCTTCAACCGCTTCTTCTGGCTCTACGTCGCGCTGTTCTCGCTTTCGATCTGGGCGCTCGTGTTCTCGGTGCCGCGACTGGACGTGGCGGCGATGGTACGCGGCATGCGCGCGAAGACGCCGGTGCGGTGGGTCGCCGGGTGGATGTTCGCGCTGGGCGCGCAGCTGGGTGTGATGTGGTTGGTGCGCTCGGCGTCGTTCTGGACGACGGGCGTCGTGCCTGTCGACGTGACGCAGACCGGCAACCCCACGGCCATCGTCTACGCCCTGGACGGGTCGATCCTCATCCCGGCGTTCATCATCGCCGCCGTCATGCTGTGGAACCGCAAGCCGTGGGGCTATGCGATGTCGGTGATCGTGATGGTCAAGGGCGTCGCGTACGCCATCGGCCTGCAGGCCATGTCGTACTTCGCCAACGTCCAGACGGGCACGCCCGATCCGCTCACGCCGTTCTACGCGTATCTCGGTCTGTTCAGCGCGCTGGCGCTCGGGGCTATGCTGGTCGGCATGCGGCCGGCGGCGGCATCGGGCGTCGTGACGGAGGGAGTGTAGGTGGGTCTGCATCTCGAGGAACACGGAACGGAAGGCGCGCCCTCGATCGTCTTCCTGCACGGTGGCGGAGGAGCGGGCTGGATGTGGCGCCCGCAGGTCGAGGCGCTGAAGAGCGACTTCCACCTGCTGGTGCCGGACCTGCCTGAGCAGGGGCGGAGCACCGACGCCGGGCCGTTCACGATGGCTTCGGCCGCCGGACAGGTCGCGGACCTCATCCGGTCGCGGGCGCGTGGCGGCGTGGCCCACGTCGTCGGCCTGTCGGAGGGTGCGCAGGTCGGGGTCGAGCTTCTTGCCACGGCACCGGAGGTCGTTTCGACCGCGGTGCTGTCGAGCCCGCTCGTTCGGCCGATCCCCGGCGGATCGCTGATGACACCGGGAGTCGTGCGGTGGTCGTACCGGCTCTCGGTCGCCCCATTGCGCGGCTCCGACTGGTGGATCCGGCTCAACATGCGCTCGGCGGCCGGCGTCCCGGACGCCTACTTCCCGGAGTTCCGCGAGAGCTTCCGGACGCTGACCGAGTCGGGATTCGTGGACCTGATGACCGCGAACCAGAGCTACCGGCTCCCGGACGGACTCGGCCGCGCGCAGGCCCGGACGCTCGTCGTCGCGGGTGCGAACGAGTACCGGGCCATGCGGGAGTCGGTCCGCGAGGTGGCGGCGGCCCTTCCCAACGGGACGGCGCGGCTCGTACGGCACCCGGGGAAGATGAGCCTGGCTCAGGAGCACAACTGGAACATGACCGCGCCCGAGCTGTTCAACCGCGTGGTGCGCGAGTGGATCTCCGGGGATGCGCTGCCCGCCGAACTGGTCGAGGCCTGATGTGATCCACCCGAACGACCGCGACGAGACCGACCTGTGCGGCGAATGCGGCGGCCTGTGCTGCGCGCTCTATCTGGCGCACGACGAGAACGGCGACTACATCGGCGACGGCTGGCTGCCGGACTACATCGACGTGTGGACGCAGCGGCTTGTCGCGAGCGGGGCCTTGGCGATCGACACGGACGGCTCGATGGTCGCGGGCGAGGCGGGCGTCGAGCCGCTGCACGACCCACGGCTCAGCCACCGGCCGGATGCCGAGGGGGAGGCCTACCGGGCGGCGCTGCCTGAGTGGGTGGACGTGCGGAAATGCCAGTTCTGCCATCCGGAGACCGGCTGCCTCCTGCCGCGGAGCCACCGCGCGCCGATATGCGGAGAGTGGGTCTGCGGTCTGTGGGAGGAGCGGGAGCGGCGCTGACGGGCGTTCAGCCCACCGGCGCCCGACCCTCCAGGGCCGCCGCGACGGTCTTGGCGATGCGCCGCGCGCGGGTCTCGGGCCGTTTCGCGCTCGCGATCCAGTAGAGCCCGATGCGCCTGGCGCCCGCCGGGAGCGCGGCGAAGCGCGGAGATGCGCCGGGTGCCGCTTCGAGCGCGACGGCCAGGTCGACCGGCACGGTGAGGTCATCGATGTCGTTCAGGAGGTTCCAGGAGCCGTCGACCTTGGCCCGCTCCACGACGGCGCGGCCCGCCGGAGTCATCATGCCGAGCTCCTCGAGCCGGGCGATCCGCGCCTTGTTCGTCGCCGCCCACACGCTGCCCGGCTTGCGCGGGGTGAAGAGGACGGTGTAGCGGTCGTCGTCCAGCCGGCGCGCGGTGCTGTCGATCCAGCCGAAGGCCAGCCCCTCCTCCACGGCGTCGTCGTACGTGAGTGAGGTGATCGTCCTGCCCTTCTTGCCGACGGCGAGGAGCACGCCGCGAGAGGTCGCGTGGTTGTTCGCGAGCCAGGCGCGCAGCTCGGCGCGGGAAGCGGGCTCCAGCAGGGGGTAGCGGGCGGGTGGCATGGCGTCCTCGAGGCGGCGTGGCGGGTCTCCGCTCGGATAGTACCCGCAGCGCCGCGGTGTTGGAGGTCCCGCTCGCCGAAGGGCGCGGGGTATACGATGTATGCCGGAAGGATCGGGGGGTGCATGGCCGGCGGAGGGGCGATAGGTCCGAAGGCGGAGTCGCTGAAGCGGCTCGGCGACTCCGGTCTGCCGGTGCCCGCCCCGCGGTTCCTTGGCGTGGACGCCTACCACGAGCAGGCGGCGCGAGCAGGCGTCGCTGCCCTGCTTGCGGCGAACGTTCCAGCCTCCGAGGTCCGCGCGGCGATCCACGAGACTCCCTTGGCCGATGACGTCGCGGCGCAGCTCAGCTCCTGGCATGACGAGCTGGGCGCCGGTCTTGCGGTCCGCTCGTCCGGCACCGCTGAGGACCTGCCGCACGCGAGTTTCGCCGGTCAGCACGGCACCTTCTTCGTCACGAACGCCGACGACCTGGCTGCGCGCGTCCGCGACTGCTGGGCGTCGCTCTTCTCGGACCGCGCGGTCGCGTACCGCGACGTTCGCGGGATCAGCACGGACGGCGCCGCGATGGCCGTCATCGTGCAGCGCCTCGTTCCGGCGGTGGCGGCGGGCGTCGCGTTCACGCGCGATCCGGTCACCGGCGCGGAGGACGTCGTGGTCGAGGCGTGTCTCGGCATCGGCGAGGCGCTGGTGTCGGGCAAGGTCACGCCCGATCGCTTCACGTTCGACCCCGCGGGGCTCGAACTGCTGGCCGCCGACCTGGGGCAGAAGCGCGTCCGCGTGGCCGTGAACCCGTGGGGCGGCGTGACGGAGACCCCGGTGCCGCCCGACGAGGCGTCCGCCGCGTGCATCGACGAGGGAGTCGCCCGGGAGGTCGCGCGGCTGGCCTTGTCGGCCGAAGGCGTCTTCGGCTGCCCCATCGACGTCGAGTGGGCGTGGGACGGCGAGCGCGTCTGGCTCCTGCAGGCCCGGCCGATCACCGCGTGCGCTCCGGTGTCCGGATCGCACTCCGCCGCCGTCCCGGCGACCGGGCCGGCCCCGTCGGCGGAACCGGCTATCTGGAGCAACGTCAACACGGGCGAGATCCTGCCCGACGTGGCCACGCCCATGACGTGGACGATCATCCATCATCACGCCCAGGAGATCTTCGGCGGCATGATGGGGGCCTTCGGCGTGCGCATCGACGCGCAGAAGGCGATCGGTCTGGTGGGAGGGCGGATCTACTTCAACCTCACCCTGCTTCGCGAGGCCTTCGATCACCTTCCGGGCGTGGACCTCGATGTGGTGCTCGGCGGGATGCACGACTTCGTGGAGCTGCCGCCGCATGCGGTGCGGCCGGTGCCGCGATGGGCGAAAGCGCTGGCCGTGACGAAGGCCGCATTCGCGATGCCCGGCTATGTCTTGCGCCACACGCCGAAGAAGGCACAGCGCTTCGCTGCGTACATGCGGCGAAGGACGGACGGGGCGATGCGCGAGATCGCGGCCGGCCCCGACGCGGCAGAGGCCTACCGGCTCTTCGTCTCGCTCAACGACGACTTCTCCGAGTTCAACGACACGCTCGCGTTCATGGCGGTCGCGATGTTCGGCTTCGGCCTCCTCGGCGGCCTCACCGGACGGTGGCTCGGTGACGAGTCCGGAGCGCTGGCGAACAGGCTGGTGTCGGGGCAGGGCGACGTGGCATCGGCGGACGCGGGACACGCGCTGTGGGGCCTGAGCGTGCTCGCGCGAGGCGCGCAGAGCGTCGCCGGAGCGGTGCTTGTCGGCTCCGGATGGAGCGATGTGCGGGCGCGGCTCGTGGCGACGTCGGAAGCCGGCGACCGGGACGCGGCAGCGTTCCTCGCGGCGTGGGACGTGTTCATGTCCGAGTACGGGCATCACCGCCGCGGCGAACTCGAGTTCGCGAACCCCGGCTGGGCCGAGCAACCCGACTATGTCCTCGGGCTGGTGCGCTCCTATCTGACCGAAGACCGTGGAAGCGACCCCATGGCGGCCTACGCCGAGCGCGCGGCGGGAGCCGAGCACGCGGGCGCCGAGGCCCTCGAGCGGCTCGGCGGCCTGAAGCGTGTCATCTTCCGTCACGTGCTCGCATGGGGCCGCGCGAGCGCTCGCACGCGCGAGAACGTGAAGAGCGAGGCGGTGCGGTGGCTCATGGCCATCAGGCACTCCCTGCTGGCACTCGGTGCGCGGATGGTCGAGGCGGGGACGCTCGGACGCGCCGACGACATCTTCTTCCTGGAGTACGGTGAGCTGCCGGCCCTTGTAGCGGGCGAGGCTCGCGATTGGCGTTCCTTGACCGCCTCGCGCCGGACGGAACACGAGCGTCTGGAGAAGCTCTCTCCGCCGCCCGTTGTGCTCGGAGAGTGGGACGAGGGGTCGGGCCCCTGGACGGTCGCGTCGAGTGTCCGGGTGCTCAAGGGCATCAGTGTGAGCGCGGGCGTCGCGCGCGGTCGCGCGCGCGTCTTCGCGACGGTCGACACCAATGAGGCGGTCCTGCCCGGCGAGATCCTCGTGGCCCCGTTCACGGACCCCGGTTGGACGCCCTACTTCGTTCCCGCCGCCGGCATCGTGATGGACATGGGCGGGCTGCTCAGCCACGGCAGCATCATCGCGCGCGAGTACGGGATACCGGCGGTGGTGAACGTCGGCCCCGCCACGCGGATCATCCACACCGGGGACCTCATCGAGGTCGATGGTGAGAAGGGCGAGGTCCGGATCCTCGAGTGAACCGGCTACCCCCGGGTCGCCGGGATCGCCGTTCCGCCCAGGCGCGCCAGCGCCTCTCCCAGGTCGATCGAAGCAGGCATCCGCTCAGTCCCGCTGATCGCGGCCCGGTCGAGCGCCGCCGA
>CAZHMA010000004.1:0-24388 GCA_964533555.1 uncultured Eubacteriales bacterium
CCGCCTTCCTGAACGTGGGGGAGGAGCTGGGGCGGGACCACCTGATCCACGCGCTCATCGACATCCAGTACGACCGCAACGACTTCGATCTTGCGCGCGGCACGTTCCGCGTCCGCGGGGACGTCATCGACATCTTCCCGCCGTACGCGGACAGGCCGCTGCGCGTGGAGTTCTTCGGCGACGCGGTCGACTCGATCACCGAGGTCGACCCGGTCACCGGCGAGGCCACGGCCAAGTTCCAGTCGATCCCGGTCTGGCCGGCGACGCACTACGTCACCGCGCCCGAGCGGCTGCAGCAGGCGCTCGAGTCGATCAGGGCCGAGGTGGCGGAGCGGCTGGAGTACTTCAAGAGTCAGGGCAAACTGCTGGAGGCCCAGCGTCTTGAGATGCGTACCGCCTACGACCTCGAGATGCTCGAGCAGATGGGCTTCTGCTCCGGCATCGAGAACTACTCGCGCCACATGGACGGTCGCGCGCCCGGCGAGGCGCCGAACTGCCTCATCGACTACTTCGGCGACGACTTCCTCACCATCATCGACGAGAGCCACGTGACCGTGCCCCAGATCCGCGGCATGTACGAGGGCGACCGCAGCCGCAAGCTCACGCTCGTCGACCACGGGTTCCGGCTGCCGAGCGCGCTCGACAACCGGCCGCTGCGGTTCGACGAGTTCGACCAGCGCGTGAAACAGTTCATCTACGTGTCGGCCACGCCCGGCGACTACGAGGTCGGTGTGTCACGCGGCCATGTCGTGGAGCAGATCATCCGGCCGACGGGGTTGGTGGACCCGCAGATCGTCGTCCGACCGACCAAGGGTCAGATCGACGATCTGGTCGCCGAGGTGCGGGAGCACGCCGAGCGCGACGAGCGCGTGCTCGTCACCACGCTCACCAAGAAGATGGCCGAGGACCTGACCGACTACATGTTCGAGCAGGGCCTTCGGGTGCGCTATCTGCACGCCGACGTGCCGACGCTCGAGCGGATCGAGATCCTGCGCGACCTGCGCGCCGGCGCCTTCGACGCCCTGATCGGCATCAACCTGCTCCGGGAGGGGCTCGACCTCCCCGAGGTGTCGCTCGACGCGATCCTCGACGCCGACAAGTCGGGATTCCTGCGCAACTTCCGCTCGCTCATCCAGACCATCGGGCGCGCGGCCCGAAACGTATCCGGCACGGTCATCATGTACGCGGACGAGGTCACGGACTCGATGCGCGAAGCGATCGACGAGACGACGCGACGCCGCAACGTGCAGATCGCTTACAACACCGAGCACGGCATCGAGCCGCAGACCATCCGGAAAGCGATCCACGCCATCGTGGACTACGCGCGCCGCCTGGACGGGGAGGGCGTCACCGCCGAGGACGTGGCCCGCGAACTGTCGGGTCTGCCGCGCGAGGAGGTCCTGCGCCTCATCGCGACCCTCGAGGAGGACATGACCACTTCCGCCGAAGCGCTCGACTTCGAAGCTGCCGCGCGGCTGCGCGACCAGGTGGTGCGCCTGCGGGCGCAGGTCGAGTCGTCGCCGGAGGACCAGGTGCTGGAGCGTCTGAAGGCGGGCGCGCGCAAGGGCTCGGCCCACGGCGTGAGGAAGAAGCGCCGGAAGTAGCCTTCCGCGCTAGAGCCCGCCGTCCGCCTCGCTGTTGCCATGGTCGTTCATGGTGTCGTACGCGCTGCCCTTGAAGCCCCCGGTCTGGGACCGATCGCTGGACTTTCCCGTGTACCAGCCGCCCCACTTGTCGTCGGGACCGATCCGGCGGGCCCTGTCTAGGAAGCGGGCGAGCAGCACCAGCAGCGCCGCGTACAGCAGCACGCCCGCGACCACCCAGAAGCCGGTCATCCGAAGACTCCTTCTCGCGCTTGTTCGGCTACGGTATGTAGAACTGCTCGATCTTGGTGACCGTACCGCCGACGATCGTGATGTAGTACGGGGCGCTCTTCCACGGCTCCTGCGGATTCACGCCGCCGGGCATGATGTCCATGAACTGCCCCACCGCGATCGTCTTCTTCGCAGTGGCGTCCGCGCCGGCCCACCCGAGCACCGTGACGACCGCGGTCTTCGATATGGGAAACGTGCGCAGCAGCTTGTTGTCGTTGACGATGTAGTAGTCGTTCGGCGGAGGGGACTCGTCCCCGTGTGCGGTCGCGGCGTCGGCCGCCGCCTTGCCGGTGAGCATCTGCGCGTAGTCGGCTACGAGCTGGTAGCCCTTCGCGGAACTCCAGGTCACCTTGTTGATGAACGTGAACTGCTTCTCCGTCGTGGGGGTCGTCGTCCCGGGCTTCCCGGCCGCTGCCGCCGCGGCGGCACTCGCCTCGGCGGCCGCCTTGGCCGTTTCGGCCGACGCCACCGCCGCGGACAGGTCGCTGACCTGCTTCGTCAGGGCGTCGTTCTTCGCCTTCAGGGCAGTGAGTTCGCCTTCCAGTCCCGACGCGCCCGACGCGCCGGCGAGCAGGTAGGTCGCCGCACCGGTCACGAGGACGGTCGCGAGCAGCGCGATGATCAGCACCCAGAGCGGAACGCCGCCCGGGCCCTTGCCGCCGCTCGGTGAAGTGCCCGGCGTGACCCCCGCCGGAGGGGCGGGCGGCATAACCGTCGTCGTGCCCGGGCCCTGCTGCCAATCGCTCATGCGTGTTGTCCCCCTTCGCGTCAGAGCACGTGCCCGCTCGTTGCCACGATGATACCCCCGCCGTCCCGGTCCGCATCCCTTGACCACGCGACGTCGCGATACTAGCATGAACACATGAGCATACGCTCATACGAATGGAGAGAGCATGCGGACCCGTACAGAAGGCTCGTGCGAGGCGACCATCGTCGACCGGGGGGCTGTGGCGCGGGTGCTGGACCGGATGTCGCCCGCCGCGCGACGCAAGTCCGCGTGCGACATACACGCTGCCATCGGCGATCCGACGCGGCATTCCATCCTCGAAGCGCTCGCCGAAGAGCCGCTGTGCGTGTGCGATCTGGCAGAGATCGCGGGGGTCAGCCAGTCGGCCGTGTCGCATCAACTCCGCGTGCTGCGCGACCTCGACCTCGTGATGTTCGAGCGCGACGGCAAGCGCGCCGTGTACCGCTTGGCCGACGACCATGTCCGCGTGCTGCTGGCGGCCGGGCTCGACCACGCCGCCGAGCGCGGGAGTGCGCTGTGAGCGCGGGAGCGGCGGGCGCACCCGCCGCCGGACTCGCTCACGCCGCCTGGCGCGTGACCGGGCTCGATTGACCCGACTGTGCGCGGACCGTGCAGAAGTCCGTATCGCTCATCGAAGGCGTCGAGTGCGCCGATCTGAACTTCGCCACCGGGACACTGGTCGTGGACTACGACCCGGCCACCCGTCCCCTGGACGCGGTCGCTGTCGTGGTGCGCGGCGCCGGCCACGGGCTGGAGCCGTTGTCCGGCGCCGCGGTCGAAGGCGACGGGGTGCGGCCGCCCACGTGGTGGCAGGCCAACGGGCATGCCGCCACTGTCTGGGTCTCGGGCGGGCTGCTCGTCCTCGGCTGGGCTCTGGACCTCCTGCCGTCCGACGTCGCCCGCACGATCGCGGCCGCGCTCTGGCTGCTGGCGGTGCCGATCGGCGGCGTCTTCGTCGCCCGTCGCGCGGTCGCATCCATGCGCGCGCGTCTGCTCGACATGAACGTGCTCATGTCGCTGGCGGTGATCGGCGCCATCGGGATCGGCGCCTTCGAGGAGGCCGCAGCGGTGGTCGTGCTGTTCAGCCTGGGGCAGCTGCTGGAGTCCCGCGCCCTGGAGCGCACGCGGCGTTCCATCCGCGACCTCATGCAGCTCGCACCCCCTCGCGCGCGCGTGCGACGCGACGGCACGGAGACCGAGATCGACCCGGCGCAGGCCCTGGTCGGCGACATCCTCGTGGTGAAGCCGGGTGAGCGCATCGCGCTCGACGGCACCGTGGTCAAGGGCATCAGCGCCGTGGACGAGGCAGCGATCACGGGCGAGTCGGTCCCGGCCGAAAAGACGCCGGGCGCGACGGTCTTCGCCGGTACGCATAACACCAGCGGGCTGCTCGAGATCGAGGTCACGTCCGTGGCCGCCGATTCCACGCTGTCGCGCATCGTCTACCTCGTCGAGGAGGCGCAGGCCCAGCGCGCGCCGTCCCAGCGGCTGGTGGACCGGTTCACGCGTTGGTACACACCGGCGGTCGTCGTGCTAGCACTCGCCATCGCGGTCGTGCCCCCGGTGCTGGGCCTCGGCACATGGGCGACCTGGCTCTACCGGGCGCTCGTCATGCTCGTCGTGTCGTGCCCGTGCGCGCTGGTGATCTCCACGCCGGTGGCCATCGTCTCGGCCATCACGCGGGCCACGCGCGACGGCGTGCTCGTGAAGGGCGGCGCGTTCCTGGAGGTGGCGCCGACCATCCGCGTGGTCGCCTTCGACAAGACCGGTACGCTCACGTGCGGCTGGCCCGAGGTCACCGACGTCATCCCCCTGGGCGAGAGCGACGCCACCGCCGTGCTGAAGCTGGCCGCTGCGCTCGAGGTCGGCTCGACGCATCCCTTGGCCGAGGCCGTGCTCCGGGCGGAGGGCGGCGCGAACGGCCTTGAGCATCTGGCGGAGTTCGAGGACGTTGCCGGCCGCGGCGTGCGGGCGAAGATCGGCGATCACGTCTACTCGATCGGCAGCCCGGCCATGGCGGAGAGCGAAGGCTCGCTCACCCTCGACGCGTCGGAGAAGGTCGCGGCGCTGGAAGCCGAGGGCAAGACGGTGCTGGTGTTGTCCCGTGAACGAGTGGCCGCGGGTCTCATCGCCGTGGCCGACGACGTCCGTCCCGAATCGCGCGAGATCGTCGCACAGTTTCGCGGGGCGGGGATCGCCCACGTCGTCATGCTAACCGGCGACAACGAGCGAACGGCGGCCGCGGTGGCGGCGCACGCCGGGGTAAGCGAGTTCCGCGCGCGCCTGCTTCCCGAGGACAAGGTCGACGCGATCGCGGAGCTGCGCGCGCTGTACGGCCCCGTCGCGATGGTCGGCGACGGCGTCAACGACGCCCCGGCCCTGGCCGCGGCCGACCTCGGCATCGCGATGGGGGCCGCTGGCAGCGACACCGCGCTCGAGACCGCCGATATCGCGCTTCTGGCCCCGGACCTGCGCGCCCTGCCGGGGTTCTTCGGCCTGGGCAGGCGCGCCGTTTCCACGATCCGCGCGAACGTCGTCTTCTCCATCGTGACGAAAGCCGTCGTGCTGGTGCTGGCCGCGTTCGGCATGGCCACGCTGTGGATGGCCGTCTTCGCGGACATGGGCGTCAGCCTGCTCGTCACCGCGAACGGACTGCGGCTGCTGCGGCGGCGCGAATAGGGCGGTCCGCGGCGTGGAAGCATCGACGGGCGGCTACTTGCCGAGCCGCGCCTCCAGGCCCTCGAGCAGCACCATCATGCCCTCGTCGAACCCACGGCTCCAGTCGCGCAGGTCCGGCGCGAGCGACATCGCCATGGGGGTGACCTCGGCGGCCTCCGCCGACACCGACGCCAGCGCTTCGTCGGCGGGGCCACTCCACGTGCCGCCTTCGCCGGACGCCAGCAGGTACCACCCCGCGGAATAGGCGAAGATCGCGTGCGCGGCGTCGATGAGGTCCTGGCCCTCGAAACCCGCGGAGCGAAGGATCGCAAGCGGCGCCTCGAGCATCTGCAGCGACTGGACGGTGGTGTACTGCCGTCCCAGGACGAGCCACCCGATCTTGGGGTGCGACTCGAGCGCGCGGGCCGCCGACGCGGGACCGGACAGCATCACGGTCTTCCAGTCCGCGCTCTCCAGGGGCATCGCGGGCCCCGTCTGCTCGATGACCCGGGCGACGACGCCGTCCAGGATCGCGTCCTTGTTCGGGAAGTAGTGGTACATCGCCATGGCCTCGACGCCGAGCGCATCGCCCAGGCGCCTCATGCTGAAAGCTTCGAGGCCGTCGGCGTCGATGAGCTCGATGGCCTTGTCGACGATTATCTCCTTGGTGAGGGGCGGCCGGCCGTCTTTGCTGGGGCGCGGTGTCATCTGGTGGGGCCTTCCTCGAAAAGGGGCTTGACTTTACGATGTAAAGGCGTAGATTGCTTTACGGCGTAAAGTGTACGGGGTAGAGCCGCAAAGGGCAAGCCCCGGGCGGTACGAGGAGGAGAGAAGGATGAGCGAGCACGCGAAGGTGCTGGTCTGCTACGCCAGCGGGACCGGCTGCACGAAGGGCGTCGCTGAGCGGATCGGCGAGACGCTGGCCCGAACCGGCGCCCATGTGGATCTGCAGCCCATGAAGTCGCACCCTGACCCGGCCGGCTACGACGCGGTCGTGGCAGGCAGCGGCGTCAGGGCCGGCGCTTGGCACCCGGCCGCGAGGAAGTGGCTGAAGCGCAACGTCCCCGCCCTGCAGGCGAAGCCTCTGGCGCTGTTCACCGTGGGTATCGCGATGGCGCACGGGCCCGACAAGGCCGGCGAGACGCTCGGCGTCACCGACCCCATCCTGTCCAAGACAGGACTGGAGCCCGCGGACATCGGCGCGTTCGCGGGGTGGTTCGACCGGACGAAGTTCAGCTTCCTGGAGCAGAAGGTGATGGAGATGGCGAAGGCCCCGGAAGGCGACTTCCGTGACTGGGACGCCATCGAGGGCTGGGCGCGGCAGGTCGCGCCGAGACTGGGACTGGCCGCGTCGCCCGCGACGTCGCAGCCGTAAGCAGAGGAGGACGATCATGGACTCGACGACGATGAGTGCCGGGGAGCGCCCGGCAAGGGCCGGGGCGTGGAGCCTCAAGCGGCTCGTGGGATCCGGCGACCGTATCGGCAAGCTCGCGCTGCCGTTCCTCGTGGTGGGCATCGCGGCCAACGTGCTCTTCCCGGCGGTCTTCAGCGTGGGGGGCCCGCCGGCGTGGCTCCGGCTCGCCTCGATCGTGCTGCTCGTCCCCGGCGTGCTGATGTGGGCCTCGTCGGTGCTCCTCATCCTGACGAGGGTACCGCGCCACGAGCTCATCACGGGCGGCCCGTTCGCCCTGGTGAAGCACCCGCTCTACACGGGCGTCGGGCTGCTCGTGCTGCCGGCAGCGGGCTTCCTGCTGAACACCTGGCTCGGCGCGCTGCTGGGCGTGGTGCTCTACGTCGGCTCCCGCCTCTACGCGTCGGTCGAGGAGGCGGCGCTCGCGGAGGAGTTCGGCCCCGAGTGGGACGCGTACGCGGCGAAGGTGTGGCTGCCCTGGGTGTGAGCCTCGCGCAGCCCGGATCCGCGCAGAGAAGCACCCCCGGCTGTCGCGGCGGGGGTGCTTCGTTCTACTCAGAGCGGCGCTCGAGACCCTCCTCGAGCCCCTCGAGCAGCGCCATCATCCCGTAGTCGAAACCGCGGGACCAGTCACCAAGAGCGGCCGCGTGCGACGCCGTCAGCGGCGCGATGTCCGCCCCGGTGACGAGCGCGTCGTCGGCCACGCCGCTCCACGTCCCGCCTTCTCCCGCGGTCAGCAGGTACCAGCCGGCCGCGTACGCGAAGATGGCATGCGCGGCGTCAACCAGCTCCCGGCCGCGGAAGCCGGCGGAGTACAGGATCGCCAGCGGCGCCTCGAGCATCTGCAAAGACCGCGGCGTGTCGTAGTGGCGGCCGAGGAACAGCCAGCCGGCCTTCGGGTGCACGTGCACCGCGCGACCGGCGGCTGCGGGGCCGCTAATCATCTGGACCTTCCAGTCGACGCCGAACAGCAGCACCGCCGGGCCGGTCTCGGCAAGGATCGCGTCGACCACCCCGTCCAGGATCGCGTCCTTGCTGGGGAAGTGGTGGTACATGGCCATGGCCTCGACACCGAGTGCTTCGCCTAGACGGCGCATCGTGAGGCGTTCGACCCCCTCCGAGTCGATGAGCTCGATGGCGGTCGCGACGATCTTCTCCCTGCTCAGGGGCTCGTGGGCCCCTCCGTTCGGCGGGTGCGGCATCGTCTCTCAACTTCTTTCGAAAAGGGGCTTGACTTTACTGTGTAAAGGAGTACGTTTTACATCGTAAAGTATACGCCGTAAAGTCGCGGGGGAGCAAGCCCCGTGACAGGAGGAGGAGGCAGCAGAGATGAAGGTCACGACAGGACCGGCCGGGCGTTTCGGCTGGGAGGGGCAGACCCTCGAGTACACGGTGAAGGTCGACGGTGCCACCGACCTGGCGGCGCCCGAGGCGAAGAAGGGCCTGGAGGTCACGGTCGCCGACGTGCGCACCACGGCCACGGGGATCGAAGCCACGGTGGACGTGGCGGTCACCGGCCCGGAGTTCTATTGAGAGGACCTGCAGCTGGAGGCGCGTGACGCCTCCGGAAGCGTTGTCGGCCAGGTTCCCGTTGGCCTCATGACGGTGCCGAACTGCATGGTCGGCGGCTTCGGCGTGATCGGCGCGCTGGCGCTCGTCGGCGCGATCCTGCTCATCCGCGCAGGCGGCTGGGCGTGTTGGACGTTCGGGATCCTCTTGGCGCTCGTCGCGCTCGCGGGGCTGGCTTTCCTCGGGTTCGCACTGTGGGGCCGGTTCGCCGGCTTCCCGTTCGGCTTCGCCGGCGTCTAGCTCGCGAGCCACTTTGGAGGGTTTGAGATGGGCACCACAGGTACTTCCACAACGAACGTGCGGCGGTCGCTCACCACGGCAGCGAAGGCGCTGCTGGCGTGCGGGATCGTGTCCTCGCTGGTCTATCTCACGGCGGACGTGGCCGGCTCGCTCAGCCTGTCCGGCTACGTGTGGACGCATCAGGCCGTCAGCGAGCTGCTGGCGATCGAGGCGACGACCCGGCCGATGATGCTCGCGCTCATGAGCGTCTACAACGTGCTGGTGATCGCGCTGGCCGCGGGCGTCTGGCTCGCCGCAGGGGACAGGCGGGCGCTCAAGGCGTCCGCCCTGGCGCTGGTGGTCTACGCGGTGGTCGGCGAGGTCACGCAGGCCTTCTCGCCGATGCACCAGCGCGGGTTCTCGGCCGCGGTGACCGCCACCGACGTGGGGCATATGGTTCTGACCGCGCTCGAGGTCCTCTCGATCGTGGCGATGATCGCGCTGGCGTCTGGCGCCCGCGGACGGGGGTTCCGCGCCTACTCGGTCGTGTCGATCCTGGTCATCATCGCCGCAGGCGTCACGACGGGCACCATGGTGCAGCACATGACGGTGGCGGCATCGTCCACCCCGTGGGCCGGCCTCATGGAGCGCGTCAACATCTACGGGACGATGCTGTGGGTGGCGGCCCTTGCCGTCGCGCTCCTGCGTACTAGGATGGTTGACGCAGTGACACGCCGCGCGGCCACTCCTGCGATCGCCGCGCGGGGCATCTCGATGATGTCGGTGAGGTGAGCGTGGTGAAGAAGGTCACAGCGTTCGTGGGCGCGGGCCGCAAGGGCCACACCTACAAGGCCGTGCGCGAGTTCCTGGACCGGCTCGAGTCGTTCGGCGACGTGGAGACCGAGCTCGTGCAGATGAGCGACTACCGTGTCGAGACCTGTCGCGGCTGCAAGGTGTGCTTCAGCAAGGGCGAGGAGTTCTGCCCGTACCACGACGACGACCGCGACGTGCTCATCGCGAAGATGAAGGCCTCCGACGGCTTGGTCCTGGCCAGCCCGAACTACTCGTTCCAGGTGTCGGGACTGATGAAGGTCTTCCTCGACAGGCTGGGCTACGCGTTCCACCGCCAGCAGTTCTTCGGGAGAACGGCCACGAGCATCGTCGTCCAGGGCATCTACGGCGGCGGCAAGATCGCGAAGTACCTGAACTTCACCGCGTGGGGACTGGGCTTCAGGACGGTGAAGGGCACCGTGCACACGGCCTTCGAGCCGATGACCGCGAAGGAACAGGCGAAGCGTGACGCCGCGCTGGCGAAACAGGCCGCGAAGTTCCACGCCCAGCTGCTCAAGCCGGCCCACCGGGCGCCGAGCGTGTTCGAACTGGCCGTCTTCCGGTTCGCGCGGACCAGCATCGGCATCGAGTTGGACGAGACGAGCCGGGACTGGCGCTACTACCGGGACGAGGGATGGTTCGACGGCGAGTACTACTACCCGGCGCACCTCAGCCCGGTGAAGCGGGCCGTCGGCGGCTTGTTCGACTTCGTCGGGACGCGTCTCGCGAAGGCCCGGGGGTAGACCGGGCGTAGGCGATCGGGCGTCTCGCGGTCACCCGGCCGCGAGACGCGACGTGTTCACGGCCACCATGTAGCGGCCCACGCCCACCGCCCTGATCCCGGAGCGCGTGCTCTCTCCACGGACCTGGCTGGCGGCCGCCTCGCTGGTCTTCATCGAGGCCTCGCTGTCCCAGAACGTGATGGCCAACGCCTTCTCGCCGTCCATATCGACCATGTAGAGCAGCCCGAGCGATCCGGGCATGGCGTCGACCTGCGAGGCGATATCGCCCGACCGCGCTACCTCCTCGTCGAACAAGGCCTTGGTCCCCGAGAACTCGTTCACCCGCGCGTACATCGCGAACTCCTTTCCGTGGCGGCCGAACAGACGGCTTTGTACCCGCATTCGGACGCTGGTATCCCGGTGCCTCCGACTGGGCGAGTAAAAAATAGTTGACACGATGTCAGGACCGCTTTACAGTAGCGATGTCAAGAAAACCTGACATCGAGGAGGCCGAGGATGTCGTTCGAAGAGAAGACCACATGGGTGACCGCGCTGGTGTCGGTGGGGGTCACCGCTTGGTACGTCTCGACCGTGGCGCGCCTGATGGGCGGCCCTGTGGCAGGGATCGCCTACCAGACCCCGTTGCTCATCGCCATCGGGGCGACGGTCGTGCTGACGATCGCCGGCTCCATCGCGACCGCCGTCGGCAGCGCCGTCGGCGCCGCGGTCACCGCCGAGATCACGGGCGAGGGCTCGGTCGAGGATGCGACCCGTGACGTCGGCCGGACCGACGAGCGGGACAAGGACATCGACCGCCGCGGCGAGCTCATCGGCTACTACGTCACGTCCGCCGGTGCGGTCGGGGTGCTGGCGCTGGCCATGCTTCGCTTCGACCAGTTCTGGATCGCGAACGCGCTCTACCTCTCGTTCGCGCTGGGGACGCTCGTCGCTGCGGCCGCAAAGCTCGTCATCTATCGCCGGGGGTTCTAGCCATGGTCAAGCCGACGAGGGTGGAGAACAGCATCCGCGCGCTGCGCTTTGCCGCCGCTGAGATGACCCAGGCCGAGCTTGCCGACCGCGTGCACGTCACCCGTCAGACCATCATCGCCATCGAGCAGGGCCGCTACTCGCCTTCACTCGAGATGGCGTTCCAGATCGCGAGAGTCTTCGGAGTGCCGCTCGACGCGGTGTTCCACTACCCGGGGGAGGAGTCATGAGCGACACCACCATGAAGCACACCGTCCTGCTGCTGGGAGCCACCGGCCGCACGGGCGGACGGGTGCTTGCGCAGCTGCTGGGCCGGGGAGTCGAGGTGCGCGCCATCGTGCGGTCGGCCTCGCGGCTCCCGGCGGGGACCGTCGGCCGGCCCGGGCTCACTGTGGTCGAGGCGGACCTGCTGTCGCTGTCGAAGCAGGAGATGTCGGCCCAAGTCGCCGGCTGCGACGCGATCGTGAGCTGCCTCGGCCACACCATCAGCGCCCGCGGCATCCTGGGCAAGCCGCGCGACCTGGTCGTCAGCGCGATCGAGCGCGCGTGCGGCGCGGTCGAAGCGCTGAAGCCGGCGGTGCCGGTCAAGGTCGTCCTCATGAGCACCGTGTCGGTGAATCGCCCGGATGGCGCCGACACGTTCCGGGGCGCGGGCGAGCGCGCGATGCTGGCGCTCCTGCGCGGTCTCGTGCCGCCTGCGAAGGACAACCAGCGCGCCGCGGACTACCTCTGCCGCGAGATCGGGACGGCGCACCAGTACGTCCAGTGGGCGGCTGTCCGCCCGGACACGCTGCTGGAGGGCGACGTCAGCGAGTACGCCCTGCACGAGGGCCTGGTCGCCAGCCTGGCGAAGCCGGACCACACAAGGATGGCCAACGTCGCGCACTTCATGTGCGAGCTCGTGACGCAGCCTGCGGTATGGGACGCGTGGCGCGGCCGGATGCCCGTGATCGTCGACGCGGCCTGAGCCGCACGTCCCGCTTGGTGAAGACGATCGTTCGATCGACTAGAGAGAGGTCGGCAACATGAACTGGTACGTGGAGGTCCTTCGGAAGTACGCGACGTTCACCGGTCGCGCGCGGCGCCAGGAGTACTGGATGTTCGTGCTGGTCAACGTGCTCATCAGCATCGTGCTCGGCGTGATCGACGGGATCATGAGCGGGGTTGCGAACGGGGTCTCGGGGTCCTCGAACATCAACATCACCGTGCTGGGCAGCCTCTACTCGCTGCTCGTGCTCGTTCCGTCGCTGGCCGTGGGCGTGCGCCGGCTACACGACACCGGCCGGAGCGGCTGGTGGATGCTGCTGGCCCTCGTTCCCCTGGTGAACCTCCTGCTGCTCGTCTTCTTCATCCAGGAGGGCGTGGCCGGTCCCAATGAGTACGGTCCCGACCCGAAGGGCAGCGTTGCCTTCGCGCCGGCCGCGTATGGCGCCGCCCCGGCCGGATATGGCGCCGCGCCGGCCGGATATGGCGCCGCGCCGACCGTCGCGGCCAGCGCGCCCGCGGGCTGGTTGTCCGACCCGACGGGCCGTCACCAGACGCGCTACTGGGACGGCGTCCGCTGGAGCGAACACGTCTCCGACAACGGCGTGCCCGGGATCGACCCGGTCCAGGCGTAGGCACGACGCGCCCGACAGGATGCAAGTAGGGGGCGCGATCCGTTTTGGATCGCGCCCCCTGTGTTGTCCTTCGCCGGTCCGCGGCGGTCGCTAACGTGGCGCTGCTCGCGCTGATCGTTGCGGCTTCGCGCGGAGCGATCGGCTGACCCCGCGTGTCGCCGGCGTCCCACTCGCGATACTCTATGCGCGAGTGCCGGGTACCCATCGGGGGATCGGGGAGCGTCTCATGAACATCGTCCTCGGGCTCTTTCTGGTAGCGCACGGTCTGGTGCACGCGATGTACGCGGCGCAGAGCATGCGTCTCTTCGAGATCCAGACGGGGCTGACCTGGCCGGACGGCTCGTGGGTGCTCTCGTCCCTGGCCGGCGACCCGGCGGTCCGCACCGGTGCGGGTGCCGTGTTCGTCGCGATCGCAGCGGCCTTCGCCGTGGCCGGCATCGCGCTTGTCTTCCGGCAGGGCTGGTGGGCGCCGGTCGCGCTCGTGGCCGCCGGAGTGTCTGCGGTCTCGCTCGTCATCCTGTGGAACGGCAAGATGCAGGCGCTCGACACGCAGGGTGCCTGGGCCATCGGGATCAACGGCGCGGTCTTCCTGGCGGTGCTGGTGTTCAACTGGCCGCGCGTGGGCAGCGGCGCGTGACGCGGGCCGACTGGTCCCTGAGTGTCGGCGGCGGCTCCGCGGCGCGGACTCCGCACGACGACCTTGCGTTCGTTCTTCGACTGGCGGCGCCCTACTTCGCCGTCGCGGTCTTCTGGATCGTGTTCCGCAGCGCGTGGCTGGCGATACTGGCGTACCACGCCCAGATCCTGTGGTGGTCGCGTGGCCGATTGCCCGGGCTGTCGATGCAGCGTCGGACGCCGTGGGGCTGGGTGATCGCGGTGTCGGCTCTGGCGGGTCCGGCTGCCTGCCTGCTGCTCCCGATGGCGGTCGATGGCCGCCTCGGACCCTGGCTCGGCAGTCACGGTCTGTCGGGCGCTTCGCTCGCGGTGATGGTCGTCTACTTCGGTCTCGTTCACCCCGTGCTGGAGCAGGTCCACTGGGCGCCGCTTCGCGAGCGGTCACCGTGGGCGCACGTCGCCTTCGCCGGCTACCACATGCTCGTGCTCTACTCGCTCCTCCCGGTGCCTTGGCTGGCGGCGACCTCGGTCGTGCTGACGACGGCCTCGTGGACCTGGGACCGCATGTCCCGCGAGTCCGGAGGCCTGCTCATGCCGATCGGCTCGCACGTCGCGGCCGACCTCGGCCTGGTGGTCGTCGCCTGGTTCCTGACGTAGCATCGGGTCGACACCGCCCGCGACACAGAGCAGACGCCGATCGGAGAGACCGTATGACTGAACCGACCGGGCTCCTGCAGCGCGGCGAGACCGCGATCCGCTACTGGCTCAGCGGGCCCAAGGACGCGCCGCTCGTCGTACTGACCCACGGCGCCACCGCCGACCACACGATGTTCGACGACCTGGCGCCCGCGCTCGCCCGGAGCTACCGCGTGCTGACGTGGGACGTGCCGGGGCACGGGCTGTCGCAGCCGCTGCCGGCGGACTTCGGGATGGACCGCCTGGTCGACGACGAGCTCGCGCTCCTCGACGCGGTCGGCGCCCGCGCCGCCGTTCTGGTCGGCCAGTCGATGGGCGGCAACCTCGCACAGGAGATCGTCTTCCGGCACCCCGAGCGCGTGGCCGCGCTCGTCCTCATCGACTGCACCGACAACTTCCAGAAGCTCGGCACGGTCGAGAGGCTCAGCCTGGCCTCGGCCGGCCCCATCTTCGCCATGTATCCGTTCGGCACCCTCAAGCGCCAGAGCGCCGACGCCTCGGCCGACTCGCCGAAGGTCCGCGCCGCGCTGACCGTCATGATGGACCGGGTGGCCGACAAGAAGTCCTACGTCGAGATCCTCATGCGCACCACCGACGTCTTGCACTACGAGCCCGACTTCCGCATCCCGTGCCCGCTGCTCATGCTCCTGGGCGAGCACGATCGCCTCGGCAACATCGCCAAGGCGATGCCGGCCATGGCCAAGCGGGAGGGCGTCACCCTCCGCGTGGTGCGCGGCGCCGGGCACATGTCGAACATGGACCAGCCCGAAGAGGTCAACGCCGCGGTGCTGGGCTTCCTGGACGGGCTCGGACTTCGCGACTAGTCAGAGGGGGTCGAGGCTTCATGATCGAGCGCAGTGGTCGTTCGCTACGATCTCATGCCTGGGTGGTGATCTTGGCCGCCGCGGCACTGCTGATCGCCGTGTTCGCCGCGGCGGGCTGCGGGGGTTCAGGCCGCGCCAACCCCGCCACCGCGCCTGGGGGTCCGGCCTCGGCGAAGGCCGCAGGGCCCTACCTCGGACAGCCGCTCCCCGGTGAGTTCGCCCAGTCCTTCGCCTCGGGCATCGTCAAAGGTGAGCTCCACACGCCGCCCGTCTTCACGCCCGACGGCACCGAGGCGTACTGGTCGCTGCAGGGCAGCACGATCCGCATGTCCAAGCTGGTCAACGGCGCCTGGACAGAGCCGAAGATCGTCTCGCTTTCCGCGGCGACCACCGACTTCCGCGACCCCTGCATCTCACCGTCCGGCGACGAGCTCTTCTTCCTGTCGAAGGGCACGCTACCCGGTGCCTCGGGCCCGGCGAAGGAGAACGTCTGGGTCGCGGGCCGCACTGTGGGCGGCTGGGGCGAGCCGAAGCCGCTCGGCGACGCGGTGAACTCGCTCACCATCCACTGGCAGATCTCGGTGGCGGCCAACGGCGACCTCTACTTCAGCTCGGGCGTGCCCGACGGCGTCGGCGACATCTTCGTGTCGAGGTTCGTCGGTGGCTCGTATGCGAAGGCTGCGAAGCTGGACGGTCCCGTGAACACACCCGGGATCGAGCTCACGCCCCATATTGCTCCCGATCAGAGCTACCTCCTGTTCTCCCGCCTTGACGAGCAGACCGGCGATGCCCGCCTGTGGGTCTCCTTCGCGGACGCGAACGGCGTCTGGGGCGAGCCGGCCTCGGCGTCGGGCATCGGCTACGCCCTCGCCCCGACGGTGTCTCCGGACGGCAAGTACCTGTTCTTCCTGAGCAGCCCGCAGAGCGTGTCTTGGATGACGACCGACTTCCTCAAGGGCCTGAAGCACGGGCAGTAGCTGGCGGCCGAGGTAGGAGTACACTTCCGGTCGGGGGCGCGCCCGCAGTGGGCGCGCACGGGGTGGCCGGGGGGTCATCGCATGAGCGCAGCCGTTCCGTCCACGCTGCAGGTCGAGTTCGGCGAGTGCACGATCTTCGTGTCCGGCGAGGTCGAGGCGTACCTGCCGCAACTCGGTGGTGTCGTGGCATTCGATGGCCGGCTCGATGAGGCGCGCATCCGGCGGGCCGTCAGGCTGCTCCTGGACGCTGAGCCGGTGCTCGGCTGCCGCTTCGATCCCGACGCGAAGCCTGCCGTTTGGCGGCGGTTGGAGGCACTCGAGGACCTCGAGGTCCTGTCCGTTCGCGAGGCCGACGATCCTGCCGCCGGGGCGGCGGCCTTCATCGCCGAGGAGCTCGATCCGCGCGAGGGGCCGGGCGTGGTCGCCGCCATCCTGCGCGCGCCCGCCGGCGACACGCTGGCGGTCAAGGTGTCGCACATCGCCATGGACGGCGGCGCGCTCAAGCAGACCCTCTACCGGCTCGCCGAATACTACCGGCGCCTGACCGCGGACCCCGACTGGACGCCCCCGTACAACGGTGACGGCGTGCGGTACCCCGTGTTGGACGCCGGACTCGGCGAGCGCCTTCGCCTGCTGTCCAAGAGCAAGGTGGAGCTCATCCCCGAGTCCGACTGGCCCGCGCCCGAGATGACGCCCGGGGGCGAGCGGGTGTACGTCCAAGCCGCAGTCGAGCCGGCGGTCCTGACAGCCGCCGCGCGGAAGGGCAAGTCCGTCGGCGCGACCGTGAACGACATCCTCCTGACGGCTTACTTTCGCGCGTTGTACCGGCTGCTCGAGCCGGAGCCCGGAAGCCGCACGCCCGTGATGACGACCGTCGATCTTCGCCGACATCTTCCGACCGGCACGAAGACCGCGCTCGCGAACATGTCCGCGTTCTGGAACGTCGTCGTGCCGCCTGTGGATGGCGAGGGATTCGAGGGGGCGCTCGTCAGGGTCGTGAAGGCCACCAGGGCATGGAAGCAGGCGGGCGCCGGCAGGACGGACGCTGCGGCGATCTCGTTCGCCAGCAAGGTCATGGGCGCCCGCGCGCTGCCATGGTTCCGCAAGCAGGTTTCCAAGGCGGTGGACAACGACGTCCGCGAGCGCCGGGGCACCGTCCCGGTGCTCACCAACATCGGGGTGGTCGATCCGACGCTGCTCGTCTTCGGCGATGCGGCCCCCGTGGCCGACGCTTGGCTTCTCGGGCCGACCTCGAACGGCGGCATCTCGCTGGCGGCCAGCACCTATCGGGACCGGATGCACCTGTCGAGCGGCACCGGCTCCGACAGCGACGGCCGACGGCTGCTGGCCGAGGTGCTCGAGTCGGTCGCCGGCGAGATGGAGTGCTGGGTCGCGGCGAGCGCCCAGTAGGAGGAGCGATATGGCCGTACTCAGCCCGTACCACCCGTTCCGTTCGCCGGAGGCGCGCGACCGGTATCTCGCGCACTACGACGAGCGGGCGAGGTCCTACCCGGTTCCCGCGGAGACTCGCATGATCTCGACGGGGCAGGGCGAGACCCTCGTGCGCGTCAGCGGTCCTCAGGACGCGCCACCGGTGATCCTGCTGCACGGCAAGTGGAGCGACTCGCTCATGTGGCCGGACGTGTTCATCGAGGGGCTCTCGGCGCGACATCGGCTCTACGCCGCGGACAACCCCTTCGACCTCGGCCGCAGCGTGAGCACAGGCGGCAAGGGCGATGCGGACTGCTATGTGAGCTGGGTCGGCGGGCTACTCGACGGCCTGGGCCTCACCGACGGCGTCAATATCGTCGGCCTGTCGCTCGGCGCCTGGATCGCCGGAGAGTACGCCCTTCGCACGCCGGAGCGACTCGCCAAGGTCGTGTGGCTCTCGCCGGGCGGGATGATCTCGGCGGGGATGTCGCTGCGGACCGCGCGCGGGATCCCGCTGTTCTTCGCATGCTCCTCCAAGCCGTCCCAAGAGTCGGTCGGGAAGCTGATGAGCTGGCTCATGCCCTACGCGGCCGAGTCCGAAGGGGAGTTCAGGCGAGCCTACGACTCGTTCGTCGAGGAGGTCGCGCTCGGTCTGGAATGCTTCGCGCCGATGCCGGCACCTCTTGCCACGAATCGCAGGTTCACGGACGGCGAGCTGCGTGGTTTCAGCGTGCCGCTGCTCTACATGGCCGGCGAGCACGACATGTTCGTTTCGGCCGAGCGTGCCGTGGCGCGCCTGACCTCGTTCGTGCCGAACGTGGAGACGAAGGTCTTTCCCAGCGTCGCTCACGAGCTGATCATCGCGGAGTCGCAAGCGGTGACCGAAGGCGTGCTGACGTTCCTCGACGCATAGGAGGAGTCGCGATGGATAGTCCGAAGGCTGTCGCCCAACTCGCAGCCGACCCTCCCGACCCGCTGCGACTGGCCGGGGGAGGAGCGGCCGTGGCTTTCGCGGCTCTGCTGCTGGTCGGCCTGGTCGGGCTGATCGTGCCGGCCGCGGGACTGGGTCTCCGCAACTGGCTCGTCGTCCTGTTCGGCCTCAACTCCGGGCTGGGCACGCTTCCCGCGGATCCTCTGCGGGTCTTCAATGTCTTCGACGTCGTCGCCCTGGTGCTGGTCGGCGTCGCGTTCCTCGGGCTGTGGCCGGTCCTGTCGAAGATCAGCCGGGTCTGGACGGCCATCGCGATCGTGCTCCCGCTCGCGGGGATCGGCGTGCTGCTGGCCACCGGGCTGGCGGGGCGCTCGGCGGTCATGGGGGCCGGGATCATCGTGGGGTTCCTCATGCTGAAGAGCCCCGGGTTCAAGGTCCTCGCATGGCTCGGCGTGGTGGCCAACGCGCTGCTGCTTTTCGCCGACTTCGCCACGGGTACGTCTCCAGTCCCGGTCGTGGCAGGCGCGGTCGGTATCGGGTATCTGCTGCTCGTTGCATGGTTCGTCCTGCTGGGTGTGCGACAGTTGAGGCGGACGCGCACCGTCGCATGACCCGAAGGGACACCACGATGAAGCTCGCACCGGAGACCGAGGCCTACCTGCTCGGCTCGATCAGGCGGTTCTTCGCAGAGGAGCTGGACGACGATATCGGCGACCTCAAGGCGATGCGCGTGCTGGACTTCTGCGTGCGCGAGATCGGTCCCAGCGTCTACAACCAGGCCATCGCGGACGCCCAGACCTACATGACCGAGAAGGTCACGGACCTTGGCGGCGTGCGCTACGAGCCCGAGTTCGACTTCTGGAAGAAGCGCTAAAGCCATGTGCCGCAACATCAAGGTCCTCTACAACTTCGAGCCGCCGGCCACCGAGGACGAGATCCGGGCGGCGGCGCGGCAGTACGTGCGCAAGATCAGCGGCTTCGCCAAGCCGTCCGCCGCGAACGAGATCGCGTTCGAGCGCGCGGTCGACGAGGTCGCGCAGGCGTCCGCCCGGCTGCTGGATTCGCTGACGACTGCGCGGCCGAAGCGGAACCGCGAAGAGGAAGCGGCGAAGGCGCACCGGCGCGCGCTCACTCGGTTCGGTCCGGCATGACGTCTCCGGAGATCGTCACCGAGCGTCTGCTGCTGACACCGCTCGCGCTCGAGGACGCCGATGCGCTCTTCGCCTACCGGTCACTGCCCGAGGTGACCCGCTTCCAGACGTGGGAGCCCACGGCTCCGGGGGACGCGGCCGAGTTCGTCCGGGCGCTCGCAGGTGTCGAGTTCGACACTCCGGACACCTGGTTCCAGCTCGGCATCCGGGACCGCGAGTCCGGGCGTCTTATCGGCGACCTCGGCGTCCGTTTCCTCGAGGACGGCCGGCAGGTCGAGATCGGCTTCACACTCGACCCGGCGTTCCAGGGGCGTGGGTTGGCGACCGAGGCGGTGACCGCGCTGCTCGACCACCTCTTCGGATCGCTCGGCAAGCACCGGGTGATCGCTTCGGTGGATCCACGGAACGAGGCGTCGATCCGGCTGCTGGAGCGCGTCGGCATGCGCCGCGAAGCCCACTTCCGCGAGAGCCTGCCGTTCAAGGGCGAGTGGGCGGACGACGTCGTGTTCGCCATGCTGGCTTCGGAGTGGCAGGCCGGCCGCCCGCGCACCCTGCCGGTGCCGCCGCGCCCCTAGCGCGACACGTTCGTCCCGGCCAGCACCGCTTCCAGGTGCTCGACGATGGCGTCGAGCGCGTACCCGAAGGCCGCCTCGGGTGTGGGAAACGCCACGTCAGCTGCGGCGGCGCTCAGCACGGGCAGGTCCGGGTGCGGCAGTGAGGGCGGGGAGAGGAAGATCTGCCCGCCGCCGGCCGCCCACTCGCGCCAGAAGGCCTCTATCACGACGGAGCCCGAGGTGACCTGCCCGAGCGACACGATGGCCGGTACCGCTTCGCTCATGGGGACTCCCGCGCCCACCAGGACCGCGATGCCGTGCTCGACGATCCTCAGCGCGACGGGCGAATCGAACGGCTCCGTTGCCGCCAGGCGCGCGACTGCGGGGCTGTGCGCGAGCATGGCGCCCCTGTAGGCGAACGCGACCTGGCGGAACTGCTCCTGCCAGGGCGTCGCGGGGTCGGTCTCGAGGTCAGCCGCCCCGAGGACGGCTTCGATGACACCGCCGAGCAGGGCCTTCTTGTTCGGCAGATGGCGATAGGCGGCCATCGGGTCCACGCCCAGCTCGGCGCCGAGCCTGCGCATGGACAGGGCGTCGAGACCCTCCGCGTCGGCGATCCGCAGGGCCGTCTCGACGAGCAGCTCGCGCGTGAGCTTGACCTTCGCGCCGCGCTTCGTTTCCGCCATGGTCCGCCGGCTTCCTTCGAAAGGGGGTTGTGCTATGTCTACGCAGTAGACTATAGTGGTCTACAACGTAGACATCAAGCGCGGAGGCGGGAAGATGGACGGATCGAAGGTCGCTCTCATCACGGGGTGCTCCTCGGGCATCGGACGGGACCTGGCGCAGCGGATGTGCGCCGCGGGCTACGCGGTGGTCGCCACCGCGCGACGCGTCGAGTCGCTCGAGGGGATCGACGCGAAGCTCAAGCTGCCACTGGATGTGACGAGCGAGGAGTCGGCCCAAGCGGCCGTCGCCGCGGTCCTCGAGCGTTTCGGCCGCATCGACGTTCTCGTGAACAACGCCGGCTTCTCCGCCATGGCCGCCATCGAAGAGCTGTCCGACGACGCCTACCGGTCCATGTTCGAGGTGAACGTCCTGGGCGTCGTTCGGATGCTCCGCGCGGTCGGGCCCACCATGCGCGCGCAGGGCTCCGGCACCATCGTCAACATCAGTTCGCTCGTCGGCCTCATGTCGATGCCCGTGAACGGCGGGTACTCGTCTACGAAGTACGCGGTCGAGGCGCTCTCCGACGCCGCGCGCCAGGAGCTCGGCCCCTTCGGTGTGCGGGTGGTCGTGGTGGAACCGGGCGCCATACTGACGCGGTTCTCCGGCGCCATGGACGACCGGTCGAGCGCGGTGATCGACGACGCCGCGTCCCCGTACGCGCGCCTCTACGCCCGGAACAAGGCCCTGCAACGGCAGATGGGTGCCGATTCGGCGCAGCCCGAGGCCGTCTCGCGCGTCGTCATGCGGGCGATCGCATCGAAGCGGCCGAAGGCGCGCTACGCGGCTGCCATCCCGCTGCTCGCGCAGGTGTTGGCCCGCCTGCACCCCGCGGTGCGCGACCCGCTCTGGGCGAACGCTTTGGCGAAGACGGGGGCGTGACCGGCACGTACGTGTCGACCCCGCGCCCTACCGCCTTCCGCTCGACCCACGAACACGAGGCCCGCCCCCGGGATGGGGAGCGGGCCTCGATCGGTTCGCGGTGTTGATGGACCGAGCCGGACGCTAGTGAGGCGTGTAGCCCGAGAAGCCCTGGTGCATGACACCCGGGTTCATGGCTCCGCTGAAGCCGCCCATGTCCTGGACGTGCGTGACCACGTGGGTGCTGTAGTCCGTACCGGCGCCGCCTGCCCCGGTCACGGCGAACGCGGGAAGCGCCACCGAGAGCATGAGGGCCAGCGCCGTCGTGAAGAGCGCGAGTCGTTTCATCTGAGAGATCCTCTCGTCCTCGGACCGGGGGACCGCGATCCTGCCGATCTCATATACTACCAATACAGTATGGATTCCTCTGCACCCGGCATGCCAAACCGACGCCGCGCTTGACACCCCCGCGTCCGGGTACTATACGTAGTGGTGTATTACACGATACGTAGTACCGAACGCGGACCGACCCGGCCCGTGACGGGGGAGTACGGAAGGGGAGCCGATCAGCCATGGCCGGTACCGACGATGTCATGCGTTTCTTCGCACTGTGGATGCTCACGCACGAGACTGCCGACGAGGGACTCAAGGCCGCGATCAAGCGCGGCGAGGACACCGGTCCCGGCGGCATGGAGGGCGGCCCCGACGCGTTCGTGGACGGGCTTGCCGCCATGGTCCAGCAGGAGAAGGAGCAGCTGAAGGCCGACCTTGCCGCAGGAGGCGTCGAGCGTCCCAGCGCCGACGAGCAGAAGCTCGCGCTGGAGGAGCTCAGGTTCGAGGTCGCCGAGATGCGCGGTCGTATGGACGCGCTCACGGGCGCGCTCGAGACCGTCGTGGCCAAGCTCGACGCCGCACCCTCCGCGAACCGCTAGGGGGCCGGCCATGTCCGCCCGCTCTCGCCGTATCACCGGCGTCTTCGCCAAGCACTGGATCGCCGGCGCCCTTCGCTCGGGCCTCGGGCTGTCCCCGAACCGCCGCGCGATCTTCGCTCGCGAATGGCGGGTCGCGTTCGAGGAGCTCGGCCCAGCCTTCATCAAGCTCGGCCAGCTCATCTCGGTGCGCCCCGACGAGTTCGGCCGTGAGCTGGTCGCCGAGATGGCCGCCATGCAGGACTCGGTGCCGGCCCTGCCGGCCCAGTCCATCCGCCGGGTCATCTTCGAGGAGTTCGGCCGCACGCCCGAGCAGCTCTTCGCCACGTTCGACGACACGCCGATCGCGTCGGCCTCGATCGCGCAGGTCCACGGCGCGACGCTGCGCGAGGCGGTCCGCCCGGTCTGGGGCGAAGTGCTTCCCGCCGGCCACAAGGTGGTCGTGAAGGTCGTGCGCCCCGGCTCGGCCGAGGCGATCCTGGCCGACATGGCCGAAGCGCGCCGCCTCGCCGAGCGCTGGGGCCACCTCGTCAAGGACTTCGACGCGATGAGGCTCATCACCGAGTTCGACGAGTCGGTCCGCCGCGAACTCGACCTGCGCGTGGAGGCGAAGATCGCGGACCGCTTCGCGTTCGATTTCCGCGAGGACCCCAAGATCGAGATCCCGCGCATCGTCTGGTCGCGAACCACGCGCCGGGTCGTCACGATGGAGCGGGTCGTCGGCTGGCGCCTGACCGATCTGGACGAGGCAGCACGCGCCGGCATCGACTCCAAGGCGCTCGCCATCTACGGCGCCACGGCCTTCATGCGCCAGGTCATGGTGTATGGCCGCTACCACGCCGACCTCCACCCGGCCAACCTGTTCGTCACACCGCGCAACACCATCGCCTACCTGGACTTCGGCATCGTGGGACACCTGACCAAGGACGAGCGCGAGAGCATCGCGCAGGTCCTGGCGGGTCTGGCGTACCGCGACCCCGAGCGCGCCCTGCGCTACAGCCGGCGTCTCGGCGTCGAGGTCCCGCCGGAGAAGGTCGATACGGTGCGCCGGGAGCTCGGGCAGCTGCTGGACAGCATGTTCGATCCCGAGGGTTCGAAGGAGTTCCGGCACTTCGGCCTGGGCTTCATCGCCATGCTGCGGCGGCACGGCATCGAGATCCCGAGCGGCTACGGGCTGCTGGTGAAGTCGCTGGCGACCGTCGAGGGCTGCGCCCGCAGCCTGTATCCGGACATCGACATCATCGACACCGCGCGGCCGTTCGTGACGCGTCTGCTGTCGGACTCGATGGGCAAGCCCGAGCGGCTGGAAGGCAAGATCAACGCAGCCGTGCGCGCGGCCCTGCGGGAACTCGTCGCGTGACGGACTGGCAACAACAGGCAGGAACACGGCACCCGGTGGGGTACTAGTCCGGCAAGGGATCTCGGGGGAGGGGGTCAGATGGCTTCGGCCGTCAGCACTGTCGCGCTGCGCAAGGAGTACCAGATGGGCGCGCAGACGCTCCGGGTGCTCAAGGACGTGGACGTCGAGATCGCAGCCGGCGAGATCGTGTGCGTCATGGGTCCCTCGGGCTCGGGCAAGTCCACGCTGCTCAACCTGGTCGGCGGCCTCGACACGCCCACGGCGGGTTCGATCATCGTCGACGGCGACGACCTCGCCGCCATGAACGACGAGGCCTTGGCCCGCTACCGGCGCGACCGCGTGGGCTTCGTCTTCCAGTCCTTCAACCTGATCCCGTCACTCAGCGCACAGCGCAACGTGGAGCTGCCGCTCGTGTTCGCCGGCGTGGATCCGGTCGAGCGCGCGCGTCGCGCCTCGGAGGCCCTCGACCTGGTCGGACTGGCCGAGCGGCGCGACCACCTGCCGACGGAGCTGTCGGGCGGCGAGCAGCAGCGCGTGGCCATCGCGCGCGCCATCGTCAACGACCCCAGCATCGTGCTCGGCGACGACCCCACCGGCAACCTCGACCCGAAGACGGGGGCGGAGATCCCCGCGCTGATCCGCCCCATGAACCAGGCGGGCCGCCCGTTCCTGACCACCCGCCCCGACGAGTCGGCGGC
>CAZHMA010000004.1:24398-35131 GCA_964533555.1 uncultured Eubacteriales bacterium
TGGCGGGAACCTCGAGCTGCGCCGGTGTGACAGCGAGCGACGCGCCGACCGCCAACCTCCACTCGAGGACGGGGCCTGAGATCCTCGGGCTGATCCGCTCCATGACCGAGGCGGGCCGCACGTTCCTGATCACCACGCACGACGGGACGGTCGCCGAGATAGCCCATCGGGTCGTCCGCCGGCGGGACGGCGAGGTCGTAGAAGTCATCGAACGGGGAGGTAGCGCGTGAGAGTCCGGCGCATCCTGGCTGCGGGCATGGCACTGGCCCTGGCCACCACACTGGTCACACCCGCGCTGGCGGGCGCGGCGGCGACTCCCGCCGCCGGCCCGGCGGAGGCGCCTGCCGCGGCACCCGCACCGGCGCCCGTCCTGCTGGTGAAGTCGTACGCGACGACACCGGGCGACGTGCTGTTGGGCGAGCGCTTCACGCTCAGCCTGACGATCCGCAACGCCACCAAGGTGCGCGCGAAGGACGTCGTGGTGGCCCTCGGGGCCACCGCCGCGGGCGCGGGCGGCGACGGCGCGAGCGGCGGGGGCGCGGAGCTCGTCTCGCTCGACTCCAGCGACATGCGCTTCGTGGGCGACATCAAGGGAGGCGGAGTCGTCTCCGTCACGTTCAACCTCATCACCAGCCCGGGTGCGGCCGCGGGGGTGCTGTCGCTGCCGGTCAACATCTCCAGCGACGTGAACGGCCAGCGCGAGTCCACCTCGCAGAAGATCGGCCTCAAGCTCAACCGGACCGCCACCTTCGAGGAGCAGGCACCCGAATTCCCGAAGACCGCGGTCGAGGGTGAGGAGCTCGGGCTCACCGTCGACGTCCAGAACACCTCGAGCTTCGCGGTCCCCGGCGTGAGCCTCAGGTTCGAGGGCGACGGGTTCGAGATCGTCGGAGCGCCCGCACAGGTGGGCAAGATCGAGCCGAACGACACGGGGACGCTCGAGGCCAAGGTCACGCCGAAGGTCGCGGGGGACGCCACGCTCACGGTCGTCGCCACGTACCGCGACGACTTCGGCCAGCAGCGCGAGGTGCGCTTCGCCCACAAGTTGAAGGTCGAGAAGCCGAAGGCAGTGGTCGAGGGCGGCCCCGACAACAAGCCCGACCCGGACAAGCCCAAGACCTTCCTGGAGTCGGTGGCGTCCTTCTTCATGGGCCTGCTGGGGCTGGGCGGCTAGCGCATGCGCGTCCGTGACCTCGTCGCCACGATCCTGGGCAATCTGCGCAGGATGCGGCTGAAGATCGTCCTGACCATGCTCGGCGTCGTCATCGGGACGGCGTCGGTGGTCATGATGGTCTCGATCGGCGCGGGGCTGCAGCGCAATATCGAGAAGACCTTCGAGCGCTACAACATCGCCACGATGATCACGGTGAACAGCGCCGACATGGGCGCGCCGATCGAGCCGGGTGCGACCGCCTCCAAGAAGGTGAAGCCGCTCGACGACAAGGCGGTCGCTGAGATCGAAGCGATCGAGGGCGTCGAGGCCGTCATGCCCCGTGCGACCGCGAACGTGATGAGCATCAGCCTCGGCCAGAGCCAGTTCGGCATGCAGGTCTACGGCGTGACGCCGGGGGTTCTCGAGAAGTTCGGGCTCGTGGCCGCCGAGGGGCGGCTCATGAGCGGGCAGCAGGAGGCGGTGGTCGGTAGTGCCATGCCTGCCATGGCCGTCATGCAGATGCAGCAGGGCGGCGGCGGGTTCGATCCGTACTCGCCCGACGCGCCGCGTCTCAACGTGCTCGGCAAGCGGCTCACCATGGAGTTCGGGGTGCCCATGAAGGACCCCGTCCAAGGGGAGGGCGAGCCCGCGCCGGTCAAGCACAAGCTCCTCGTCACCGGCATCCTCGCCACGGCCGACCCCATGACCGACATGGCGGTCTTCATACCGCTCAAGCTCGCCCGGAAGTACGCGGACGACCAGAGCAGGAAGGTCTTCCAGGAGGTCCTCGTGAAGACGGCGTCCGCGGCCGCCACGAAGGAGGTCGCGGCGAAGATCAACGAGGCCGGGTACTTCGCACAGTCCTCCGGCAACGAGGTCGAGTCCGTCAGCCAGGTCTTCCTCATCATCCAGCTGGTGCTCGGGGGCATCGGGGGGATCGCCCTGCTCGTCGCCTCGCTCGGCATCGCGAACACGATGACCATGTCCATCTACGAGCGCACCCGCGAGATCGGCATCATGAAGGCCGTGGGCGCCTCGTCCAAGCAGATCCGGCAGGTGTTCCTGGGCGAGGCGGCACTCATCGGCCTGGTCGGCGGCCTCGGCGGGCTGCTGCTGGCGCTGGGGACCTCGAGCCTGGCGAACCTGTTCCTCAAGCAGATGTTCTCCGCCCAGCAGGACCCGGTCCTCGGCGGCGGCGACCTGTTCTACGTCTCGGCGGCACTCGCCGTGTTCGCCGTGGTGTTCGCCACCTGCATCGGTCTCGTCGCTGGCATCCTTCCGGCGATCCGGGCCGCCAACCTCGATCCGCTGACCGCACTGCGACACGAGTAGACGGGAAGGCATCTGCGATGACCCAGCTCAACATGCTCTTCGGTGCGCTGTTCAGGCCCCGGACGACCTTCGCCCGTCTGGCAGAAGGCGTGAGGTGGGTATGGGCTCCCGCGGTCCTCGTCCTGCTGGCTGCCTCGCTCGCCAACGTGGCGGCCACCGTGCCGCTCCAGATCAAGGCGCAGGAGGAGCTGAGCCGCAAGGAAGCGGCGAAGGTCCAGAAGGAGATGGCGGAGCAGGGAGGGGTCTCCGGCAAGGGTGGCGTCGTCGTGTCCGCCGACGGACCCGCCGGCACGGACGGCGCGCCGGTCGCGATCTCCGAGGGCGACATCATCCAGCCGAACGCCGGTGGGGGCGACTCCATGCTGGTCCTCGCGATGACGTCAGGGCTGGTGTTCGGCGCGGTCGGCGTGCTCCTGTCCCTGTTCGCGTGTGCGACGTTCTTCTTCGTGGCGGGGAAGGTGTGGGCGAAGAAGGTGCCGTTCAGGACGTTCGTCTCGCTCACGGCACTGGCCGCGCTGCCGCTCGCGGCGCGCGACGTCGTCCAGGCCGTCTACCAGTCGGCGACGGGGACGTGGATCCAGCACCAGGGGATCTCCGCCCTCGTCGCGGCCAAGGATTCGCTGGCGCCGAGCGGGGCGGCCTACGGGTTGCTCATGCAGATCGACATCTGGGCCGTTTGGGCCCTGGTCCTGCTGTATCTGGGTGTCAGCGTCGGCGCGGGGTTCGAGCGCAGGCGCGCCTTCGTGGGGATCGCCATCTTCACGGCCGTCGCGGTGCTGCTGCGCGCGGCGCCCGCCATAGTCACAGGGGCGTTCACGGGCGCGATGGGCTAGGCGCCCGAGATCGGCCCATGGGCTCGCCGCACCGACTCTGCGGTTTCGCCGCGCGCTGGCACAATCGTCGCTAGCAGCCATCCTCGGTCCACCGCCCGGTCGCGGCTTTGCCGCTCACCGACCGCCGACCTCCGTTGGCGAGGGGTTGCTGGCGCGGTGGATGGGGTCAGCTTGAGAGTGCATAAAGTGGTTGGCAGATAGACTCGCATCCACCAGTTGCTCGCCGAACACGTCCCCGGCAGGACCGGCGCGCTCGACTCTCGTGGGAGTTGCATGGTTCCGCTCGACGACGGTGGCGAGGGCTCGTCCTTGGACGAAGCCCCCGTACCGGCCCCCGAGACCCAAGTCGAAAGCGCGGCTGTTCCGCCCTCCGAGACCGGAGTCGTGGACGCCGACTCATCCCGTATCATCGACCGTCGCGTGACCATCGGCCTGTGGGTCGTCGGCGTCGCGCTCGTGGTCTTCGCCGGCTACTTCGCCTACAGCGTCTACGCCTACAACCAGGCCGTCAGGCTCTCGTCGCCTGCGCTCGTCTCCGTCGACACCGCCCGCAAGGCGGTGGACAAGGCTCCCGACGACCTGACCCTGCGGATCCAGCTCGCGGCGGCGCTCGGAGCCGCCGGCCTGTTCGACGATGCCAAGGCCCAGCTTGCCGTCGTCATCAAGGCGGACGCCAAGAACGTCTCCGCCTACCAGACCCTGTCGCAGATCGAGCTGCTCCAGAAGGACTACACCCACGCGAAGAGCCACCTTCAGAAGGTCCTCGACCTCACCGACACCGGCGAGTACACGAACATCAACCAGCGCCGGGAACTCGCCTTCTTCCACCTCGGGGAGATCGCTCTGATCCAGCGGGCATACGAGGACGCGGTCGGGTACTTCAAGGCCGCCATCCGCATCCGCAAGGACGCGTCGGACACCTATCTGAGGCTCGCGCAGGCGTACGTCGGGCTGCAGGTCCCTGACATGGCACTGGAGCAGCTCGACATCGCGCTCGCATTCGATCCCCGTCTCCCCGAGGCGCACTACGAGAAGGGCAAGCTCCTCCTCGCGAAGGGTGACAAGGTCAACGCATCCTGGGAGTTCCGCGCGGCGCTGGACGGCGCCCCCGAGTCCCGGGAGGCGCAGGCCGCCATGGACACGATCGGCACCTATGACGAGTGGTACGGCAAGGCGGAGACGGCCTTCAAGGCAGGTCAGGTCCAGAGTGCGTTGGACGCAGTGCGTATCGCCCGCGCGATCCAGCCCAAGAGCTACGACGCGGCCATACTGCATGCCAGGATCCTCGAGCAGCAGGGGGACTTCAGCGCCGCCGCCGATATCTACGCGACAGCCGTCGCGATCAGGCCCGATGACAAGACGGCGACCGAAGGGCTCACCCGGTCCAAGGAAGCCAGCGAGACGAAGGGCGCGAAGTGAAGCGACGCACGAAGCGCAAGATCGCCCTGCTGGTCATCCTGACGCTGCTGTTGGCGTTTCTCGGCATGTGGTATGTGAACTTCCGCGCCACCAGGAGCCTCAGCCTGGACCTGAGAGTCGTCAACCCCGACGTGCTGTCCCAGCCTCAGTACCTGTTCTCGTTCTCCGGCGACGGCCCGAACCGGCTGCTCGAGCCGATCGGCGTGCTCGCCACCGGCGGCGAGGTCTTCGTCACGGACGGGCGTCTGGGTCGGGTGCTCGTCTTCCGCGAGGACGGCACGTACGTGCGCACGTTCGGCAAGGGGACGCTCCAGACGCCCCTGTATCTGGCGCAGAACCCCAAGAACGGCAACCTCTACATAGTCGACCGCCGCAAGCGGGCCGTGTTCATCTTCAAGCCCGGAGGTCAGTTCGTGGGGATGTTCGATCCCAAGCTGCCCAAGTCCGAGCTGCCGAAGTTCGACACGAAGGGCGACCAGTGGGTCCCGGTCGCTCTGGACTTCGCTCCCGACGGGTCCATGTACGTGCTCGAGTACCTCAACGGCCACCGCATGCTCACGTTCGACCCCAGCGGGAAGTTCGTCCGTTCGGTCGGCAACGCGGGCATGGCGCCACGTCCCACGGAGGGTCCGGGGGTCTTCAGCTTCCCGAACTCGGTGAAGGTCCACAAGGACCGCGTGTATGTCGCGGACAGCAACAACCGGCGCATCCAGGTCTTCGGCCTGGACAGCACCTTCAAGGGCTTCATCATGGCTACCGGCCTGCCCCGGGGCATCGCGTTCCTGCCGCGGCCGTCGCAGGCGACATCCGAGACGGCCGACAAGTTCGTGGTGGTCGACACGCTCAGCCACGACGGGACGATCTTCGAGGCTGACGGCAAGAGGCTGGTCCAGTTCGGGGAGCGCGGCCTTCTCGACGGCCAGTTCAACTACCCGAACGACGTCAGTATCGGCAGCAGGTCGGTCATCTTCGTCACGGACACGCAGAATCTGCGTGTCCAGGCATGGGGATGGCCCGAGAACGTGAGCCCGCTGCCGCGCATCCTGCCCAGGCAGCCGGCGTGGTACCTGATCCTGCTGCCCTTCCTGCTCGTTCCGCTCCTGCGCCGCCGAAAGAAGTTCTACGCCACGGCCGACTTCGTGCTGGCGATGCTGGATGGCGGGCTGGTCCACACGATGCAGCATCCCCGCAGGACCTGGTTCGTGTCTCCGGCCGACTACGCCGCGCTCAGCGGACTGTCCGAGGGCGACATCCGCCTCGCCGAGCTGCTCGAAGCGACGGAGCACTCCGACTCCGACGCCCGCGCGCTGCAGGAACGACTCGAGATCGACAGAGGCATGGCTGGGACGCTCGCCGCTGCTCAGCGGGTGAAGGTCCTGTGCACCGAGGACGTCGAGGTGCGTCGCGTCGCACGGCTGCTGGAGATCGATGTGGTCAACCAGGCGGAGTTCATCGAGCGGTTCGGTTCCAAGAAGAAGGCGGGCGCTTAGGCGAAGTCAGGATCACCGGGGTATTGCGCGACCGTTCGTCGCAGGAGTAGCCTTTAGCAGTATTGTTTGTAACCGACTGTTACAAAGTTCGCCGCAAAGCAAGAGCGTCGGCCACAGGTGCCGGCGATGGCCCCACAAAACGAATAGCTGCAAAAGAATCCACGGGTCGGAGCCGGCACGAAGACCTGGGCTGGGTACTGGTGCGCTGTCGCGCACCCGAACTACCCCCCGCAAGGCCTGAATGCTCTCAGAGCGCCATCTCCACCCGTTTTCCAGGGAGACCTGACGAGACGGATCGGAGGTGGCGTTGCTCTTCTACCGGGTCTTTCTGAATGGATAGATTTCGGTTCTTGTTTCTGTCACTGAGAGTCATCGAGGGAGGTCAGAAGCAATATGGAACTAACCAGACGTGAATTCGTCACGACACTGGGAGTGCTCGCCGCGGGGCTCGGTATGAGCCAGACGGACCTGGCCAAGGTCACGGAGGCTTTTGCGCACGGCGCCCCATGGGGGGCCGGTTCGCCCCTTACGGGCAAGCCGAAGGTGATCTGGGTCCATGGCGCGGAGTGCACCGGTTGCTCCACGTCGATTCTGGGTCTGTATGAGGACGCGGCAGGAGTCGCGGTCCCCGGCCTGAGCCTGAAGACCGGCGAGCCCGACACGACCACCATCCAGGCGCTGGCGATCGTTGCCGGCGCGAGCCCCACGAACCTCGGCGTGAGCGAGGCCGTGAGTGCCGCGATATCGACGGGTCATCGCACCCTGAATACCGCGGGTCTGAACGTCGACACCGCGGCGACTGCGGTCAACATCGCAGACGTGCTCATCGACTTCATCGACCTGCAGTACCACGAGACGGTCATGGCGATGGGCGGCGACGGCGCCTACGGCTACCTCGCCAAGGAGATCGCTGACGTCGGCTCCACCACCCCGTACGTCCTCGTGGTCGAAGGTGCTGTCCAGGCCTTCGCCGGCGGCGGCTACTGGGGCAAGGCCGGCGCCACCGGCGACGCTCCGTGGTGCTCCATCGCCATGGACGGCACCAAGGACGCCGAAGTCGACCTGAGCTTCGATCACGTGGTCGAGTCGCTCGCTTCAAGGGCCGCCTGCAAGGCGGTCGTGGCGGTCGGACAGTGCGCCACGTTCGGCGGCTATCCGGCGTGCAGCGGTCCCGACCTCGTTCCGAAGCCCGGTACGACGAAGAACCAGACCGGTGCCAAGGGAGTCTACGACTTCCTGATCTCCACCGGGCACTACGGCACGGCCAGCGCCCCGACGGGTGCTGCCGCCAAGGTCATCAACGTCCCGGGCTGCCCGGTGAACCCCTGGTGGTTCACGCTGTCCGTCGTGGCATGGCTCGTGGACGCTGTCTACGCCTCGTCAACGGGCACGGACGGTGTTCTCGGGATCCTGGACACCAATCTGGCCATCAAGGGCGGCGTCGATACTCAGCGTCGTCTGAAGGCCGTGTACGGCAACCTTCTTCACGGCAAGTACTGCCCGCGCTACCCGAAGTACGCGGCGCGCGTCTTCGCCAGCAAGCCCGGCGATGACGGGTGCCTCAAGAACATCGGGTGCAAGGGCCTGTCGACGATGTCGTCCTGCGGGCGCCACGGATGGAACAACCAGCAGCCCCAGAACGACGGCATGAACTCGGCAGCCGACAAGGCGATCCTCTATGCATCAACCGATGGGTCGCGCATGGGCGGCGCTTGCATGACCGCCGGCGCTCCCTGCATGGGCTGCGCGGAGAAGGGCTATCCCGACGCCTTCACCCCGTTCGTGGTCCGCTAGAGACACGAGAGGAGGAAACTAGATGACTATTCGAAACGTGCCAGGCACTTACACCACCATCCAGGCCGCGGTCAACGCTGCGGCTTCAGGTGACACGGTCAACATCGCGGCGGGAACCTACGCCGAGAAGGTGCTGGTCGACGGCAAGACGAACCTCACCATCCAAGGTGCGGGCGACTCGACGCTCATCCAGTACACGGGTCCGGCCACCAACACCGCCGGTATCACGGTCAAGGACTCGAGCGGTCTGACGATCAAGGACCTGAAGATCCACACCGCCGGCACCGAGAACCAGGGAATCTGGGTCTACGGTGTTGGTCAGGGCGGCAGCGCGATAACCGGCCTGACCGTGCGGAACGTGACGATCGTGGTTGACGGCGGCTCGGGAACGGCTGCCTCCGGCATCATCGGAGACGCTGCGGCGAACGCGGTCCACTCGGGCTGGCTCATCACGGGCAACCGGATCAGCAGCGCCGCCGCCGGCTCTTGCGGGATCGTGCTGCAGGACGTCACGACTTCCGAGATCAGCTCGAACACGATCAGCATCCCGACGGGCACCGGCGGGACGAACGTGGCGTGGTCGAGCGAGAGGTTCAACCTCTCCGGCCTCGTGTTCAGCCACAACAAGATCAGCGGCTCGGGCGGAAGCATGGTCTCGTTCCTCACCGACTGGAACGCAACGCCGACCAACATCCCCCAGGAGATCCCGGCCGTCGACACGACGATCACGGGGATCACGTTCCACGGCAACACGTTCAGCAACTGGGGAACCAGGGCCATCAGGGTCGGCGACGGTCTTGTCGGCGGCGCTACCGGAACGGTGACGGGCATCGTCGTCGACACCAACCGGTTCCAGATGACCACGGACACCGTTGAAGTGATCGGCGGCACCGATGGGGCGAGCCGCACCGGTGGCGGGAACATCTTCAACGTCAGCGGCACCGCGACGCTCGCAAAGGCGCACGCAGCCGCGATCCTGACCGGCGACATCGTCAACAAGGGCGCCTTCGAAGTCGACCCGATCTCGCGCATCGAGGGTCACCTCGGCGTCAAGGTCTCGGTCGAGGACGTCAGCGGCAAGATCACGGAGGCCAACGCACACGGCAACCTGTGGCGCGGCTTCGAGAACTTCCTGATCGGCCGTCGTGTCAACGACGCGATCACCTTCACGCAGCGCATCTGCGGCGTCTGCCCCGTCCCGCACGGTCTCACCTCGACCTACGCGGCGGACAGCGTCATGGGTGTGAGCAACGGCTACCTGACGTTCGCTCAGGTCGGCGGTACCGGCGACGGCGTTCCGCCCGCGGCGGTGCTCGTTCGCAACATGATCCTCGCGTCCGAGTTCCTGATGTCGAGCATCACGCACTTCTACCACCTGGCGGCTCAGAGCTACGTCCAGGGTCCCGCGATCCCGCCGTGGACGCCGTTCTTCGCGGACGCGCAGTACCATGCGCTCCTCAAGAACCCCGGCGGCACCAGCGCGGTCCCGAACATGACCGGACCCGGCGGCACGCCCGCGAACCTGTGGTCGGCCGTCATTCTGCAGTACGTCAAGGCACTGCGGATCCGCCGCCTGACCCTCGAGGCCGGAGCTCTCTTCGCCGGTCGCATGCCGATGACTTCCGCCTACATCGCGGGCGGCACCACGAACTTCTTCCGCGACAAGGCCGACTTCGATCGCAAGTGCGACCAGTTCCGCGACCTCATCTCTGAGGTCGGCAAGTTCGTCATCACCGAGTACATCCCGCTCTCGCTCGCCTTGGGCGCCCTGTACCCGGAGTGGGACAACACGAGCAACACCAACCCCGTCGCTCTCGGTGGCGTCACCGGCCAGGGCTACGGCAAGGGCGTGGGCAACTTCCTCGCCTGGGGCGGGTTCCCTGAGACCGGTGCGGCCGGCAATCTCAAGCTCAAGGGCGGCGTCAAGATCGGCGCCGGAGCGGTCACGGACCTGCTCGTGAACCGCGCCAACCTGAGCACGGCCAAGGGCCTCGTCGAGGCGAACCTCGAGGAGTTCATCGCCCGTTCGCGCTACGCGAACAGCAACGGCTACGAGACTGCGGACAGCGCCTATCCCGGTGCCGTCACGGCCACCGAGCCCAAGCGCGATGACGCAGACAAGTACTCCTGGATGAAGGCGCCGCGCTGGGCCGATCAGCCGATGGAGGTCGGACCGCTGGCCCGCATGGTCGTCAACGGCAAGTACCCGATCGACGGCACCAGTGTCGTCGCGCCGTACGCCGCGGTGTACGTGAACGGCGGCCAGCTGGACTACACGAACCCGAACGTGGTCGACGCGAACCTGGTCGCCGGCCTGGCCAACACGCTTCCCGGTTCCGCTGCGCTCCTCGCCATCAAGGAATGGATTGAGGGCCTCAAGGGCGGTCTGTCCACCATGGACCGGCTGCGCGCCCGCGCGATCGAGTCGTACTGGATGGTCAACTACCTCATCGGCGACTACGACAAGTCGCTCGGCACGTTCCACGCCGGCAACGGCTGGGTCGACGAGCGTCGCGCCATGATGGAAACCCTGACGTCCATCCGCCGCGCCGGCGCGGACATCATCATCACCTACTACGCCAAGGACGCCGCACGACTGATCCCGTAGACCCCAGGCATTTGCATACAGTCATCTTCAAGACTATAATTATGACCATGTTAATGGTCAATATCGCAGAGGCAAAGGCGAAGCTGTCCGAGTACGTCGATGCA
>CAZHMA010000005.1:0-30330 GCA_964533555.1 uncultured Eubacteriales bacterium
AGTACACGCCCCAGCCGCACTGCTGAACGCAGCGGCCGCACTTGTGGCACTTGTCATAGTCGATCTCGACCTTGAAGTCGGGCTGGATGAAGGTCGCGGGCATGTCAGCTCACCTCCACGGTGTCGCAGGAGTCCTCGACGCCGGTGACGGCGCAGGAGATCTCCCCGGGCGATAGATGCAGGTCGCCGTGGATCGGCCAGTCCATCCCGTCGACGCGGGCGATGACCGGCTCGCCGGCCTTCGGCGCCCACAGGCTGTCGGGGTCGGGCATGATGGCGCGGATGGCGCTCTCCTCGGAGGCGACCACCAGGAGCCGGCCCTTGCGCGCGGCGACGAGCGGCCGCAGCTTGATGCGGTCGTTGAGCGCCACCATGCCGCCGTTGAAGCCCAGCACGATGGCGAAGGGGCCGTTGAGCATGCCCGGTCCGTACACCGCGCGCAGCGAGGTCATGAGCGCGCGCTCCGCCTCCGGCATGCGGTCGATGTCGCTCCAAAGCGGGCTCGCCAGCGCCTTGCACGCCAGCGACAGGGGCAACTTGTGCCTGCGCAGCAAGAGGTCGAACAGGTACGCCGCGACCTCGGTGTCGGTGCCGAGCGTGCACTTGTAGCCGAACTGCTCGAGGTAGCGGCTGTTGATGCCGTAGCTCGAGATCTCGCCGTTGTGCACGATCGACCAGTCGAGCAGCGTGAACGGGTGCGCGCCGCCCCACCAGCCCGGTGTGTTGGTCGGGAAGCGGTTGTGGCCGACCCACGTGTGGCCCTCGTACTCCTCGAGGAGGAAGTAGTGGCCGATCTCCTCGGGGTAGCCGACGCCCTTGAACGCGCCCATGTTCTTGCCCGACGAGGCGACGAACGCACCGTCCATCGTGGAGTTGATGGTCATGACCGCGTGCACGACGAAGTCCTCGGGGCTCATCTCCGCGTCGGCCAGCTTGTGCGGGTCCGGCTTGAGGAAGTAGCGCCACAGGTGCGGGGCGTCGGTGATGCCCTTAACCGGACGCGTCGGCATCGGCTCGGCCAGGTCCACCAGGAAGTAGCGGTCGAAGAAGGCGTCCGCCTCCTCCTTCGCGGCCAGGTCGTGATACATCATGTGGAACGCGAAGTGGTCCGGGAAGTCGGGGTAGATGCCGTAGCCGGCGAAGCCCCCGCCGAGACCGTTGCCGCGGTCGTGCTGGACGGCCATCGCCTGGATGGCGACCTCGCCGCTCATGAGCTTGCCCGACTCGTCGCAGATGCCGACGAGCCCGCAGCCGCCGTGGATCTTGAACGGCGACTCCTGACTGTAGAGCGGGCGCTCCCCGCCCGGCGCGCGCATGAAGTCCGTCATCGCGCCTCCTCCTCCCGGTCGTTGAGCACGCGGGCGAGCTCCTCGCCGCCGTTGGCCGGCAGCGGCTCGAGCCCGAGCTTCTTGCGGGCGCCCTCTTTCGGCGCGCCGAGCATGCCTGTCTTCAGGAACGTCTGGTACGCGGAGGAGACCGATTCGGGACCGCTTCCGGCGGCCATCGCGAGTTCCTTGAGCTTGCGGAACGTGTCCGCCATGCCGATTCGGCTGTGGCACATCTCCTGGCACGTGTAGCACTCGAGGCACTTCCACAGCTGACCGTCGGCGAGCACGCCGTCCAGGTCTCCGCGGACCAGGTCGCCGATGATGTCGGTCGGCTGGAACGACGGGTCGACCTTGCAGACCGGGCAGTCGTCCTTGCACGCCTGGCAGGAGTCGCACTTGTTGAGCAGCGACACGTCGAAGAAGGACGCGAGGCGCGCCTTGTCGGCCTGACGGTCCTCCCACTTGTCGAGGAACGGCTGGACCGAGACGCGGTGCATGTCGAGGCCGAGCTCCTCGGGCGCATGCCCCATGCCGAGCGCGATGAGCTCGGAGAGGTAGAGCACGGGCACGTTGATGTCTTCCTTCGCGCGCTGGAGCGCGGCCTGGTTGCGATCGAACTGCTGGAAGCACGACTGGCAGACCACCACGAGGGCGTCGACCTGGTTGTTCTGGAGGTCCTGGAGCTTGCGCCGGGCGAAGGCCAGCGAGCTGTCGCGCTCCCCCACCCGGTCGAGCGCGCCGCCGCAGCACTGCATCTTGGTCTGGTAGTCGACGACCCGCGCGCCCATGGCGGCCACGAGCTCCTCGACCTTCTTGGGGGCGATCGGGTCGTCCCAGCTCACGGCCGGGGTCGGGCGGAGCAGATGGCAGCCGTAGTGCACGGCGATGCGCATGCCCCAGAAGTTCTTCTTCATCTTGCTGGCGATGAGAGGGCCGCCGAGGTCGTCGGCGAGCCACTCGGCGAAGTGCGTGATCTTCAGGTGTCCGCTGTAGTGCAGGTCCTCACGCGCGAGCCGCTCGTTGATCCGGTCCTTCTCGCGCCAGTCCTTCTCGAGGTGCGACCACGTTTCCTTGAACGTCGAGTAGCACCCGTTGCAGGGCGTCACGACGTCGAGGCCGGCCTTCTCCACGAGCGCGAGGTTGCGCGCTGCGGTGGTGTAGAACGCGTCCTCGTCGCTGCTCTTCACGAGCACGCCCTCGGGGCAGCACGTGAAGCCCGCGGGCTCGCGCACGCTGGCGCCCAGGTCGTCGAAGACCACGCGCGTCGACTTCTCGATGAACGGGAAGCGCGCGGGGATCGTGCAACCCCAGAAGACCGCGAAGTCCTTCATGTTCTCGCTCCTGCTGTTGCCGGACCGGTTCCCGAAGTCCTAATCCGGCGCCTACGCGCCGCCAAAACCAAAACGCCCGCCTGGCCCGTGGGGGCCTGAGGCGAGCGTCGTTGCTCTGCGTGACTTCGGTTGCCGACACGCCGTTGTGCCGGTTCGCGGATTCTAGCACCTCGCGTGCCGCGGTGGAAGACGGGGCGGAAACGCGCGCGAAACACGACAGCCGGTCGCTAGAGCAGCGCCCCGACCGCGCCGGCCAGCAGCCACAGGGCGAACGCGACCACCGCCGCCCCGGCCACGCGCGATACCCACGTGACCGCTTTCGGCGTGAGCATGTGCCGGCCCCAGCCGACCAGCGTGACGAGCGCGACCCACCACAGCGCGGAACCCGAGAACACGCCGGCCGTGGTCAGCGCGGCCTGCGACCACGAACCGTGCGCGGCGAGCCCCGCGCCCGCGAAGAGCGCGGCGAAGGTGAGTATCGTCTGCGGGTTCGCCAGGGTGAGCACCACCGCGGACGAGTACTCGGCGGCGAAGGAGCCTTCCTCCGCGCGCGCCGCCCGCGCCGGCCCGGAGCGCAGGACGGTGTTGATCCCGATCACCAGCAGCGCGATGCCGCCCAGAAGCCGCACCCACGTCTGCGCCCCGACCAGGACGTCGGAGACCGCCGTCAGGCCGTACGCCGCGATCGCCGCGTAGGCGCCGTCGGCGGTCGCGATCCCCAGCCCCGTCGCGTATCCGGACGCGCGCCCGCGCGCGAGCGTGCGCTGCATGCACAGCATCGCGATCGCGCCCACGGGCGCGGCCACGAGGACGCCCAGCAACGCCGCCCGGGCGAACGATGCGAGCGCTTCGCTCACGCGCCGGCGACCGGCGTCAGTTCGTCGTGTCCCTGGCGCTGGACCCAGTGCCGGACAGGCACGAGGAGGGCGACCACCCACACGAGGCACGTGAGCAGCATCAGTATCCCGAACACCTTGAACATGACGTTGTCGGAGCCCATGACCGCGTTGGCGGGATGGACGTCATCGGTCGCGGGTGAGAGCTCGATCCAGGCCAGCAGACCCGCCATCGACACCGACGTGAGCACCGCCAGCGCAGCGGTCAACCGCGGCTTGTCGAGCACGAGCCCCACGATCAGCCCGATCGCCGCGATCATGATGTAGATGACGCTCATGGTCATCCTGCGCTCGGTGAGGTTCCACGAGTTCCAGACGAGCTTCGCCGACGCGGCGCCCACGAACACCGCGAAGACCCACGCCAGCAGCGTCGCGATCTGCAGCGCGCGCACCCAGTCGTAGACGACCTGACGCTTCGACACCAGGTAGTAGAGCGCGAGCGCCCCCATGGCGAAGATCACGAGGATGCACGCCCATTTGAGCATCCCGTGCCAGATGACAAGGCGCACCCACGCGCCGAGCTTCGCGTCCTGCGGCGCGAACGCGGCCGCGAGCACGCTCGCGACGAACCCGCCGGCGAAGACCATCCACGCCGTGCGGTCGGTGATCTTGTCCAGCTTCACTTCGGACGTCCTTTCGTGCGGGTATGCCGGACGGCGCTCTTGGCCTCAGGCGTCGGTCTCGGACGCGAGGATGACCGCCTCGGCGACCTCGCGCAAGGTCTTGCGGCGGTCCATCGCAAGCTTCTGGAGGGCCCGGAAGGCGTCCGCCTCGCTCTTGCCCTTCGCGATGAGCAGGGCCTTCGCCCGGTCCACGGCCCTGCGAGTCTCGAGCCGCTCGGCCAGGTCGCTGACCTCGGCGGCAAGCGCACGCGTCTCCGCGAAACGGGACACCGCGACGTGCATCGCTGGGAGGATGTCGCGCTTCGAGAACGGCTTGACCAGGTACGCCATGGCACCCGCCCTGGCCGCGTCCTCGATGTAGGTCTGCTGGGAGAAGGCGGTGACCATCACGACCGGCGCGATGGCCTCGTCGCCGATGACGCCGGCGGCCGTTATCCCGTCGGTGCCGGGCATCTTCACGTCCATGAAGATGACGTCCGGGCGAAGGTCGCGCGCCAGTGCGATGGCCTCGGCGCCGTCCCGCGCCTCGCCCACGACCTCGTGGCCCTCCTCGACGAGCATCTCGCGGAGGTCCATTCGGATGAGCGCTTCGTCTTCGGCGATGAGGACTCGCATGGGGGCTTTCTCGCTATTCGGGCTGAGGTGGGACCTCGGCGACCGGGACGCGGATCGTGACCGTCGTGCCCCTGCCGCCGCCGAACGTCAGGGTACCACGCAGGTCGTCCTCGACGATCGTGCGCACGATGGCCAGGCCGAGGTTCGCGTCCGCGGTCGGATCGAAGCCTTCGGGCAGGCCGGCGCCGTCGTCGCGCACGGCCAGATGGAGCTCGCCGGGGAGGCGCCGCATCGAAACCTGGACAGATCCGCTGCCGCCGGCCCCGAGGCCGTGTTCGATGGCGTTGTGGACGAGCTCGGCGGTGACGAGCGCGAGCGACGTGGCGGTGGACGCGGGCACTTCGCCGGTGGTTCCTTCGACCTCGACCACGATGCCGCTCGCATCGCCCGCGATGCCCTGGCGCACCATGTCGACGACCGTGCGCGCGGCCTCGCCGAAGTCCACGGTCTCGTCGGTGGAGCCGGCGAGCATCTCGTGGACGACCGCCATGGACGAGACCCGCTCGACGGCCTCCGAGAGAGCGCGCGATGCCTCGGGAGATCCGGACCGGCGCGCTTGGATGCGCAGCAGCGACGCGATGGTTTGCAGGTTGTTCTTCACGCGATGGTGGACCTCGCGGATGGTGGCTTCCTTGACCTTGAGCTCCTGCTCACGGCGGCGTGCCTCGGTGATGTCCTCGACGAAGACCGCCGCGCCCGACGGCAGGCCGATCGTGCGGTACGACAGCACGCGGCCGCCGACCTCGACCTCGGCGGCGTGCGCGCCGTGGACGCCCAGCGCGGGGGCCACTCCGACGGTGCCCCCGGGGATCTCGGAGGCCGGTGTGCCGACCAGACCCCCCTCGAGCCCGGCGGACTTGAGGATGTTCACGGCGTTCGGACTGCCGTAGGCGACCTTGCCCGATCCATCCACGCGCATCACGCCGTCACCCGCCCGGCGCGTCGTCACGAACGACGAGCCGCCGTCCACGGCGAGCAAGGGGCCCTGGGCCAGCAGGGCGACGAGGTCGTCGGCGATCCCCATGAACGCGAGCTCCATGTTGCCGGGGGCCTCGGCGACCTGCTGCGTCAGATCGCGGATCAGGACGCCGTACGGCGCCTCGGGCGGACCGATGGGATACGCGTGGGTCGCGTACGAGATGCCGCGGGTCGTTCGCCTGCGGTCGGCCACGACGGCCGCGCCCTCGCGCAGTGCGCGGTACGCCTCGGGCTCGTCGTGCGCGGAGAGCGTCCGGCCGGCCCGGCTGTGGGCCACCGCGGCGACCGCCGTGGCCGGTCGCGCATCGGCGACGACGTGCAGTGCGCCGTCCGGCATGCGGACGGCGAGCGCGACGTCGCCGTAGCCCATGTCGGCCACCAGCTGGAGATTGCCGGCCACGTTGTCGAGGTGCGCGGAGCGGACCTCGTCGAGCCCGGCGGGTATGCGGTGTGCACCTTCCATTCCGCGATTATACGGCAGGAGGCGGTGGACTCACTGAGCGCGATAATGCGCTGGCCCAGCGGTCATCTTCTACCGTTCATCACATTCTTCTGTCCGTTTGTCCCGCCTCGAACGATAAGGTGAATAGGCGCGGAGAGGCGTCACACCACCGGGGAGGCGACCGACGATGGCGACGGATATCAGGAAGCTGCTCAAGCGGGAGACGCAGCTGAACATGCTGGCGTACACACTCATCGTGGCGCTCATCGCCGCGGTGGGCGTGCTCATGTTCATCATCATGGCGGGCATCCAGCTGCCGGACTTCTGGCTCCTCAACAACCAGACCTTCAGAACCCTCGCCGCAGGCCTCATCCTCATGGTCATCCTCTACCTCGCCGACCAGCATCAGCGCCTGCGCAGGCAGCTCGTCGTGGCCCATGAGGAGCTGGAGTCCGCGCGCGAGAATATCGCGGCCGCATACGATCGTCTCGCGTTCTCCCACCGTGCCGCCGAGATCATGACCTCGCTCGCGCACGAGGACGGTATGCAAGTCGTGTTGGCGGAGTCGATCGGACACTTCGCGGTTGACGCGGCGGCGGTCGTCGGCGAGGACATCACCATCACGACGGCTGACGGCGTGGATCCGTCGGAGGCGCAGTCCGCCGTGCTCAGCGCCGCGATGGAGACCGTCCGGGCGGGCAAGCCCATGAGCGTCGCCCTCGGAGCCGGCGGTTCGATCGCCATCGCGGTCCCGCTTCGCATCCGCGGCCAGCTCAAGTCGGTCGTGGCACTTTGGCGACGCGACATCGCCTTCACCGACGATGAGCTGGAAGGCCTGGGCCTTCTGGCCCGGATCATCGAGCTCGGCATGGAGAACCGCCTCCTGATCACCGACGTTCGAAACCAGCTGTCGGGCACCCTGCGGGCCATGGTCGACCTCGTGGAGCACCGCCGCCCCAACTACATCCCGCATTCGACCCAGGTGGCCGACCATGCGATCGCGGTGGGCGCGGCCCTCGGCATGCGCGAGGACGAGACGGCGCAGCTGCGGCTGGCTGCGATGCTCCAGGACATCGGCATGCTCGAGGTCCCAGAAGCGATAGTGAACGCCCCTCGGGCGCTCACGGCCGAGGAGCTCATGGAGATGCGCAAGCACGTCCAGAACGGCGCCAACCTGGCCAAGATCGCGAACTTCGGCCGCATCGTGCAGGACGGGGTCCTCTACCACCACGAGCGCCTCGACGGCTCCGGCTACCCCAGCGGCCTCAAGGGCGAGGAGATCCCGCTCGTCGCGCGGATCCTCGCGGTCTGCGACTCGTACGTGGCCATGACCTCCGACCGCCCACACCGGCCGAAGCTCAGCCCGATCGTCGCGCTCAACGAGCTGCGCAACGGCGCGGGGACCATCTACGACACCAGGGTCGTCCGCGAGTTCATCAAGGGCCTGGCCAGGACGCTGTCCGAAGACCATGCGGCCGTGGTGGTCACCCCCGCCGGCGCGGTCGAGGTCCACACCGCCGAGGAACTGGCGGCCCGCCCGGCGTAGGCTCGCACTCCACATTCGCCCCTCCCCGGGAACGCGGCGCTCTCCCCGGTGCGCCGCGTTCCGCTCTGTCCCGCTATAATCGGCGAGCGCCCGGGTGGCGGAATGGCAGACGCAGAGGTCTCAAAAACCTCCGAGGGAAACCTCGTGCGGGTTCGACTCCCGCCCCGGGCACCACGGACACACAAGAGGACGCCACAAGGCGTCCTCTTCGTTTGCATCGGGGGGCCGGCGCTACACCGTCTGCGGCACCGGCGTGGTGGTCATCCGCGCCAACGCGAACATCGCGGTGTCGCGCACGAGCGGGTCGTCGTCCTTGAACCCGGCGTCCAGCAGGGCGCTCAGCGCGCCCTTGTCGGCGATCTTGCCGAGCGCCTCGGCGGCGTCGGCGCGCACCTCGGCGGCGGGGTCGCCCAGCCGCTCCACGAGCGCCCCCGTCGCGCGGTCGTCGCCCAAAGCGCCGAGCGTGCGGGCCGCATACGCCCGCTGCTCCTGGTCGCCGTCGCGCAGCTGACCCATGAGGTCCCCGCGCACGGCGTCGGAGCCACGGTCGTCCCCAAGACGCCGCAGCGACAGGGCCGCGGCACGAGCGACCTTGGGCTCCCTGTCCGAAAGCGCCTCGACCAGGCGGTCAACGGCCTGCGTGTGCCCGAGCAGCCCGAGCGCCCCGGCCGCGGCCTCCCGCAGCGTCGCGTCGTCCGATTCGAGCTGGTGCAGGAGAGGCTCGAGCGCGTCGTCATCGCCGCGAAGCCCGAGCGTGGTCGCGGCCCAGCGGGACACCGAAGGCTGCGTATCGAAGAGCGCCTCGATCAGGCAATGGATGTGCGAGCAGGCGCGGACCTCGCTGAGCGCGATCGCGGACGACGCACGCACGCCATCGTCATGGGACTCGAGCCCCATCACGAGCTCGCGGATCCGCGTCACGGAACCATCGTTGCCGTCCACAGCGATCCCCCCGTTCGCCGGCGTGTGCCGACGACGTCGACCGGCGGCATCCGCCGCCGCGGTACTCATTCCCCCTCCGCGCGCTCTCCTGACACCCGTTCGTCAGGGCGGAGCGTCACCGCTTCACGGTCCGCGGTGTCCGCGCGCAGGTAGAGCGGCACAGCCGCGGCCATGGCGACCGCGCCCACGACCCATCCTAGCGGTATCGAGGTCGCCTGCGCGATCCATCCCAGCCCCGGCTGACCAACGGAGCCTCCCACGTCGGCGAAGAACGAGTCGAGCGAGAGCACCGTCGCCCGCTGGGCCGAGGGGATCTGCGTGTTGAGGTACGCCGCGCGGACCGGCCCCGTCACCCCCATGCCGAACGAGAACACCATCCACAACACCGTGACGAGGGCGAACAGCAGCGGCCCGCGCGCGCCCGCGGGCGCAACCAGACCCGTGAGCCCGATCGCGACCGCCATCGCCGCCTGCACTCCCGCGACCAGCGCGAGCACGCGGCCGGAGCGGCGGGGCCCGGACGGCCCCTTCATGATCCGCCCGACCAAGGAGTTGCCGACGATGCCCATGAGCGAGCCGACCGCGGTGACAGCCGCCACGGCCCAGACGAGGTTGCGCTCAAGCAGCTGAAGCAGATACGGCTGCAGCGAATAGAAGCCATAGATGAAGAAGAGCCCCTGCGCCAGGGACACGAACATGAGCGGCCGGACGACCCGATGGCGCCAGCCGTACTCGACGCCCGCCTTCAGGATCGCGCGCGTCTCCTGGCCGAAACGGGAGACTTCGAGCGGGCGCGGCGTGAACCCGATGTCGCGCATCACGATCAGGATGAGCACGAAACACATCCCGAGGAGCACCGAGCGCACGATGTACGGGATCGCAAGGTCGATCTGGCCGAGCACGCCGCCGATCCGCCTCCCGCCCAGCATCGAGCCGACGAACCCCATCCCGCCCCAGCCGAAGACCTGCTCCTTGCCCCCTCCCACCCCGTGTGGTCGAGCGCATCGACCAGCCATGCGTCCGCGGCGCCGGTCTGGAACGTGAAGCCGAGTCCGATGAGCACCGACGCGGCGGCGAAGACCCAGATGCCCCACCCGAACCGGAACGCCCCCACATAGAGCAGGGTCGACGCCAGCAGCGTCGCGGTCCCCAGCAGCAGGGACGTCTTGCGGCCGAGCGTGTCGGCCACCACTCCCGTCGGCACTTCGAAGACCAGCTGGCCGATCGTGAACGCGGTGTTCACCAGCATGACCTGGAAGATGTCGAGCCCGGCCTTCATCAGGAACAGGGTGTTGACGCCCCAGATGATCGACGTCGCCAGCGTGTACACTCCCGACACGCCAAGGTAGACGCCGATCACACGCTTCTGCTCCGCGGTCCGAGCCACGGGTATCCGCCTTTCCGTGCGCCGACGCCCGCATCGGCGCACCGCTGCTCCGATTGAACGTTCCCCACCCGGTCTCCCGCTCACCGGCGGGGGTACGAATGAACCCAGGGACCCGCACCGCGAAGGAGTGACGACAACTGGACATCGAGAACCTGATCACGGCCATGCCGAAGGTCGAGCTGCACGTGCACATCGAGGGCACGCTCGAGCCCGAGGCCGCCTTCGGATTCGCCGGACGCAACGGCGTGACCCTGCCCTATGCCACACCCGAGGCGCTGCGCGCCGCCTATGACTTCGCCGACCTGCAGTCGTTCCTCGACCTGTACTACGCCAACTGCTCGGTCCTGCTGACGCGGCGCGACTTCTACGACCTGACGTGGATGTACCTCGAGCACGCGGTCGCCGAGAACGTCCGTCACGTGGAGGTGTTCTTCGACCCGCAGACACACACCTCGCGCGGCGTCGCGATCTCGTCGGTGGTGCGCGCGATCTCGTGCGCGCTTCGCGAGGCGCGTGAGCGCCACGGGATCACCTCGCGGCTCATCATGTGCTTCCTGCGGGACCGGTCCCAGGCGGACGCGTTCGCGACCCTGCGTCAGGCGGAAGGCTACCTCCACCTCATCGACGGCGTGGGGCTGGACTCGGCGGAGGTCGGCAATCCGCCGGCCAAGTTCGCCGCCGTGTTCGCGGCCGCTCGAGAGAAGGGCCTGCACGTGGTGGCCCACGCGGGCGAGGAGGGTCCGGCCTCTTACGTCCGCGACTCGCTCGACCTGTTGGGCGCCGAGCGGATCGACCACGGCCACACGGCGATGGACGATCCGGCGCTCGTAGAGCGCCTGGTGCAGGACCGCATCTGTCTGACCTCGTGCCCGAACTCGAACGTCCGCCTGCGGGTCGTCGACCGGATGGAGGACCATCCACTCCGGCAGATGCTCGACGCGGGGCTGGTGGTGACGGTCAACTCCGATGACCCCGCGTACTTCGGCGGGTACCTGACCGAGAACTACCTCTCCGTGCAGCGTGCCCTGAGGCTCACGACCGACGAGATCCGTACGCTCGCGACGAACGCCATCGAGGGGTCGTTCCTGGACGCGGCGGCCAAGGCGGTCCTCATGGCGGAGCTGGAGGCGTTCTTCGGCCGGGCCTGAACGGCTAGCGCTCCGGTCCCCGGCCGATCGACTCCAGCACGTCGAGGACCTGGCAGCTCGCCTCGAGGCACGACACCGCCATGAACGCTTCCTCGAGGCTGGCCCCCGTGGCGAAAGGACCGTGCGAACGGAGCACGGCAACGCTGCGGTCTGCGAGCGCCTGCGCCAGCAGGGAGCCGGCCTCCGGCGAGCCCACGGTGGACCTCGCGGTCACGACCGGCACATCCACCAGGCGCAGGAGCGACTCCGAGTCCACCGGCACGATGCGGTCCTCGATGAGGGAGCGCGCGATGGTGTGGATCGTGTGCGCGTGGACGATCGCGCCCGCGCCAGTGGCCGCATAGATGGCGCGGTGCACGACCAGCTCGACGGAGCAGCGCTCGTCGCGCGGGTCGGGTCCGACCAGCGACGTCTCGACGACGTCGTCGGGGCCGAGATGGCCGAGCATCGAGCCGGTGCGCGTGATGAAGAGGCGCTCTCCGTCGCGGACCGACATGTTGCCGCCGTGGCTCGAGACGGCGCCGGACTCCCACAGGTCACGGCCTATGCGTGCGAACTCCTCGTGCATCCTCGATACGCCTCCCGCCGTCCGACCGCCTGAGCGTAGCACAGGGCGCGCGCGACGCATCGGCTGAAGCGGTCCATGCGTTTCCGCACCCCCCGGGTGCTGTATCATCCGGCTATCCGATGCTATAGTGCCCTCCCAACAGGTGTCGGCCCCGTTCGGCGGGGCCCTTGTGAACCCGTGAAGGAGGTGCGAGAGAGACATCATGGTGCGACTGACCGTGCTCGTGATGAAGATGGACATGATGATGACCCAGCCCGGGTCCGTGCGCGTATGCGCTGGAACCGGGCGGCCTCGCCGTCCCGCCGCTCTGTAAGGGAGCCGCGGCGACGAATCGTCCATCTCACACGTGACACGATCAGCCGAAGGAGAACCACCACCATGAGCGACTCTACTCGCCCCGGATTCGACACCCGCGCCGTGCACGCCGGCGCCTCCGCAGACCCGACCACCGGTTCGCGCGCCGTCCCGATCTACCAGACGGTCGCGTACAACTTCAAGGACACCGACCACGCGGCCAACCTCTTCGGCCTGCGCGAGTTCGGCAACATCTACACGCGGATCATGAACCCGACGAACGACGTGCTCGAGCAGCGCCTCGCGGCCCTGCACGGCGGGACCGCCGCCGTGGCCGTCGCCTCGGGGCACGCAGCCGAGAACCTGGCGCTGCTCAACCTCGCCGGCTCGGGCGACTCGATCGTCAGCTCCACCTCGCTCTATGGCGGGACGTGGAACATCTTCCTGCACACGTTCAGGCGGCTCGGCATCACCGTGAGCTTCGTCGAGCCGACCGACGTGCAGGGCTTCATCGATGCGACCGACGAGACCACGAAGGCCTGGTACGTCGAGACGATCGGCAACCCGCGACTGGACGTGCCGAACATCCGCGCGCTGGCGGACGCGGGTCGCGAACTCGGCGTCCCGCTCGTCGTCGACAACACGTTCGCAAGCCCGTACCTGTGCCGCCCCATCGAGCACGGCGCGGCCATCGTCATCGAGTCGCTGACCAAGTGGATCGGCGGCCACGGCACGTCGCTCGGCGGCATCGTCGTGGACGGCGGCAACTTCGACTGGGGCAACGGTCGTTTCCCCCAGTTCACCGAAGAGGACGCGAGCTACCACGGCCTGAAGTTCTGGGACGTCTTCGGCGACTTCCCGGGGCTGGGCAACGTGGCCTTCGGCATCCGCCTGCGCGTGAACCTGCTGCGCGACTTCGGCGCATCGCTGTCGCCGTTCAACGCCCAGCAGATCCTGCTCGGCCTGGAGACGCTGTCGCTGCGCGTCCAGCGCCACAGCGACAACGCGCTGGCCGTCGCGAAGCACCTGGAGAACCACCCGAAGGTCGCGTGGGTCATCTACCCCGGCCTGCACAGCCACTCGACCAAGAAGAACGCCGACGAGGCGCTCGTGAACGGCTACGGTGGCGTCGTGGTGTTCGGCGTGCAGGGCGGCTCCGACGCGGGCAAGGCGCTCATCGAGAACGTGAAGCTCTTCTCGCACCTCGCGAACGTGGGCGACGCGAAGTCGCTCATCATCCACCCGGCGACGACCACCCACTCGCAGCTCAGCGACGAGGAGCTCGACCGGGCGGGCATCGGTCCTGACTTCGTGCGCCTGTCCATCGGCATCGAGGACGTGGCGGACATCATCGCCGACCTCGACCAGGCACTGGAGGCGGTGTAGCCACCGTGGCCACCGACTCCACAGTTGCCGCGGCCGTGGCCGCGCGCCGTCCGTGGGAGGAGACCGCGAGCGCGGGCGTCTCGGAGACGAAGACGCTCGTGCTGGCGGGGACCCTCACGCTCGCGAGCGGCAAGGCGCTTGAGCAGGTCGAGGTCGCGTACGAGACCTACGGCCGGCTCAACGACGGCGGCACCAATGCCGTCCTGGTCTGCCACGCGCTCTCCGGCGACAGCCACGTGGCCGGCATCAAGCCCGGCGAGGACCCCGACACGGCTCGGCCCGGCTGGTGGGACATCATGGTCGGCCCGGGCAAGGCCATCGACACGGACCGCTTCTTCGTCGTGTGCAGCAACGTGCTGGGCGGCTGCATGGGCACGACCGGGCCGAAGTCGCCGAACCCCGGCACAGGCAAGCCCTACGGTCCGGACTTCCCGCTGATCACAGTCGAAGACATGGTCGACGTCCAGGCGCGGCTGCTGGACGCGCTCGGTGTACGTCGGCTCGCCGCGGTCGTCGGCGGTTCGATGGGCGGCATGCAGGCACTTTCGTGGGCGGTGCGCTACCCGGAGCGGGTGCGCGCCGTGGTCGCCGATGCCACCACGCCCCGGCTGGGCGCCCAGGCGATCGCCTTCAACGCGGTCGGGCGTCAAGCCATCCTCGAGGACCCCGAGTTCAACGGCGGCGACTACTACGAGCGCGAGCACCAGCCCGACTCGGGGCTGGCCATCGCGCGCATGATCGGGCACATCACGTACCTGTCCGACGAGTCAATGCGCGAGAAGTTCGGCCGCCGCCTGCGTGAGCGCGACAGCTACGCCTACGACTTCGTGCACGAGTTCGAGGTCGAGACGTACCTGCGCCACCAGGGCATGCGCTTCGTCGAGCGGTTCGACGCGAACACATACCTCTACATGACCAAGGCGATGGACTACTTCGACCTGCGCGGCGGAGCGCCGACGCTCGCCGAGGCGCTGCGGCCCGTGCGCTCGCGCTTCCTCGTGCTGTCGTTCTCCAGCGACTGGCTGTTCCCGACCGCCTCGTCGCTGGACCTCGTCACCGCGCTGCAGGAGGTCGACGCCGAAGTCGCGTACGCGGAGATCCCGAGCCGCTACGGCCACGACGCGTTCCTGCTCGAGCCCGAGGCCCAGCACCGCCTCATAGCTCCCTTCATGACCCGCATCGCCGAGGAGGTGGGCGCATGACGCCGCTGGAGCTGCTTCGCGGCGACCAGAAGCTGATCGCGGACCTCGTGCCCGAGGGCGCGCGCGTGCTGGACCTGGGCTGTGGCGACGGAGCCCTGCTGGAGCGCCTGCGCGACCAGCGCGGTGCCTTCGTGCGCGGGGTCGAGATCGACATCGACAACGTGGCGCGCTGCATCGAGCGCGGGCTGTCCGTCATCCAGGCCGACATCGACGAGGGCCTGCCGGCCTTCCGCGACGACTCGTTCGACGTCGTCGTGCTATCCCAGACCATGCAGGTCGTTCGCCGGCCGAAGGTCGTGCTCACCGAGATGCTGCGGGTCGGCAGGCGCGGCGTCGTGTCGTTCCCGAACTTCGCCCACTGGCGCAACCGCTCGTTCCTGAGCCTGCGCGGCCGGATGCCGGTGTCACCCTCGATCCCCTACACCTGGTACGACACGCCGAACATCCACCACACGACCGTGAAGGACTTCCGCGACTTCTGCGCGGACGGCGGCGCGGTGGTCGAGCGCGAACTCGCGCTGGGCTCCGACCAAGCGGACGGTCAGCCGGGTCGCGTGGTGACCTTCTGGCCGAACCTCATGGCGGCTTCCGCGGTCTTCGTGGTGCGAAGGGCCGACTAGCCGCGTGAGGCGCGCAGGGTGCGGGCGTTCACGGCGACGATGACCGTGGACGCTGACATCAGCACGCCGCCGACCGCCGGGCTGAGCAGTATCCCGAGGCCCGCCAGCACCCCCGCCGCCAACGGTATGGCGATCGCGTTGTAGCCGGTCGCCCACGCCAGGTTCTGCACCATCTTGGCGTAGGTCGCCTTGGCGAGGTCGATGGCCGCCACGACGTCGCGCGGGTCGCTGCGCACGAGCACGATGTCGGCCGTCGCCACGGCCACGTCCGTGCCCGCGCCGATCGCGATGCCGACGTCCGCCGAGGCGAGCGCCGGCGCGTCGTTGACCCCGTCCCCCACCATGACCACGACCTTGCCCTCCGCGCGCAGCCGTTCGACGGTGGCCGACTTGTCGGCGGGCAGGACTTCGGCGAAGAAGCGCTCGATGCCGAGCTCGCCCGCCACGCGGGTCGCGACGGCCGTGCTGTCGCCGGTCAGCATGACCGGCTCGACGCCGATCTCCTTCAGGCGGCGGACGGCCTCCGCGGACTCGGGCCTCACGACGTCGGCGAGCGAGATCGCGCCGAGGGCGACGCCGTCCGCGGTGACGATGACGACTGTCCGGCCGGAATCGGCGAGCGAGGCCAGCGTGTCCTCGGGCATCGCGACACCGGTCGAGCGGGCGTAGCCGGGGCTCACGACCGCGATGGTGCGGCCGTCGATCGACCCTTCCGCTCCCTTGCCGGGGATCGCGCGGAAGTCGGTGACCCCGTGCGTGGAGGGTGCCGCGGCAGCCACCGCACCGGCGATGGGATGCTCGGACAGCGCCTCGACGGAGGCCGCCAGGGCCAGCACGTCGTCCTTCGGCTCGCCGGCGAACAGCTCCACGCGCTCGACGCCGAACCGTCCCAGCGTCAGCGTGCCGGTCTTGTCGAAGACCACGATCTGCGCAAGGCGCACGGTCTCGAAGGCCATACGGTTGCGCACGAGCAGGCCGTTGCCGGCGCCGAGGGCCGTCGAAACGGCCACGACGAGAGGGATCGCGAGTCCCAGCGCGTGCGGGCACGCGATGACCATGACGGTGACGGCCCGCTCCATCGCGAAGTCGAGGCCCCGACCCAGGCCCATCCACGTGACGAACGTGGCGGTGCCTCCCCCGAGCGCGACGATCGTGAGCCACATCGCGGCGCGGTCGGCGAGGTCCTGCGTCCTCGACTTGCTTGCCTGCGCCTCACGGACGAGCTCGATCACCTGGTTGAGGAACGACTCCGCCCCGGTGCGGCGCACGGTGATGACGAGCGCACCCTCGCCGTTGACCGAGCCGCCGATCGCCCCGTCCCCGGCCTTCTTGGTCACCGGGAGCGACTCCCCGGTCAGCATCGCCTCGTCGACGGAAGAGACGCCCTCGACGACGTCGCCGTCCGCCGGGACCTTCTCGCCGGGCCTCACGAGCACGGCGTCGCCGGGCTGGAGCGCATCGAGCGCGACGTCCTCGGTGCTCCCGTCCGGCAGCTTGCGGTGGGCCTCGGACGGCATGAGCCTCGCCAGGGACTCGAGCGCCTTGGACGCCTCGCCCACCGAGCGCATCTCCACCCAGTGGCCCAGCAGCATGATGTCGATGAGCGTCGCGAGTTCCCAGAAGAACGGCATGCCGCGCAGGCCCAGGACGGTCGCGGCGCTGTACGAGTACGCCGTCGTGATGGCCACCGCGACGAGCGTCATCATGCCCGGTTTGCGGTCGCGCAGCTCGCGCACGAGGCCCAGCAGGAACGGCCGGCCGCCGTAGACGTAGAGGAATGTCGAGAGTGCGAGCAGTATCCAGTCCGCGCCGGGGACGGCGAGGATCTCCCCGCCCGGGATGAGCGGCAGGCCCGACGAGAGCAGGATGACGGGGACGGTGACCGCCAGGCTGACCCAGAAGCGCCGGCGGAAGTCCGCTACCGAGTGCCCCTCGTGACGCCCGCCGTCATGCTGCATCCCCGGCACGCCGTCGTGCTTCATCCCCGGCATGCCGGCGTGGTCGACCACGTCAGACCCCGAGCACCTTGCAGATCTCCTCGTACTGCGCCGTGGTGATCTCGCCCTTCGCCAGACGCATCCGCGCTATCGCGCACGCGTCATCGACGCGGGGCGGCGCCTGCGGGTGCTGGCCGGACCCCGACATCGCGCGCACGGCCCACACGACGAGAAGAACGATCCCCGCGAGCGCGATCAGGCCGAAGAACAGAAACAGCCACCCGCCCCAGCCGCCCATCATGTTGCCGTAGCCACCGTATCCGTAGCCCATCATGGCTTGCTCAGCTCCTTCAGGTAGGCGATCACGTCAGCCATGTCGGAGTCGGTCATGGCCCAGCGGGGCATCGGCGCCTTGAGCGCCTGCCCGTCGGGCTCGATGCCGTCCCGGATCGCACGCGCGATGTCCCGGTCGCTCCACGCCGCGACGGTCACTCCCCCGTCGGAGCGCACGGCGTTCAGCGTCGAGTACCGGATGTCGGGAACGTCGATCGCCCCGAACATCATGCCGAACCGGCCCCCGCGACCGTCCTCGCCGTGACACCCGGCGCACGCGCCGTTCCCCATCATCCCGAAGCCCATCGCGCCACCGGCGATCGTCCTGGGGATCGGGCCGTTCGCGTCGGCGCCCGTGTAGTAGATCTGCTGGCCGATGGATGTGAACTGCACCCCGCCACCCGGGCCGACCGAGAGCGTGACGGCCAACAGGCCGACTGCGCCGGTCACGATGAGGCCCGCGGCCGCGAGCAGTAACGTCTTGTTCCTCATGCGCCGAGTATCCCCGGCGCCAGGCGTCGCCAATCGTCAGCGGGAGGCCGTTGGGCGCCGAGACAAGAGCACCCCCACCGCTGGAAGGTGAGCGGCGGGGGTGCGATACGGCCGAGGTGCGCGGCGCGTGGTGGGCTACTTGACGCGAACGGCCGTCGCGAGCTCCTTGCCGTCGATGAAGAACGGCTTGTCGGGGCTCGCCTCGAACTTCTTCATGTCGAAGTCGAACTTGTCGAGCGTACCCCGATCGGCATGAAGGGCAACGAGCAGCTTGGCCGTGAGCTCGGTCTTGGCATCCAACTCGACCTTGAGATCCGTGCTCTCGCCCGCATCGACGTGCAGGAGCCCGACGCGCATGCCCGGCTTCCCGTTTTCGTCCAGATGCACCACGATCCACGCGGGATCCGGCGAAAGCACGCGCTCCACCGCGAGCGTTGCGGAAGCCCCGGGCTGATCGCGCACGACGAGCGCCGCCTGTTCGGCGGTTGTGACGATGCCGGTCATCTTCTTCTCGCCCGCGGGGGCGCAACCGGCTAGCGCCAATACCGTGATCGCGAGCGCGGCCACGACAAGCAGCGCGAGGACCTTCTTCGTGACTCTCATGGACACGGTGTCCTTTCGACCGTAGGGGTCTTCGGACTCCGTGAATGGCAAGGGGCGTGCCAGCACCTGATCGCGAACCGCACCGCGGACGCGCGCTTCGACGAAGCGCTACTCCTGGCAGCCCTGCGGGCCCTCGCACATCTGGTACTCCAACGAGCGGGCCAGCTTGTAGAAGTCGCTGTCGCGCTCGATGAAGCGCACGCGCGTCCGCAGCGTCTCGGGGTCGATGAGGTCGCCGAACGGCACGTAGACCAGCTGCAGCTGGTCCTTGACCGACACCATGTGCCCGCTCAGCCCCTCGACCACGAGCGCACGGTACGCGCCCACGCCGAGCTGGCTGCCGAGCAGCACGTCGAACGCCACGGGCGAGGCGCATCGGGCCTCGTAGCCGATCTGCTTGTTGCGGACCTTGATCTTCTCGCCGGTGCGCTTCTCGTACGCGTCTTCCATGGCGGCGGCGAGATGCTCGCCGATCTTGACCGAGCCCAGCAGCGAGTTGCCGTGGCTGTCGACCTCGCGCGGACGCTGGTCGTCGGGAAGCTTCTCGGCGAGCCCCTCGGCCACGCACACCACGCCGTACTCACGCTTGTCGCGCGCGCGGGCCAGCATGAGGTCCACGAGCTCCTCGGCTGCGGCGTCGAAGTCCCACGTGCCCTCGACGTCCTCCACCGACATCATGCGCGTGGCCTCGCCGGCGATACCCGCCGCGTAGGTGAGCCACCCGGCCTTGCGGCCCATGACCTCGAGCACGTACCAGCACTTGGTCGACTTGGCGTCCGCGCCCACGTTGGCGATCTCGAGCCCCGCGAAGTGCGCGGCGGACTCGAAGCCGAACGTCCAGTCGATGCCGTAGTAGTCGTTGTCGATCGTCTTCGGCAGATGCACCACCGATATCGGCCGAAGGCCCGGCACGACGCGCTGGATCTCGTAGATGTAGTTGGCGGTCTTGAGCGTGTCATCGCCGCCGATGGAGATCAGGCCGTCGATCTTCATGTACTCGAGCGCCCGGTAGACAGCCATGAGCTTCGCGTTCTTCGCGGGGTCCCTGAGGTCCTCGAGCGAGTGGATGGCCTTGCCCGGATTCGCCCGCGACGTGCGCAGGATGATGTCCTTGCGGTTGCGGATGCCCGAGACGTCGTCGAGCGTCAGGCACAGGAAGTGCTCGTTCTCGACGAGCAGGTGCTCGGGCGAGAACTGCTCCAGGTCCTCGTAGCCGTCCAGGAACCCGACGACCTCGATGCCGACGTTCAGGAAGTTCATGGCCGCGGCCGATATGACCGCGTTGGCAGCCGGCGCGGGACCTCCCGAGAACAGCATGCCGACTCGCTTGATGACGGGCTTCTCGCTCACGAGCTATTCCCCCTCGGTGTAGACCCCGGTCGCGCGCAGGCGCGCGTAGCGCTTGTCCACCAGTTCGGGCACGGGCACGCCCGCCAGCTCGTCCAGTGCCCGGCTCACTGCCCCGGCCACGGCCTCGAAGACCGGCCCGGGGTCGCGGTGCGCCCCACCCTTCGGCTCAGCCACGATCTCGTCGGCCAGCCCCAGCCGGACAAGGTCGTCCGCTGTGAACTGCAGGCACGCCGCGGTCTCCGAAGCGCGCCCGGCGTCCTTGTGCAGGATGGTGGCGCACATCTCGGGGCTGATGACCGAGTAGTAGGCGTTCTCCAGCATGATGAGCCGGTCACCGAAGCCGATGGCGAGCGCTCCCCCGCTGCCGCCCTCGCCGATGCCGACGACGACGACCGGGGCGCGCACCTCCGCCAGCGTGCTGAGGCACTCAGCGATCGCCCAGGACTGCCCGCGCTCCTCCGCCTCGATCCCCGGGAACGCGCCCGCGGTGTCGAGGAAGCTCACGATCGGCAGTCCGAACTTGTCCGCCAGCTTCGTGACGCGCATGGCCTTGCGAAACCCCTCCGGGTTCACCATGCCGAAGTTGCGCGCGATGTTCTCCTTGGTGGTCTTGCCCTTGCGGTGCCCGAGGACCGCGACCCTGCGCTCGCCGATCGTGGCGAGGCCGGCGAACATCGCCTCGTCATCGCCGAAGGCCCGGTCACCGTGGAGCTCGATGACGTCGGTGAAGAGCTCCGCGACGTAGTCCTGGGTCTTGGGCCGCTCCGGATGGCGGGAGACCTGCACGCGCTCCCACGCAGAGAGCGACGAGTAGAGCGTCTCGCGAAGCTTCTCGATCTCGACCTCGAGCTCCGCGATCTCGCTCGCGAGCTCCGGCCGGTCGGCCAGGTCCAGGCGCTTGAGCCCGTCCAGCTTCTCCTCGAGCTCGGCGACGGGGCGCTCGAACTCCATCACGAACTTGCGCGCCATGTCAGTCACCGGCCTTCGCCAGGTAGTCGAGCGTGAGCGCGACCGTGTCGCGCAGCTCGCGGCGGTCGATGACGCCGTCCACGAATCCGTGCTTCATCAGCGACTCCGCGGACTGGAAGCCCTTCGGCAGGCTCTGGCGGATCGTCTCTTCGACAAGCCGGGGACCGGCGAATCCGATGCGCGCGCCGGGCTCGGCGAAGATCACGTCGCCGAGTGTCGCGAACGAGGCGGTCGTACCGCCCATGGTGGGGTTGGTGAGGATGGCGACGTAGGGCACGCGCGCGTCGGCCAGGCGCGCGGCCGCAGCCGCCGTCTTCGCCATCTGCATGAGCGAGAGCATGCTCTCCTGCATTCGCGCGCCGCCGGAGGTGATCGCAAGAACCAGCGGGCGGCGCTCCGCGAGCGCGAGCTCGAACGCGCGGGCGATCTTCTCGCCCACGGCCGAGCCCATCGAGGCACCGACGAACCGGAAGTCCATGGCGCCGACGACGATGGGTCGCCCGGCCAGGGTCGCGCGGCCGGTGATGACCGCCTCGACCATCCCGGTCTTCTCGCGCGCCACCGCCAGCGACTGCGTGTACGGCTTGCCGGAGGTGAACGACAGCGGATCGACCGAGCCGACCCCGGCGTCGGTCTCCTCGAACGACCCTTCATCCACCAGATACGCGATGCGGTCCACCGCAGTCAGGTCGTTGTGCTTCCCGCAGTACGGGCACACCTGAAGGTTGTCATCCAGGTCGCCCTGATAGAGCGCGCGCTTGCACTCGTCGCACTTGACCCACACACCCTCGGGCAGGTCGGCGGACTCGACAGGCGTACTCGGCTGGGTGTATCGCCGAGCCTCGCGGGCCCGGAACCAATCGGATATCGGCATTGAGACTTCCGTCGTCAGCGATGGTCAGCAAGTTCGCAAGATGATACCACCCTGTCGCGGCCGCTACGCCCCGGCACGGACGTGGGTGTGGCCCCACCAAGACACTAAGGCGGGGCCACACCCACGTCCGTGCCGGGCCGCTAGCCCGTTCGGGATCGGTCGGAAACCTACAGGGCGAAATCTTTCGAACCTTCGAACACGGCGACGGCGTCCTCGACGCTCCAGTCGCCCAGCGTGACCGCGGAGATCGCCTTCGTCAGGCGGACCGCCTCGTCCAGCGAGCGCTGGTGGATGTTGCGTCCGGTGGCGTTGCCCATGGCGCCGCCCACGTGGATCTGCTCCCAGAGCTGCTTGAGGAACACATCCGCGGCGACCGTCGAGCCGCCCGCGCACACCAGGCCGGTGCGGCCGGCCGCAGCGGCGGCCTCCTTGACCTTCTCGGCAGAGCTGGCCTTGTCGTCGCCCTTCGGCGGGTTGACCTTCACGAAGTCGGAGCCCAGGCAGCATGCGGCACCGGCGGCGCCGGCGATGAGGTGCGCGTCCTTCTCATCCGCGACGGCCTTGCCGCGCGGGTAGATCCACAGCACCACGAGCAGGCCCACCGAGTGCGCGTCGGCGATGAGCTGGCCCGCCTCCTGCATCATCGATGCCTCGTACTCGCTGCCCAGATAGATGGTGTAGCCGATGCCCACGACGTTCACGCCGTTGTCGCGAAGGTCGAGCACCGTCTGGATATCGTAGAGCTGCGGCGAGTACGGGTCCTCCTGCGACGTCTTCACCAGGTGCGTCTTGGAGTTCATCTTCACGAGGTAGTTGATGTCCGGGTAGTCGGCGGCGTAGTGGGCCACCAGGCCGCGCTGGCCGGCCAGGATGCCGATGACGCCCTGCGCGCCGATCTTGAACAGGTGCTCGGGCTCGTTGTCGTCGGCGTGGATGCCCTCGCCGTAGAAGTCCTCGTTCAGGTGTTCGATCTTCTGGTCGCAGGCGAAGAGCATGAGCCGCCCGGTGCCCTGCGTGGCCTTCATGTAGTTGTCGACGTAGGTGTCGCGAACGGCGGCCGGAACGTCGGCCGGAACGCGGACTTGGTCACGGGTGATCTTCGGCATATGTACTGGTCCCTCCTCAAGGGTCGAACTCTGGTGTCGCGGCTAACAGGTTAGGCGAACGACGTGCGGTTTTCTAGCGCGACCCCCCGGGCCGCGCGAGCTCCATCTCCATCCGCACGTGCGGCAGGAACGTCCTTGGCATCTTGAACGGCTCCGGGCTGACGACGCGGAAACCCGCGCGCTCGTAGAGGCCAACGGCGTTCAGTCGCGCGTTGAGATAGAGCCGGGCGAACCCCTCGCGGCGGGCCAGGTCGACGAGTTCGCGCACGAGTGCGCTGCCGATCCCCTTCTGCCGGTGCTCCTCGTAGACCGCGACCTGCCGGATGTGCCCCCAGCCGCCCTCGCGGATGAGCCGCGCGTAGCCCACGACGATGCCGGAGGCCATCGCCACGATGTGCCACGAGTCCGGGTCGTCGTTGCCCCAGTCGTCGTTGCGGCTCACGCCGAAGGGCCGGTGCAGCGTCTCGTAGCAGAGGTCGAGCACATTGCGCATCAGCGGGTCGCTGCCCGCAACGAAGCGCAGCTCGATGCCGTCCGGCACTTCGCCCGTCACGCTCTAGCCCCGGTACCGGTTGGTGACGGGCATGCGGCGGTCCTTGCCGAAGGCCCGCGGCGTCACGCGGATGCCGACCGGGCCCTGGCGGCGCTTGTACTCGGCGGCGTCGACCATGCGCGCGACGCGGGCGACCAGGACCTCGTCGAACCCGAGCGCGGCGATCCGCTCGACCGAAAGGTCGTCTTCGACGTAGGCCTTGAGGATCGCGTCGAGCACCTCGTACGGCGGCAGCGAATCGGTGTCGAGCTGGCCGGAGCGCAGCTCCGCCGACGGGGGCTTCGTGATGCTTGCCGACGGGATGACCTCGCCGTCGCGGTTGCGCCAACGGGCCAGGTCCCAGACCTTCGTCTTGTAGACGTCCTTGATCACCGCGAAGCCGCCGGCCATGTCGCCATAGAGGGTCGAGTAGCCCACGGAGAGCTCGGACTTGTTGCCGGTGGCCAGCACGATCCAGCCGAACTTGTTCGAGAGCGCCATCAGCAGCGTCCCGCGCACGCGGGCCTGCAGGTTCTCCTCGGTGATGTCGGGGGCGCGTCCTTCGAACGAGGCCGTCAGCGTGGATTCGATGGCGCGGTACGCCGGCTCGACCGGCAGCGTGCGTTGCTCGATGCCCAGGTTCGCGCAGAGGGCCTCGGCGTCCGCCACGCTGCCGCCCGAGGAGAACTGCGACGGCATGAGCACACCGTGCACGTGCTCGCGACCCAGCGCGTCGACCGCGAGGGTCGCCGTGAGCGCGGAGTCGATGCCGCCTGAGAGTCCGATCACCGCGTCGGTGAAGCCGTTCTTGCGCAGGTAGTCACGCAGGCCCGTCTCCAACGCCCGGTACATGTCCTCATCGCCGGCGAGCATGGGCTCCACGCGCGCATGCGCGGGCGCGCCGGCGTCCGCGCCCCCGCCCGCGGGCACGTCCACCACCAGCAGGTCCTCTGCGAAGGACAGCGCCCGGGCCACGACCGTCCCGTCGGGAGCGATCACAACGGACCGGCCGTCGAAGACGAGCTCGTCCTGACCGCCGACCAGGTTGCAGTACGCCAGCCAGACGCCGTTGTCCTTCGCCCGCCTGGCCAGCATGGCCTCGCGCTCCGCGCCCTTGCCGTGGTGGAACGGCGAGGCCGAGATGTTGAGCACCACTCCGGCACCCAGCGCGGCGGTCTCGGCGGCCGGCTCCGGCGCCCAGACGTCCTCGCAGATGGTGAGCCCGACCGGCAGGCCGTCGATGTCGCTGACCGCGGGCCCGGCACCCGGCTCGAAGTAGCGCTCCTCGTCGAAGACACCGTAGTTGGGCAGCCGGCGCTTGCGGTACACGGCCTGCACGCGCCCGTCGGCACACAGCGCGGCCGCGTTGAAGAGGCGCTCGCCGTCCCGGTCCACGAACCCTACCAGGGCGTGAATGCCGTGGCACGCCGCCGCCACCCGACCCAGGGCTTCCAGCCCGTCTTCCACGAAGTGGTCCTTCGCGAGGAGGTCTTCGGGCGGATAGCCCGTGAGCGCCAGTTCGGGCAGCAGCACGATCGTCGCGCCCTGCGCCTGCGCGGCCCGGATCGCATCCACGACAAGGTCCGCGTTGCGCTCGAAGTCGCCCACGGTCACGTCGATCTGTGCGAGTGCGATGCGCGGCATGTTCTCGCGGCCCCCGGCGTCGGTGTCGTCTCATTCGGAATGTACCACGACGAGCAGGCCGCCCTCAGAGCGCACGGTCGCCGCAGGCAGGAATGCCCAGTGTGACGGCGAATACATTTGGCTCAGGGGAAACGCGGGCGAACGAGGGGATCTCGACATGGCCGGCGAGAAGATACTGGTCGCCGACGACAACCGCCAGATCAGGATGCTCGTGACAGCATCGCTGCGTTCCGGCGGCTATGTGCTCATCGAAGCCGAGAACGGCGAGATGGCGCTGCAGACCGCGATCGACGAGCATCCGGACCTCGTCCTTCTGGACGTGACGATGCCGAAGCTCGACGGCTTCGAGGTGCTGCACTTCCTGCACAAGCGGCCCGAGACGGCGGACGTGAAGGTCATCATGCTCACGACCGCCGCCCAGAAGGCCGACATCCAGACCGGGTACGACGAGGGCGCCATCGACTACCTCGTGAAGCCCTTCGAGCCCGCGCACCTGCGCGAGGCCGTGGAGCGCGCGCTCGCCAAGTAGGACCGGGGCCGCGCCGAGGGCGCACGAGGGCCTACACGACGACTTAACGGCGCGGGTCACTTCCTTCACTCGTCCATGAGATTAGGCCGTCCGGTGCGCGCCGATATTCTTCTTCGGCACGTCCATCCGTTAGGGAGGAACTAGCATGTCCGGGTTCGCTTGGTTGCTCGGAGCGCCGCTGGTCGTCATCGGCGTCATCGTCGGGATCTTCCTGCTGCTGAAGCTCGTGGGCTTCCGCGTGGTAAGGCCCGACCAGGTCGGCATCGTCGAGAAGTGGTGGTCCACCAAGGGCTCTCTGAAGGACAGCATCATCGCGCTGAAGGGTGAGGCCGGCTTCCAGCCCGACGTCTTGCGAGGCGGCATCCATTTCCGGACGCCGCTGATGTACCGCGTCCGCATCCTGCCGCTCATCACGATCCCGCAGGGCCGGATCGGCTACGTATTCGCGCGAGACGGTGTGCCGCTGAAGCCGGAGCAGACGCTGGCGCGGGTCGTCGAGGCCAACTACTTCCAGGACGTCCGCGCGTTCTTCGCCAACGGCGGCCAGCGCGGTCCGCAGCGCGCGATCCTTCGCGAGGGCACGTACGCGTTCAACCTGGCGCAGTTCGTCGTGGTCACCGAGTCGAACGTCTACTACATGCCCATGGGCAACAAGCAGGAGGAGAACGCGATCCTGTCCATGGCCTCCTTCCTGTCCAACCTCGGCGGGTTCACGCCGGTTGTCATCAAGGGCGCGGAGGACAAGCTGGGCGTGGTCACCGTGCACGACGGACCGTCACTGCCGAAGGGCGACATCATCGCCCCGGCGGTCGGCGACGTGGCCGGCGCGCCGAACTACCACAGCAGCTTCCAGGATCCCGAGGCGTTCCTCGCCGCCGGCGGCTTCCGCGGGCGCCAGTACCAGGTGCTGACCGAGGGCACCTACTTCATCAACAGGCTGTTCGCGACGGTCGAGCTCATCGACAAGACCATCGTCCCGGTGGGCTACGCGGGCGTGGTCGTGAGCTACATCGGGCCGAAGGGCGAGGACCTCTCCGGCACCGAGTACCGGCACGGCGAGCTCGTGAAGCAGGGCGACCGCGGCGTGTGGAGCGAGTCGCTCATGCCGGGCAAGTACGCCTTCAACACGTACGCCGGCAAGGTCTTCCTGGTTCCGACCACGAACATCATCCTCAAGTGGATCGCCGGCGAGACCGGCCAGCACAACTACGACGCGAACCTCACGGAGATCGGCCTGATCACCAAGGACGCCTTCGAGCCGTCGCTGCCGCTGTCAGTGGTCATCCACATCGACTACATGAAGGCCCCCCTCGTGATCCAGCGCTTCGGCGACATCGCGATGCTGGTCAACCAGACGCTCGACCCGATGGTCTCGAGCTACTTCAAGAACATCGGCCAGACCAAGACCATCATCGAGCTGCTCCAGCAGCGCAACGAGATCCAGGCCCGCGCCTCCGAGGAGATGCAGGAGCGTTTCGCCCGCTACAACCTGGAGCTCGAAGAGGTGCTGATCGGCACGCCGCGTTCGCCGGAAGGCGACGACCGCATCGAGACGATCCTCGTGCAGCTGCGCGACCGCCAGATCGCGTTCGAGAAGCTCGAGACCTTCGAGAAGCAGCGCATCGCCGCCGACAAGGAGCGAGAGCTCAAGGAAGCCCAGGCCGTCGCGGAGCAGCAGACGATGCTCACGCAGTCGACCATCAACATCCAGATCCAGGAGAACCAGGGCCGCGCCGAACTGCAGAAGGCCACACAGGACGCCGAGCGCGTGAAGACGCTCGCCCGAGGCGACGCGGAGAAGGTGCGCGTCATGGCGCAGGCCGACGCAGAGCGCGAGGCACGCACCGGTATCGGCAAGGCCATCGCCATCGAGCAGCAGGTAGCCGCATACGGCGGGCCGCAGCTGCAGCTGGCGCAGGACGTCATGACGAAGCTGGCCGCAGCCGTCCAGGCCGCGGGCATCCCCATCGTCCCGCAGACCGTGGTGAACATGGGCGGGGCGGAGGGCGAGGGCGCGGGCGGCGCGGGCAACAACGCGTTCGGCCTGCTGCTCACCCTGCTCACGGCGGAGAAGCTCGGCGCGCCTGTCGTGGGCGCACCGAAGAGTCCCGAGCACACAGCTCAGGTTGCGCGCATGAAGCAGCAGATCATGGAGACCGTGACCCGTGAGCCTGCAGCGACTTCGACCGCGTCCAAGTCCTCCGCGCCGAAGTCCCCGTCGGCCGAACCCGCGGCCGCGAAGCAGCCGGCCGCCCCCCTCGCGGAACCGCCCGTGGCTCCGGCGCCCCCCGCGTCCGAGACGCCCGCCGCGGAGTAGCGATCGCGCCAACGCAGTAAGAAGGGCCGGTCGGGTTCGTCACCCGGCCGGCCCTTTCGTTGTCTCCCGGATGTCTCAGTCGCCGCACGCCGCTCCGGCGGTCCGGACCGCACCGGCCGCCTCCGGCGCCCAGCCGTCCGCGCCCACGGCGCGCCAGAGGCCGGGCGCGACGTTGAAGGGACGCCCGCCCACGATGACCTTCGAGTGCTTCCCTCCCTCGGTGTGGCGCACGGCGTCGACCGCCATCCGCAGGTCCGTGAGGTGCGGGGCCATGGTGGCCGAGAGCGCAACGACGTCAGGCCTGCGCTCGTCGACGGCGGCGAGGATGGCGCTCAGGGGCGTGTTGGCACCCAGATAGACAGAGTCCCACCCGCTCAGCTCGAAGAAGTCAGAGACGATGTGCGCCCCGATCTCGTGCAGCTCCGAACCCACGCACGCGATCACGACTGAGCGGCCGTTGCGGTCCGTCCGGGTGCGGAACGGCCACAGCGCCCCCAGGACGGTCTGGGTGACCGCAGTCGCGACATGCTCCTGGGCAACCGTGATCTGGCTGGTGAGCCAGAGTCTGCCGACGTCCGCCTGGACCGGCGCGATGACGTGCAGATACACCGTCTCGAGCGACATCCCGTTCTCAAGCGCGTCCGTGACCATGCGGACGGCGCGGTCGCGATCCCCCGCGAGCACGGCGGTGAGGTAGTTGACCGCGAGCGAACCAGCCGGCCCTTCGGCGAGGACGAACGGCGGCGGCGTGAACCCGCGCGCCGGCATCCGCACCACGGCGTCGCGGACCACCTCGTCGATCGTTGCGGCCTGCGCCCGCGTGACCAGCGCGTGTCCCGATTGGGCCACGAACTCCAGGCTCTCGACCAGCCACTCCTCGGGCAGGCCGAGCCCGCTGAAGAGGGTGGCCGCCCATGCCACGTAGTCGTCCATGATCCTCGGCTCTGCGTTCAGCAGGGCCTGTACGAGGAACTCGAGGTGGTGGCGTACATCTCTCTCGACGGCAGCGAGCGCCGCGGCGTCGAACTGGTGCATCAGGTCCGGACGGATCTCGTCGTATCGGCGCAGAACGAAGCCGGTCGCTTCGTCGACCAGGGGCTCGAGCGCCGCCCCGGCCTCTGCGAGGATCGCTGCTTCAGCGCACATGACTACCCAGTCTGCCGGCCTTGTTGGGCGAACCCGTCCGCTACTTGACGACGAACGTCCAAGCCGAGACGCCGGGCATCTCGTACTTCTTGGTCCCGACGTAGGCCGTGGCGTAGTAGCGGTACGTGCCCTTCTTCGAAGGAGCCGTCACGGAACGCTTCCACGTGACGATATCGCCGCTCGTGGTCGACTTGGTGAGGTTGAACGTCTGGCTGTAGGTGATGCCTGACTGGCCGACGATACGCATCTGGACCTTGTCGGCCTTGCCCTGCACCTTCACCGTCAGCGCAAGCGTATGGCTCGCCTCGACGGACGTGGGACTGACCGCCCGCTCGGTGATGGTGACCGTGGAGCTGGTCGCCGCGGCGAGTGCCGTCTTGGCCGCGGCAAGGTCGGCCGTCAGCTGCGCGTTCTGCGCTGTCAGTTCGGTCATTGAAGCGTCTGCCGATGCCAGTCGCGCCTCAAGGTCCTGGAGCTGCTGGGCCGTGGCGGTGGTGCTGGCCTCGGCGGTCGCGAGCTTCGTCTCGAGAGCGCGGATGTCGGACGTCAGCGAGGCACGCTGCCACACCATCACGCCGAGGCCGATGACGAGGCCGATGACGAGCGCGAGTACGAGGAAACCCCAGAACGTGCCGCGAGAGACTCCCCTGTCCATGCTGTGGTTCCCCTGTCGACGGGCGGGCGATGCGTTCCTGCGCCGAGGCTCCGGGACCGGGTCCTGGATCGGCTCCTCCTGAACGGCGTACGCGGGCACCGGCACCTCGGCGGCACCGGCCGGTTCTCCGGACCAATCCAAGTCTGAGAGCAGGTCTTCAACTCCCGGGCTCTCGCCCGCGGGCTCCTGCGCGTTCCAATCAGACACCGTGTACCGCCTCCCCTGCGTGACTGTCCCTTGGGCGCCGGGTCCGCCCCCCGACGGCCTGACGCTTGAGGAACAGGGTACACGAACGCGAGCGGCCCGGCTCCCCCGCGAGGGAACCGGGCCGCAACGATCGCGTGACGGTGTCTACTCAGGCTCGCAGAGCGTCGCGCCTGCCGCGAAGTCGAAGTCCTTGAGTTCTCCACCGAAGTGAACCTTGAACTCCGAACAATCGAACCGCTCCAACTGGCTGACGCCGCTTTTGCCGGCGCACAACCTGTCCCAGAACTCGGGCGTTTCACAGCCCAGCGCGGTGACAACCGACATCCCGGT
>CAZHMA010000006.1:0-30105 GCA_964533555.1 uncultured Eubacteriales bacterium
GGCGCGCATCGGAACGCGATACGGGTCCTCGTGGCCGGGCTGGAGCTCTGCGCCGGTGACATACGGGGTCACCTCTTCCAGGACGGAGTAGTCGCCGGTGGACTCGATGTAGTCGGCGGCGACGAAGGGCAGCCAGTTGCGGTCGTCGGTGAAGCGGGTGCGCACTCCGCGACCTGAGTGCGGCTGCCACCAGTGCAGGACGTCGCCGGCCTCAAACTGGTGCCGCGACGCCCGCACGATCTGCGCGCGGACGAGGTCGGGGCGCGCGATGGTGAGCGCCATGACGTCCTGGAGTTGATCGCGGAAGCCGAACGCGCCGGAGGACTGGTAGAGCGCGGTGCGCCCCCAGATCCGGCAGGCGAGCGTCTGGTAGAGCACCGGGCCGTTGATCATCGCATCCAGCGCGGGGTCCGGCGTCGAGACCCTGAGCGATCCCAGCACGCCGTCCCAGTGGGCCCGCACAGCCTCAAGCGCCGTGTCGGCCGCGGCGGCAGAGCGGTGCGCGCGCACGAGCTCGCGCGCGCCCGCGAGCGTGTCGGTCTGCCCGAGCATGAAGCGGACCTCCACGCTCTCGCCCGGCGCCAGCTCGACGCGGGACATGAGCGCGCCGCAGTTGTCGTGGAAGCGGCCCGTGACCTGGCCCAGGGTCTTCGCGTGCATCGCCGCGGGGTCGCCCGGTGTGCCGTTGCGGCCAAGGAACTCGGTGCGGCTCGCGGTATAGGCGCATGGTGAGCGGTCGCAGGCCAGGAACGCGACCCGGCCCGGGAAGTCCTCGTTGAACCAGCTGTGAGCGGTGAGCATGCCGCCCTCGGTGTCGTAGCGGGTGACGACACGCTGGTTCGCCTTGCTGCGCGAGTCTCCCAGCACCCACTCCACGAACTGCGTGACCGAGAGGTTGCGTGGCTCGCCCGAGATGTTCGTCAGCTTCAGCCTGGCGATCCGGACCGGTTCGCTCGGCGGGACGAACCAGGTCAAGGCGTGGTCGATCCCGTGGCAGACATGCTCGAACGTCGAGTAGCCATGACCGTGGCGGACCACGTACGGCTCCGCGTCGCGGACCGGCAACGGCGTCGGGCTCCAGAACTGCCCCGTGTCCTCGTCGCGGATGTAGAGCATCTCGCCGCTGCCGTCGGACACGGCGTCGTTGTTCCAGGTGGTCAGCCGGTTCTCGTGGCTGTTGCGGGCCCACGTGCAGCCGATGCCGGCCTCGGAGACCATCGTGCCGAACTCCGGGTATGCGATGACGTTGATCCAGGGTGCCGGCGTCGTGTCGTCGCCCTCGAGCACGATCACGTACTCGCCGGTCGCCGGGTCGATCCCGCCGTAGCCGTTGTCGAAATCGAGCTTGGGCCGGGCGAACTCCGGGGCCAGGTAGGTGCGCGGCGCGTGCTTCGGCACGAGCGCGTCGGGCGGCTCGGGGCGGATGCCGCGCTGGTTGAGCTGCAGCACGATCGGCCCGCGGTCGGCCTCGACGGTGGCCCGCGCGACGCTCTCGAGCAAGTTGAGCGCTTCGGGTGCTATCTGGTCCGCGCGGCGGATGAAGATGCCGCCGGGCTTGTCCATCATCTGGAGCGCGTGCCCCGTCCGGGCCAGCAGGTGCAGCCGGTCGTCCAGTTCCGAGTGGTACGCGGACGGTTTCGTGTTGAGCACCACGAGGTCGCACCGGAACCCCTTGTGCCGCCAGTACTGATGGGCCAGCAAGGCCTGCCGGACGATCTGCGTGTCTTCGATGCGCTCGATCTTCACGAGCAGGATCGGGTGGTCGCCGGAGATGCCCAGACCCCAGAGCCCCGAGATCTTGAGCGTGTTCTCGGTCGGCGTCTTCAGCTTCAGCCGGGAGTACGGATCGGTGAGCAGCAGGCGCGACGCGAGCCGCTGGAACACGACGGCTTCGTCGGGCGTGATGCCCAGGTCCCGTAGCTCGATCTGGCTGGTCGACCAGGCCAGGTCGATCGCCCGCTGGGCGCCGCGGATGTCCGCGTAGCGCTCCGCCAGCGCGACGGCCGTATCGCGGGTCTCGGCGACGCCGGTCGTGAACGCCAGGCGCGCGCTCTCCCCGGCGTCGAGCGTGACACGGCGGCGCAGCGCGCAGATGGGGTCGAGTACCGGACCCACCGTGCCCGAGAGCGGCGCGGGATCCGCCATCGCGGCCGCGTCCCACACGTGGCGCAGCCGCCCGATGAACCGCGCGCGGTCGGTCTCGTACGAGAACCCGTCGGGGTGGCCGTCGTCGCTCGCGAGCGTGTGGAAGCCCCAGACGCGCTGCTCTTCGGCGGAGCGGGGCCGGCGCGTGAACAGCAGCGTCCGCAGGTCCGGTTCCGCCGAGGTCTCGATGAAGAGGTTCGAGAACGCGCGGTGCGCCTGGTCGGCCCCCTGGACGGTGAGGGCGACCTCGAAGTAGCTCGTCAGCTCGAGCGTGCGCGGGTGCAGGCCGTGGTTGGTCACGGTGATGCGGCGCACCTCGACGTCGTCCTCCGGCGAGACGACCACCTCGGTGTAGGTCTCGATGTCGCCGTCGCGGCGGCGGAACTCGGCCCGGTCGGCGGAGAGGATGCAGTGGTAGTCGTCGTACGGCGTGAGCGACGGCTGGAACGTGTTGGACCAGACGTCGCCGCTCTTCACGTCGCGGATGAAGCAGAACTGGCCCCAGCAGTCTCGGGTGATGTCCTCGCGGTAGCGGCTCACCGCCGTGTCGGTCCAGCGGCTGTAGCCGCCGCCGGCGTTGGTGACCATGACCGAGTAGCGCCCGTTGGACAGGAAGTGCGTGGCGGGCGTGGGCGTGTCGGCCAGCGGGTAGGAGCGGTTCACAGGGGGCGGGAGCTCGCGCAGGCTGCGCACGAACTCGACCTCCTCGATGTGCGGCTGGGCGGGACTCAGGTGCCGCGGCACGCGCTCCTGCAGCAGCAGTTCGGCGGTCTGCACGAGCGGGTCGGCATGGAAGCGCTCGCGCATCCGTCCGTCGGTGAGCTCGTTGCCGAGCGCCACCAGCCCCATGCCCTGATGGTGCGCCATGTAGGTCTTCACGACCGCGCGGCGCTGTCCCGCGGGCACGCGCCCCGGCGTGTAGTCCAGCGACTCGTAGTAGCCGAAAGGCCCTTCGGCTCCCTCCGCGCTCAGCTTGCGGAGGTTGGCAATGCCGGCCCGGTGATCGACCTGCATCGCCAGCAGCGTCGCGTACGGTGCAATGACGACGTCCTCCGACAGTCCGCGCTTCAGCCCCAGGCCGGGCACGCCGAAGGCCTGGTACTGGTAGGTGAGCTCCACGTCCATCGCGGCGAAGGCCGACTCGGACACGCCCCACGGCACGCCGCGTTCGGCCCCGTACTGGATCTGGCGGCGGACCACGGCGCCGTACGTGAGGTCGAGCAGGGTGTCGCCGTACGAGTTCATGACCAGCAGCGGCATCAGGTACTCGAACATCGAGGCGGACCAAGACAGCAGGGCGAACCCGCCCGATGTGCGCGTGAACTGGCGGCCGAGACGGAACCAGTGCTCCTGCGGCACCTGCCCGCGGGCGATGGCCAGGTACGATGCGAGGCGGCATTCGGACGCAAGCATGTCGTAGTACGAGTCGTCGAGGCGGCCCTGCTCCGTGGAAAAGCCGATGGAGAAGAGCTCGCGGCCCTGGTCGTAGAGCATGCCGAAGTCGGTGTGCTCCCACATCTCGGTGGCCATGTCTGAGAGCAGGCGCAGGCGCGCCAGCAGGTCCAGGCAGGTCTCGCGGTCTGCGCGGATGCCGGCCGCAAGCTCTGCGGCCCACACCGCCACCGCCGCGCGCTCATCGTCGTCCGCCCCGTGCGGGTCAGCGGCCAGCGCGTCGAGTGCCTCGAGTGCGGTGTGCAGCCCCTCCGCGAGGCCGACGAGGCTCGGGACGCCCGACACGAGCGGCGCGAGATCGTAGGCGCGTGCCCATCCGGCCACCGCGTGGGGAGTGCGCGCGACGATCTCGGCCCATGGCGCGTAGGCGTCAAGGTCGTCGCGATGACGCCGGACCGCCTCCACCGCCTCGAGCACGGAGGTGACCGCGCGCCCGTCGGGCGATGAGAGCGCGAGCGCCCGTGGCGCGAGGGGCTCCGCCGCGCGCCACAGCTCGTCGAGCAGCCCGTGCCAGCCGCCCAGCGTCCGCGGGTGCTCGGCCAGGGTCACGCGCCGCAGCAGCTCGTCGACGTCACGGCGAAGCGCGTCGACGGTCCCGGCTTCGCCGAGGGCGTCCTTCTCGGCGAGCAGGTCCTCCAACGCCAGACGCAGCGCATCGGCCATGCCGCGGATCGCCTGCGTGCCGATGAGCGGGCCTTCGGACACCTCGAGCAGTCCGGTCCTCAGCGCCAGCAGGTGCCCCGCGAGGTTGCCCGAGTCGACGGTCGAGACGTACTGCGGCCGAAGGGGTTCGAGGGTCCGCGTGTCGTACCAGTTGTAGAAGTGCCCGCGGAACCGCTCGAGGCCGGCCATCGTCTCGAGCGAACGCTCCACCCTGTCCACGACGCCGCTGGTCGACAGGTAGCCGAGGTCGTGGCCGGAGAGGTTCGCGATGAGGAGCAGGCCCATGTTGGTCGGCGACGTGCGGTGTGCGATCTCGCCCTTGGGCTCCTCCTGGAAGTTGTCCGGCGGCAGCCAGTGGTCCTCATCGCCCACGAACGTCTCGAAGAAGCGCCATGTCTTTCGGGCCACACGGCGCATGAACTGGACGTCCGCCGCCGTGGCGGGGGCCTCGCGTCGGCGCATCGGGCGGCTGATGGCCCAGGCCACCACCGGGGAGAGCGCCCACGCCAGCATGGCCGGAGCGATCCACATCCAGGCCTTTGGAGCCGCGGCGACCGCTGGAGCGCACAGCACCAGCGCCAGCAGCGAGGACGGTCCCATCGCGCGCACGAAGGCGCGCAGGTCCGAGCCGGAAAGGCGTTCCGCCTCGGCCGCGGTGGTCCACTCCAGCAGGTCGCGCTTGCTGACGAACTGCCGCCACAGGGCCCGCGAGGCGGCATCGAGGTTCAGCATGGCCTGATGCGGGAGGAACGAGAGCGTGACGAGCGAACGCAGCACGTCGTTGCCGAGGTCGGCCACCACCGGGCGGACGGCGGCCCGGAACCCCACACCGCGCGGGAAGCGGAGCAGGGAGTCCACCGCGTGCAGCAGCGCCTGGAACTCGAGGATCACCGTGAGGGCGATCGGCCATTCCCATCCCGGCCTCGGCAGCAGCATCCAGCCCGTGATGCCCAGGATCACCCATGCTGCCGGGAAGACGGACCGGCGCAGGTTGTCGTAGATCTTCCACTTGTGGAGGCGCGAGAGCGGGTTGCGGTAGCGCGTCCCGCCCTCACCCGGGGCCGTGCGGCCCAGCCAGGGGATGATCTGCCAGTCGCCGCGCACCCAGCGGTGTACGCGGGCGCACTGCGCCAGGTAGGAGGCGGGGAAGTCGTCCAGAACCTCGACGTCGGATGCGAGGCCGGTGCGCAGGAAGCACCCCTCGATGAGGTCGTGAGACAGCAGGCGATTGTCGGGGAAGCGCCCCTCGAGGACCGAGTTGAAGACGTCGACCTCGTAGATGCCCTTGCCGGTGAACGACCCTTCGCCGAAGACGTCCTGGTAGGTGTCCGAGATCGCTCCGGCGTACGGGTCCAGGCCGGTGGGCCCTGTGTGCAGCATCGCGTAGAGCGTGGCGGTCGCAGACGGGAGGGTCATGCCGACGCGGGGCTGCACGAGGCCGTACCCGCCTGCCACGAGCCCGGTGTCCTCGTCCAGGCGAGCCCGGTTCAGCGGGTGCGCGATTGACGACACCATCTTTCGCGCCGCGTCCCGAGGCAAAACCGTGTCGGCGTCCAGGGTGATGACGAAGGTGACCCCCGGGAGGAACGACGCGTCGCCAGCCTGGAGGGTGATCGACGTATCGGACGCGCCGCGCAGGAGGCGGGTCATCTCGGTGAGCGCCCCGCGCTTGCGCTCCCATCCCATCCACGTGCCGTCGTCCGCGTTGAAGGTGCGCGAGCGGACGAACAGGTGGAACGGCCCGCGCCCGTCATGCCCGTAGCGTGCGTTCAGCTCCTCGATCCCGCACCGGGCGGCCTCGAGCACGTCCGCATCTCCGGGCAGGTGCTCCTGCGCGGCCCCCCTGAGGTCTCCAAGGGCGGCGAAGCCGATGTTCGGGTCCGTGTTGCCCAGGTAGTGGACCTCGAGGTTGTCGATCACGCTCCGGACGGACTCGACCGAGGTGAAGAGCGCCGGAACGACCACGAGCGAGCGATGCGTCTCCGACAGCGGCTGCTCGTAGTCGAGCTTCGGCAGGCTGCGAGGCGGCCATACGGCGGACGCGAGCCGGTTCACCACGCTCAGGGCGAGGTCGGAGAGCGGCACGAGCGACAGCATGACGAGCGCGAGGCTCGCCCACGCGGCCGCGCCGATCGTGTAGGCGTACAGGCCGAGCCCGCCGGCAAGGCCGGCAGTCACCGTGGCGAGCAGCCCCCAGTAGATGGCGCCGCGGTACGACAACCACGACCGGTGCGCATGCTCGCGGGCGCGTGGCCGGTAGAGCAGGGACTGCTCGAAGCCGTAGCGCCCCGCGCTGATCAGGTAGTAGCCGACGTGACCGCGGACGCGGTCGGTGACGTCCGCGGCGAGCGCTGCGGCGGCCCGCTCGACGCACGCCCGCGCGACGGCCGCCTCGTCCTCGGGACACCGGCGCGCCAGCGCCTCCAGGGCGTGGCGGTACCGGTCCCGGCTGGCGAAGTCCATGCACGCGTAGATGCCGGCCGGGTCGCGGCGCAACTCGGTCTCCACCACGTTGCAGCGTTCGAAGAAGGCCCGCCAGTCCGTGGCGTCCACGAAGCGGATGGCCGTGATGGCGTTGGCGATGGAGACCTGGTCCGACGCCTGCCGCTGGTGGTCGTTCTGAGCAAGGTCGTCGCTGCTGGCGCCCGCGGCCTTCGATGCGCGATCGATCCACGTGAGCACCGCCGAGACGTCGCGTTCCTGGTCGGCCATCCGCTGGCCGAGTCGCGTGAGGAAGGATGCGGACCGCGCATGCTCGCTCCCGGACACCTCGGCGAGCAGGCCGGCCACGGACGCCGGCCGCTCCTCGAGTGCGGTGAGCACGCGGTCGGCCCACACGTCGGCGGCCTGCTCCGCCGCGAAGGTCGCGTGCACCCGCTGCGACAGCCGGCGAAGATCCTCCACGAGCGCCACGCGCAGGACGATGGGCACCGCCCACATCTCTCCGATGGAGAGCGGCGACACCTCCTGGTAGGCCATGATGAACCGCTCGAGATAGTCGGCCTCGACCCGCGCGTCGGTGTGCGCGAGGAGTGTGATGGCGGCCTCGTAGATGCGCGGGTAGCCCGCTAGCGCCCCCGCGGTCAGGCGCGGCAGCTCGGCGCCGTAGCCGACGGGCAGGTCGGTCGAGGCGGTGCGGGCCTGCTCGTCGATGAGGTAGTAGTTGTCGAGCAGCCACTCCATGGCGGGAGAGACGGACCGGCCGTCGCGGGCGCCGGCGGCGAGTGCCGCGTTGGTCTTCGCGAGCTGCGACGAGGCGCGCTCCAGCAGCGGCTTGAGGGGGGTGGTGCGCGGGCGTCGCGCGATCGCCGAGCGCTGCTCGCTGGCGATCTCGCGGGCGCGCTCGGCCAGGCGCTCCACGCTGAGGAGCTCCGCCCTCAGCGGGGCGTCCGGATCCGCGGCCAGCTCAGCGGCGGTACGCTCGGCCACGCAGGCGTCCCCCTCGGTCCTCGTCAACGGCGCGCCCGGCGCTCTCGGCAGGTGTCTTGCTACAGCGAGGATACCCGAAGCAGCGGCGATGCCGCGCCGGGGCCGTTGCCTCCGGCATACCCCACAGGGTATAGTGGACCCGCAACCATGACGGCGTCGCCCCGGAAGAGGGACCATGAAGCCGAGAACAATCCTCATAGCGGTCGCAGCTGCCGCGGTCGTGCTCGTGATCGCGGCGCTCGCGTTCATCCCGAAGGGCGGCAGCGGGACGCTGCCCGCCAGTGGTGACGTGACCGCCTCCGCCGTGGACGGCATCGTCTCGGGTGGCGCCCGGCTCATCGACGTGCGCACCGCGGCAGAGTACCAGGCGGGACACATCAAGGGCGCGGAGAACGTGCCGATCGACACCGTGCCGACCGCCGCGGGCGGATGGGACAAGTCGACCCCGATCCTGCTGTACTGCGCGACCGGCGCACGCTCGGCCAACGCCTTCTCGTATCTGCAGGCGCAGGGGTTCACGAAGGTCTACAACCTCGCGGGTGGTGTCGCCACGTGGACCGGGGACCTCGTGACAGGAGCGTCCTCGGGCGCGAGCGCCGGCACCACGGGCCCTGCGACGGGCACCCCGACCATGTACGAGTTCGCCACCGACAGTTGACCTTCGTGCATCGCGATGAAGCCTGTGGTCGACAGGCTGACGAAGGACTATGCGGGCAAGGTGGACATCAAGCGGATGAGCCTGGACGGCGACGACGCCGCAGCCGAGCAGTTGGCCACGCAGTTCGGCGTGCAGTACGTGCCGACGTTCGTGCTGGTCGACTCGAAGGGCGTGCGGCAGGGCTTCGTCGTGGGCGAGACGCCCGAGGCCGACCTGCGGGCGAAGCTCGACGCGCTGCGCTAGTCGCGCTCGTAGCCGATACCAGCACGGTCAGCGCCGAATCCATCCCGTTCATCACGTTTCCGTGCACAGCGCGGGGGGCGTCGCCGCGCGCGGGGGTACACTCGCTCCAAGCCGATAGGGTCCACCGCGACCCGAAGGCCTCCTGACAACCGAAGCGGTAGCTGCGAGGTGAGACGTCAGCGTTGGCAGACGGATTCCAGGCTTGCACCGGGGCGTCAGATGAAGACTTCAGCGCGGATGGTGTCTGGTAAGGTACGGTCCGCCGGCGCCGCCCAGGAACGGCGCCGGGCACCCAGGTAACGTTCGGTACTCTTGTTCCATGCTCCGCGGACCGCGTGAAGATCGGGCATAAGCTCCTGAGCGACATGCCTGGTGAGGCCGAGAGGGAGAAGAGACTCACTCGGCCGACAGCCAAGGCAGAACCTCTCCCTTCAACGGGGAGCCTCGAGCGGTGCGAAGGACGTCCCGGTGAGCAAGACCCAAGAGGGGCCGGATCCGCGTGAGCGGGTCCGGCCCCTCGTTCGTTTGCGCTCGCGTGACGCTACAGCGCGTCGCTCCCGCGCTCGCCGGTGCGGATGCGCACCACCTCGTCGACCGGGCTCACGAAGATCTTCCCGTCGCCGATGCGGTCGGTCCGGGCGGCCGCGCAGATCGCCTCGATCGCCTCGTTCACCTCGTGATCGTTCACCACGGCGGTCACCGAGATCTTGGGCAGCAGGTCGATCGTGTACTCCTGCCCGCGCCACTGCTGGGTGATGCCCCTCTGGATCCCGTGACCCTTGACCTCGCTCACGGTCAGTCCGGCGTGGCCGATCGAGACGAGGGCCTCCTTCACCGCTTCGACCTTCTCCGGCCGGACGATCGCCTCGATCCGTTTCATCGCTAGGACCCGCTTCCGACGCTCGCCGTGCCCAGCGCGCCCGTCCCGTCGAAGTCCGGGTAGGCGAGCACGCCCATCTCGGTGGCGTCGAGGCCGGCAAGCTCGTCGGCCTCACTGGAGCGCAGGCCCGTGGTCTTCTTCTGGATGGTGAAGAAGAGGTAGTGGAGGGTGAACGCCCAGGCCACGACCACGACCACCGCGATGAGCTGCGCGTAGAGCTGGCCCGCACCGCCGCCGTAGAAGAGGCCGGTGACCGCCCCCTTGACGCCGTTGAAGCCGTCGCCGTAGGTGCCGTCGGCGAAGAGGCCGAGCGCGATCATGCCCCACAGGCCGTTCACTCCGTGCACCGATACCGCGCCGACCGGGTCGTCGATCTTGACCACGCGCTCCCAGAAGATGACGGAGCCGACAACGAGCAGACCGGCGATCCCGCCGATGATCACCGCACCGACCGTGTTGACGAACGCACACGGGGCGGTGATGGCCACGAGACCGGCGAGCATGCCGTTCGCCGACATCGAGGGGTCGGGGTGCCCCCAGAGCTTCCACACCAGGAACATGGCCGTCATGGCCCCGGCCGCGCCGGCGAGGATCGTGTTCGTGATGATCACCGAGAAGCGCATGTCACCCACGGCGATCGTGCTCATCCCGTTGAAGCCCATCCATCCGAACACCAGGATGATGGTGCCGAGGATGGCCATCGGGATGTGGTGGCCGGGGATGGCGACCGGGGTGCCGTCGGCCTTGAACTTGCCGAGGCGCGGTCCGATGACGAGCGCACCCGCCAGGGCCGAGAAGCCGCCGACCGCGTGAACCACCGAGGAGCCGGCGAAGTCGAGCACGCCGTGCCCGAGGCCCGCCTGCACGCCGAGCTGCGCCAGCCAGCCGCCGCCCCAGACCCACATGCCGTAGATGGGGTAGACGATGAGGCCCATGAAGGCACCGAAGGGCACGAACGCGGAGAACTTCCAGCGCTCGGCCATGGCGCCGGTCACGATCGTCGCGGCCGTGTCCATGAACACGAGCTGGAAGAGGAAGTACGCGTAGACACCCGCGTCATAGGTGCTGCCGCCGAGGAAGAAGCCCTTGGTGCCCATGAGGCCCCAGTCGCCCAGCTTCAGCATGCCGTCGAGGACGCCCGTCGAGCCGCCGAGTGCGGAGAGCGCACCGACGCCGCCGAACTGGAGCGCGAAGCCGCCTGCCCAGTACGCGAGCGCGCCCACGGCGAAGATGATGAAGTTTGTCATCGCCACGTGTGCCGCGTTCTTCGCCCGGCAGAAGCCGGTCTCCACGAGCATGAAGCCCGCCTGCATGAAGAAGATCAGCGCGACGCCCATGATGATGAAGAACATGTTCGTGCCGATCTTGAGGTGGCCGAGATCCTGCGCCACCTCCGTGAGCGTGGGTGCTCCCGGTGTCGCGGCCGCCACGTCGGCGATCCCACCGATGCCGGCGCCCGTCGGGTCGCCGGTGGGCGCCACAGCGTCAGCGGCCCACGCCACGCCGGCCATCAGGATCACGGCCAGCAGGGTCAGAACGAGCGTACGGACGGCAGCCTTCTTGAGCACTCCCGGCAGGTTCCCCCGCCAGTCGTAGTCCCTGTTGAAGAACGACTTCACGCCGCCACCTCCTCCTTTGCATCTCGGCCCCGGAGCGTTCGCGCCGGAAATGGCCTCTATCGGACGGGGCGCCGTGCGTCATTGGACGGCGATGGTGCGAATGCCCGCATGTGTCCGGATCGGCGGCATCGCAGTCCCCACGCTACGGGCCGCGCGTTACGGGGCCGTTTCCCGGGGCGCAACCTTGCGTGAATTCGGCGTGACGGGCGCGCGCCGAGCGCTCGCGCCCTCGCGGGCGCGCCCGCGCGAGGGTGCTATACTCTCGCTTCGCACGGGGACGTAGCTCAGCTGGGAGAGCATCGGCTTTGCAAGCCGAGGGTCGAGGGTTCGAGCCCCTTCGTCTCCACCACGTGGAACCACAGGCCGGCCGGGAGCACACCCGGCCGGCCTGTTCGCGTCTCGGGTCGGGCCGCCATCCTTGCGCCCGCGCCCGCGCGGGAGTATCAACGCATCACGAGGGTGTCGAGTCGGGGGGAGCCGCATCGATGACCGGTCACGGAGGTCGGGTCCGCGTACGTGAGATCGCGGTGCTGTGCGCGCTGGCGGTGGCGCTCACCGGAATCGTGTCGTGCACCCCGGCGAAGTCCGGGAGCGGTGCCGGGCCCGGAGCCGGGTCCGCAGGCGGAGCGAGCGCCAAGGCCGTCCCCGACACCGCGAAGGCTGTCGAGGCCTCCATCGTGGCCGCCGAGGGCGGCGCGGTCGGGTTCAAGACCGACGAGGCCGTGGTCCGCGTGACCTTCCCGGGAGAGGCGCTGGCGGGTGACGCCGCGATCGTCGCCACGCCGCTGTCGACCGCGCCGGGCCAGGACGCCGACACGCTCGTGAAGGGCTTCCTGCTGGAGGAGAAGGGCACCGGCGCCGGGCCGAAGATGAACGGGCCGGCGTGGATCGAGATGGTGGTCGGCAAGGAGCTCACCGGCGATGACGCCCTGGTGGCCTACAACCCGGACGGGACCTACGAGGTGCTGCCGACCCGCATCGTCTCCAAGAACGGCGTCTCCTCGGTACTCGCCTTCACGACGCACTTCTCGCCCGTCGGTGGTCGCAAGGTCGGTTCGGACAAGGCGAAGAAGGCCCGCGACAAGTTCTCGGACTTCGACTGGGTCGTCTACATCAACAACACCCAGAAGGGGCAGACCGGCCCCATCAAGCAGACGGTCAAGCTCACCCTGCGCGCCGTGAATACCGGCGGCGACATCGCGGGCGACTACAGCGGCAGCGCGGCCATCAAGTCCACCAACGACGGCCAGATGGCGGGCGGGACCATCAGCGGGCCCCAGGCCGGACAGGCCGCCTCGGTCAAGATCACGCTCACGAGCAACGACGCGCTCGCCTCGCTCACCGACGACGACCCGCTGGCCAGCCTGACACCCGACGACATGCCGTCGTGGTTCGGCAGCGGATCGATCCAGATGAGCGCCGCCAGTGTGGGCGGGACCATCACGGGCTCGGCCGGCGGCTACAGCGGCAGCGGCGGGGCGAGCAACACCTCCTCCCTGCCGGTCAAGCTGGACGTTCAAGGCACGCAGGTGAAGCTGACCGTCGACGGGCTGTCGGCGGGTTCCATGACTTTCACCGGGTTCGTGCGGGGCGAGGGCAAGAAGTAAGGCCCGCCGCGGGGCGCACGTCCCAATCCGGCGGCCCCGGACGACCGCCGGCTGTCATGCACGCATGCTACGATTCCATGCGGTCGGCGCGCCTCCGGGGCGGCGTCACCGATTCGATCGCACGGCTTCGAGGGGCCCTTCGATGCTTCCCAACAGAAACGTCATGCGCGTCGTTCTGGCGCGCTTCATATCGCGCGCGGGCGGCGAGGCCGCGTTCTTCGTGGGCGTGTGGGGCAAGGCCGCCTACACGTTCCACGCGACGCCGACCCAGATCGCGCTCCTCATGGGCGTGCTGGCGATCAGCCGCATCGCCGGTACGGCGGTCTCGGGCGTGCTCATCGACCGCTACGACCCCCGCCGCGTGCTGGCTGCCGCCGAGGCGGTCTTCGTCCCCACCGCGATCGCGCTGGCCTTCGCCGGGGACATGTGGCAGCTCACCGCCCTCGCGGTCCTGCTCGGGATCGTCGGCGCGCCGGTGTACACGGCCGCCGCGTCGTTCGCACCGTTCATCGCGGACGAGACAAGCGATCTGAGGCGGATCAACGCGTGGATCGAGGGCGCGGGCTCGACCGCGTTCATCATCGGCCCGGGGCTCGGCGGGCTCATGGCGCGCTACGTCGGGCTCGACTGGGTGTTCGTCTTCGACGCGCTCACGTCACTCGCCGCGGTCATGCTCATCTGGGGGGTCCGCGTTCGCAAGGTCGAGCACGAGAGCCGCGCGAAGACCAGCGCCTGGGCGGAGATGCGCGAGGGACTGCGCTACACCTATGCGCATCGCGCGCTGCGCTATCCGGTCCTGCTCGGGACCGCGGTGTGGATCGGCTTCGGGGCCTTCGGCGCGCTCGAACCGCTCTTCTACCGCGACGTGCTGCGTACCGGACCCGAGATGATCGGCTACATGAACACGCTGTTCGGCCTTGGCCTGGTCGCCGGGGCCTGGCTGTTCACGCGGATCGGCAGCCTGCGCGCCAACGCCCGGACCCTGGGTGTCGTCTCGGCGCTCGTGGGTCTGGGCGCGATCATGTACGTCGGGACCCGGCTGCTGGCGGTAGTCGCAGTGGGCGGATTCGTCTGGGGCATCTTCATCGGCGTGGCGGACGTTCTGCTGCGCGTGCTGATCCAGGGCGCTTCCCCCGACCACCTGATCGGGCGCATCGCGGGCGTCTCGCAGATGCACCGGCAGGCGGGCGAGCTCCTGCCGCTCGCGGTCGCGCCGGCGCTGGCCGCGGCCTTCGGCGTGCAGGCGGTGCTCATCGGCGGCGGGCTGGTGCTGAGTGTATTCGCGCTGGGCTCGCTGCCCGAGGCGTTCGCGGTGGACCGCCTGCCCCGGGTGCGGGACGTCGCGGCGAGCGCGGTGCTGGAGGCCGGGGACCACCCGGTGTCGCCGGTGCCGTAGCGGCGGTGCCGCGAGCGACCGCGACCGTATACACTTTGTGTCGCCGCACACGACGACGGGGACACTATGCGGATCCTGTGCTTCAGGCACGAGACGTTCGAGGGTCCGGGGGCCATCGCCCAGTGGGCGCATCGCCGCGACCATGAGTTCACCGAGCACTATGCGTTCCGGGAGCTCCTCGTGCCGCCGCCCTTCGACATGCTCATCGTGCTCGGGGGCAGCATGGGCGCGTGCGAGGACGAGGAGCATCCGTGGCTGGCGGCGGAACGGCAGTTCATCGCGAACGCGGTCGAGGACGGCAAGCTCGTGCTCGGTGTCTGCCTGGGAGCGCAGCTGCTCGCCGCGGCGCTCGGCGGCCGGGTCATGCGCAACCCCGAGCCGGAGATCGGCTGGTACCCGGTGACGCTCACCGACACCGGGCGGCGCATCAAGGTCCTGGCCGACTGGCCCGAGACGTTCACGGCCGGGCATTGGCACGGCGACACGTTCGTGCCGCCTGAGGAAGCCCAGGTCATCGCGGTCTCACAGGCGTGCATGCGGCAGGGGTTCGTCCTGGACCGGGGGCGTGTCGTGGGCCTGCAGTTCCATCTGGAGTGGACCGAGAACACCCTCGTCCGGCTGGTCGAGGCGTGCCGCGATGAGCTGGTGCCTGCGGCGCATGTGCAGGACGCCGACAGGATGTTCGCGCACCCGGAGTTCTTCGGAGCCATGAAGGAGCTGCTGTTCGCCCTGCTCGACCGTATGGAGGAGCGAGGCCGGGCGGATGCGCCCGGTTCGGCGGAGGGGGAGCGATGAGTGCGGCCCGCGCGAAGGCGCACAGCATGGTGGCGGCCGAATGCGGCGATATCGTCTGCGTGACCGACCTGGTCAAGCGCTTCGGCGACAACGCGGCCGTGGACGGGGTCTCGTTCTCGATCTGCGAAGGCGAGGTCTTCGGCCTGCTGGGCCCCAACGGCGCCGGCAAGACCACCACCATCTCGATGATCTCGTGCCTGATCGAGCCGACGGCCGGGGACGTCGTCGTGGGGGGAGCGTCGGTCTGCACCGACCCCGCGTCGGTGAAGAAGGCCCTCGGCATCGTCCCGCAGGACATCGCCCTGTATCCCACGCTGACCGCACTCGAGAACCTCAAGTTCTGGGGGCGCATGTACGGCCTGTCGGGCGCGCTCCTGGAGGAGCGGCTCGATGAGGCGCTCGTGACGGCGGGCCTGGCGGACCGTGCCAAGGAGCGGATCGAGAAGTACTCGGGCGGCATGAAGCGGCGCGTGAACATCGCCGCGGGCATCATGCACCACCCGCGGCTGCTGCTGATGGACGAGCCGACCGTGGGCATCGACCCGCAGAGCCGCAACCACATCCTCGAGACGGTCAAGGAGCTCAACCGCCGCGGCATGACGGTGCTCTACACCTCGCACTACATGGAGGAAGTCGAGTTCCTGTGCGACCGGGTCGGCATCATGGACCACGGCAAGCTGATCGCGCTGGGCACCATCGAGGAGCTCAAGAAGCTCGTGGGTGACGAGAACGTGATCTCGGTGCGCGTCAACGAGCTGCCCCCGGGCGCGCTGGAGGCGTTGCGCGCGCTGCCCGACGTCGAGAGCGTCTCGAGCGCCGGCGGCGCGGAGCCCGTCAGCGAAGAAGACGCCCCGGCCGCACCCGACGAGGAGACGTCCGCAGACACCTCGGTCACGGTCGAAGTGCTGTCGAAGGACTCGGGCGCCGTGCTGGCTTCGGTCGTCACGACCCTGGCCGGGCGCGGCGCGAAGGTGCTCGCCATCGACGTGCGCGAGCCCAACCTCGAGAGCGTCTTCCTGTACCTCACGGGCAAGTCGCTGCGGGACTGAGGCGGCCACGTGCGCTGGATCCACATAGGGCTCAAGGACCTCCGGGTCACCCTGCGGGACCGTTCCGCGACCGGGATCCTGCTGGCCATGCCGATGCTGCTCATCGTCATCCTGGGCTCAGCGCTCGGCAACCTCGCCGCGAACATCTCGAAGATCCCGGTGGCCATCGTGAACCAGGACGAGGGCGAGGTCGGCGCCAGGATCGCCGATGCGTACTTCACAGATGCGGCGCTCACGGAGCTCTTCCTGGCGAAGCGCATGCGCGATCCGAACGCCGCCCGTGCCGAGGTCGAGCGCGGGGACCTGGCCGGCGTGCTCGTGGTGCCGCACGACTTCACCCGCCGCCTCAACACCGGGAAGTCGTCCGCGCTGTTGGTCTACACCGATCCCGGGCGGCAGATCAGCGGGACGGTCTTCCGCAGCGTCGCGGAGGGTGTGTCGACCCAGGTCTCGGCCGCTTCGATCGCGGCCCGCACCGCGGCGTACTACGCGAAGGACCTGCGCGTGAGCGACCCGGGCTTCATATCCGGGGTCATCGGCAAGGCGGTCCAGAGCGCCAGCGAGACCGGTACGCTCGAGGCGGTCAAGCTGGAGGAGGCCACGGCCTCCCGCGGCAAGGAGATCCCGATGGTCTCCTACTACGCGGGCGGCATGTCGGCTATGTTCATCATGTTCGGGGCGATGTTCGGCGCCTTCTCGCTCGTGCGGGAGCGCGACGACTGGACCCTGCCGCGGATGATGATGACGCCCGCCACCAAGATGGACATCGTCGGCGGCAAGATGCTCGGCGTCTTCATGGTGGGCATCACCCAGTTCGCCGTGCTCTATGCGTTCACGAGCGCGATCGGCGTGCAGTGGGGAGACCCCGTGGCGCTCTGGGCGATCGCGATCTCGCTGGTGGCGGCCGCGACCGGCATGTCGATCCTGATCGCGGCGGTCGGCAAGACGACCCGCTCGGTCTCCGGTCTGGCGCAGATCGTGATCCAGTTCATGGCTGCCGTCGGCGGGTCGTTCTTCCCGGTGTCGCAGTTCCCCGCATGGCTGCAGCCGCTGCACTACTTCTCGGTGAACGGCTGGGCCATCGACGGCATCCTCGAGGTCATGCGAGGCGGCGGCATCACGAGCGTGGTGCCGAGCATCGTCGCCCTGCTCGCCATGGCCGTCGCCTTCTTCGCGCTCGGCGCGTGGCGACTCAGGTGGGAGTGAGGGTGCCGTGAAGAAGATCGCCACCCTTGCCTGGCTCGACTTCCTGCGGCTCGTGCGCGACCGCACGCAGCTCGGCGTCATGCTCGTGCTGCCGCTCATGCTCACGTTCCTGTTCGGCACGATGATGGGGGGCGGCGAGCGCAAGGTCTCCGTCGCCGTCGCTGACGCCGACGCGACGGCGTACTCCAAGGAGGTCGTGGCCGGTCTTCCCGACAAGAGCTACAGCTTCCGGCGGGTCGGCGAGGAGGTCGCCAGGCAGATGGCGTCCTCGGGCGAGGTCGCGGCCGCCGTCATCATCCCCAAGGGCTTCGGCGACGACGTCGTGGGCGGAGTGGACACCAAGGTCCTGGTCGTGAAGGACCCGCGCTCGACGGCCGCGCTCGCCATCGTCGAGGGGGTGCGCGGCCGGGTGCAGCGGATCGCGGCGAACGCCGTCACCGTGCGCATCGTGCGCGCGGCATACCGCGACGCCGAGCGCCTGACCGGCGTGCCGTCCGCGGGACCGGCTTCCGCCGACATCTACACCTACGCGGACAGGCTCTGGTCGCCGGATCCGCCCCTGTCGGTCAAGGAGGAGGCGGTGACCGCGTCGAAGGTCCGCGGCCAGGGCACCGGCGCGAGCGGCTTCCAGCAGTACTCCATGGGCTTCACGCTCATGTTCATGCTCTTCATGGGCATCGGCACCGCGGGCGGCTTCCTGGAGGACAGGGAGGAAGGCACGCTCGCGCGGCTGCTCATGACGCCGACGTCGAAGCCGCTGCTCATCGCCGGCAAGGTCGTCGGCGTGTACGCGACCGTGCTCTTCGAGGCGCTGGTGATGGTGGGGTTCGGCGCGTTCGTGTTCGGCGTGCCGTGGGGCGACGACCCGCTGGGCGTGATCATGCTGCTGGCTTCCTTCGGGCTGGCCGCGACAGGGCTCGGCGTCATGGTCTCCACGCTCGTGCGGACGCGAGGCCAGATGTCGGCCGTGATGGCGGCCGGCGCGACCGCCCTGTCGATGCTGGGCGGCTGCTACTGGCCGCTCGACATCGTGAACCCCACGATGCGCGTGGTGGCGGACTTCACGCCGACAGGCTGGGCGATGCAGGGGCTCACCGACATCGTGGTCCGCGCGCAGGGGACGACCGTCGCCCTGCTCCCCACGGTCGTCATGACCGGCATGGCCGCGCTGTTCCTGGCGGTGGGGATCTCGCGCCTCAAGCTGGACTAGCCGTGCGCGGCGCGCAAGACATCCTGGCCGAACTGCGGGCGCAGGCGAACCCCGCCAACGTCGAAGGCATGGCCCGCTACGGCATCTCGGCCGCGAACACGCTGGGCGTCAGCATGCCGGTCCTTCGCGGTATCGCGAAGGACCTCCGGCCGGCGCGCAAGGCCGACCCCGCGGCCGCGCACGCGCTCGCCGGCGCGCTGTGGGCGAGCGGCGTGCACGAGGGGCGCATCCTGGCGGCGCTGGTCGACGTGCCGGCGCTGGTCACGCCCGATCAGGCCGACGCATGGGTCGCGGTCATGGACTCGTGGGACGTCGTCGACCAGCTGTCGGGGCTCTGGGCCGCCACGACCTTCGGCTATGCGAAGGCCGAGGAATGGGCCGGGCGCGACGAGGAGTTCGTCAAGCGCTCCGGCTTCGTCGTGATGTGCGCGCTGGCCGTGCACGACAAGAAGGCCCCCGACGGGCCGTTCCTGCACTTCCTGACGCTCATCGAGCGCGAGGCGGCGGACGAACGCAACTTCGTGAAGAAGGCGGTCAACTGGGCGCTTCGCCAGATCGGGAAACGAAACGGTGTCCTCAACGCCGCCGCGGTTGCGACGGCGGAGCGCTTGCGGGAGAGTGGGTCGCGGGCGGCCCGCTGGGTCGCCTCCGACGCACTGAGGGAACTCACCGGCGACGCGGTCCGGGCCAGGCTCGGGCTGTAGCGTCGACCCAGGAAGGCGACACCCCCGATGACCGAACAGCGCTACGAGACCAAGGCCGTCCTGGCCGCGCTTGCCTCGCTCGTCGTCTGGTCCAGCGCGTTCGCCGGCATCTCGGTCGTGGTCGGTCCAGGCGGGGGGTACGGCCCGGGCCAGGCGGCGCTGCTGCGCTTCCTCATCGCGTCCGCCACCATGGGCGTCATCGCCGTCGTCACCCGCATGCGACTGCCGCATCGCGCCGACCTGCCGCGCATCATGCTGGCCGCCCTGTTCGGGATCACGTTCTACCACCTCGGGTTCACGTTCGGCGAGACCCGGGTCACCGCGTCGGCCGCCGCGCTCATCATCGCGTCCGGCCCCATCTGGACCGCGCTCTTCGCCGTGTGGTTCCTGCGCGAGCGGCTCAACAGATGGGGCTGGACGGGTGTGGCCCTGGCGTTCACCGGCGTTGCCGCGATCGCGTTGGGCGAAGGCAAGGGCGGGCTCGCTTTCGAGCCGATGGCGTTCGCCATCCTGTTCGCGTCGCTGTCGACGGCCATCTACTTCGTGCTCTCGAAGAAGGCCCTTCGCACCTACACGTCGCTCGAGTTCACGAGCTATGTCATCTGGTTCGGCACCGTGCCCATGCTCGTCTTCCTGCCCGGGCTGCTGACCCAGCTGCCGGCGGCGCCCGTCTCATCGACGTGGACGATCGCGTTCCTCGGCGTCTTCCCGGGTGCCCTCGCGTACTTCCTGTGGAGCTACGCGCTCGCGCGCATGCCCGCCTCGACGACGGCCAGCTTCCTGTACGCCCAGCCGGTGCTCGCCACGTTCGTGGCGTGGGTGTGGCAAGGCACGGTCCCGACGCTCGTGACGGTCGGGGGCGGCGCGCTCGCCCTGCTCGGGGTCATCCTCGTGCAGACCCGCGGGAGGCCGAAGGAGGTCGTCACCGCAGGCATCGCGGCGACGCCGGAGCAGCGGGCACAGGTCCTCGAGCTCGTGGGTGAGCTCATCGACTGGTTCGTCGAGGAGAAGGGCTTCGAGCGCTTCCACTATGACGAGGAACTGGCTCGCTTCGACGAGCTGTACTCCGGTCGCGGCCGGGCGTTCCTGGCGACGGTCGACGGAGTGCCCGCGGCCTGCGTCCTCTTCCGGGAATACGAGCCCGGCGTGGCCGAGATGCGGCGCATGTACGTGCGGCCCGCGTACCGGCGCCGCGGCATCGCGCGCAAGCTCATCGGTATCGCCGAAGCCGAGGCGCGCGCCATGGGCTACCGGCGCGTGCAGTTCATCACGTCGCCGGAGTTCGAGGGCGCGATCGACCTCTACTGCTCCGAAGGCTTCGAGCCGATGGAGATCTACCGCGAGGTGCCCGACACCATCGTGGCTTTCGGCCGCGACCTCTAGCGCGACCCGGGCGGTCTGCACGGGCGGCGCGCCGTGCCGCTGGTGTATCATGCGGCGGTATCGCCGGAACTGAGGGGGACCCATGAGAAGGACCATCGCCGCGGCGGTCATCGTCGTGTTCGCGTTCACGGCGCTCGCCACGAGCGGCTGCTCGCTGTTCACGAGCCCCACGGACAAGGCCAACACCGCCATCTCCGAGGCCAACGTGCACCTCAAGGCCTACCAGGCCAGCGACGACAAGGTGCAGACCATCGCCGCCGAGCTCAACAAGCTCGACGTCTCGCCCGAGGGCGCGACGAGGGCGCTCGAGCTCACGGCGCAGATCAAGACCGAGCTCGCGCTGCAGAAGAAGGAGCTCCAGGAGGGCTCGAAGGCGATCGCGAACGTGAAGACCTTCGACGTGGACGACACCTTCAAGAAGTACGCCGACCTCGAGGTCGCGGCCATCACGACGCAGATCGCGGTCGTGGACGAGGGCGTGAAGCTCTACGGCGAGATGGACCGGCTCTACACCGCCATCAAGGACAAGAAGGCGACCGCCGCGCTCACGAGCGAGATCACCAAGAGCATCGACGCCATCTACGCCAAGATCACCGAACTCTCGGCCGCCGCGTCGAAGGCCAAGGACGCAGCGGACGCGTATTTCGCACAGACCGACACCGCGGAGTAGCGCCCTACCCGCGCACCACGAAGGACCCCTCGCCGAGCGGTTCCTCCCATGTCACGTCGACCGAGGTGACCTCGGCGCGCGGCGGGCCGGTCCGCACGTAGTCCAGCGCGCGCTCGACGGTGGCGCGCCGACCTTCGAAGACGGCCTCCACGGCGCCGTCCTCCGTGTTGCGCACCCACCCGGCGGCGCCGAGCGCACGGGCCTCGTCGGTCGTGGACTGCCGGAACCAGACGCCCTGCACGCGCCCGCGCACGAGCACGCGGGCGCGGACGGTGTCCTCGGTCATCGCGGTCCCCCCTTCCGGTCGGGGCTACGATACGTCGCCGGCCCATCGCCCTCAAGCCGGCGCTGACGAGGGTATACTCCCGCGTGCTAGGATTGACCCTCGACTTGCGGGGAGGCGCGGACGTGGCGGGAGCGGACGACCAGATCATCGAGTACGACGAAGAGCCCGAAGAGGCGCCTGCGTCGCTGCGGAGCCGCGTCGCGGGGCTGGCCATCACCGTGGTCGTCCTGGCAGTGCTCGTACTGGGCTACCTGCACGTCTCGCTGCAGCCCGTGGCGCCCGGTCGGACGCCGCCGGCGAGCCACTACCCGGGCCCGTGTTGGGGCTGCCACATGGTCTCGGAGTCAGCGGAGGCAGCGCGATGAGCGAGGACCTCGATAACGGCGCCACGAGCGAAGCCGAAGACATGCTGGATCGCGAGACCGTCGACGCAGGCCTGCCGCCTCGGGCCTACAACCTCGGCGAGGTCATCGCCAACAGCGTCACGCACGGCGTGGGCGTCATCTTCAGCTCCGTCGCTTTCACGCTGCTCGTCGTGTTCGCCGTGCTGTGGGGCACGGGGTGGAGCCTGGCGGGCGCCATCGTGTTCGGGACGTCGCTCGTCTTGCTGTACTCGGGCTCGACGCTGTACCACTCGATGCTCAACCCGAAGGCCCGCCATGTCTTCAAGATCATCGACCACAGCGCGATCTACCTGCTCATCGCCGGCACCTACACGCCGTTCTGCATCGTGACCCTGCGCGACGTGACGATCGGCCCCTTCGAACACGCCGGGTGGTGGCTCTTCGGTGTGGTCTGGACTCTCGCCGCCGCCGGGATCTCCACGGAGGCGTTCTGGACGTACCGGCCGAAGTGGCTGTCAGTCGTCGTCTACCTCGGCATGGGCTGGCTCGTGGTCATCATGTTCAAACCGCTCATGGCCAACCTCACACCGAACGGACTCTGGCTGCTGGCCGGGGGCGGGATGGCGTACACCATCGGGACGGTCTTCTACGCCGCGAAGAAGGTGCCGTACTTCCATATGATCTGGCACCTGTTCGTGCTCGCGGGCAGCGTCTGCCACTTCCTCGCGGTCCTGCTGTACGTCATGCCGGTCCGCTAGACGGGACCGGGGGCGGGTCGCTCCGTCCGGCTCCGGCGCCGCCTACTCCGTGACGTGGATGTCGGCCTCGGGGTCGAACGGGTTCGTGCGCACCGCGAACGAGTACAGGTACGGATACTGGTGCTTCAGGTGCTCCAGGTAACGCAGCCATTCGGCCAGCAGCCTGCCGTAGGCCCGTGCCATGTCCAGCTCCACGTGGCGGCGGTCGGCCGGCGGCATCGCGGCCGGGTCGCTTCGCGCAGCGAGCTCCTCCGTCAGGTGGAAGACCGCCCAGAGCATGTCCGTGAACGCCGCATGCTCCAGCAGGCTCTGGTTCTCCAGCAGGCGCAGGAGGAACTGTCGGTGCGTCAGCAGGTAGGTCTTGAGGCCTTCGAGGTCCCCTGCGTCGAGCGAGACCTCGTGCTCATGCCCCGAGACCGACGCGCGCGCGTCCGCGAACTCGCGCGGCGACCAGCGCCCGTCGAACCTCAGGTGCGTCGAGATGTGCTCGGCGCCACGGTCGAACGTCACGAGCCGGTCCATGAGGCCCGTGCCCGTCTCGCTGAAGAACGCGCCGATGACCATGTTCAGCTTGTTGAGCAGCGCCTCCCGCTCACGCTGTTCGAGCAACCGGTTGATGACGAGGGTGACGATCAGCGCGCTGATCGGGATGAACGCGATGTCCAGCAGCGTGTAGAACTGGATGTCGCCGGCCCGCGGGCCGAAGAGCAGGAACAGCAGGCCGTAGAGGACGACCGAGATCGCGATCAGGCCGGCGACAAGCTGCCATGTGCGGATCCTTCGCATGCGGTTCCTTCCCTCGTCGTCCCTGTCCGGGCCGGCTACTGACCGAAGAAGGGCTTGGCGAGGTCACCGCCGCGGGCGTACCCGCGGGACTCCCAGTAGCCCCGGTAGAGCGCGTCGTCGGAGAGCTCTATCTCCGTCACCCACTTGCACCACTTGTAGCCCCACTTGTCTTCGGCCACCACCATGAACGGGAAGCCGCGCTCCGGGGGGATCTCGATCCCGTTCATCCCGTACGCCAAGAGGATCCGCCGGTCCTTCACGTACGAGAGCGGCAGGGACGTCGTGTAGCCGTCGGCAGCGTGGAACACGACGGTGACAGCCCCGGGCTTGGGCGAAGACCGGGCGATCAGGTCAGATAGCAGGACGCCCTGCCAGAGTACCTTGACGCTCCAGCCCTCGACGCAGTCGATCTGCACGACCTTCGTGTGGGTGGTCTCCCGTGAGAGCACCTCTTCGTAGGTATACGCCGCAGGTGTCGATACCTCGCCGTCCACCTTCAGCCGGTACGTGGTCCGGTCGACGTCCTGCGGCCCGTTGATGGAGTTCTCCCGGAAGTCGGAGATGGGATCGAGGCGCTGGCCCTGGTAGTCGCTGATCTCGACCGTGCCGAGGTGCGCCGGCGCGGCGTCCGTGGCGGTCGGCGACCCCGTCCCCGGCGATGGCGGAGCGCTCGCACAGGCCGCAAGGACGAGCGCCGCAAGGACGAGCGCGATGCCGACCGGGGCCCCGGATCGAGGGACGGCGCGGTGGCCGGTGTTCACACGGACTCCTTTCCCGTTCGGCAACGGCGCGCGTGGTGCGCGGTGCTTTGCGGCATATACCCGAGGGGAGCGCCGACGTCAGCGGCTCACGTGCCGCCTACCGCGCGTCGCCTGACGCTGGCAAGGCACGCTCGCGTTGTTGAGTATGTACCCGGGGCAGGCATCGCTGGGAATCGGGGTGTCATGGCGGAAACAGTACGGGTCCTCCTTGTCGGAGAGGACGGCATCGACGCCTCGTTGATCAGCGCCGAGCTTCTGCGCTCGGGTCTCGACCACGTGCTCATCAGGGCCCGGGGCGAAGCCGAGATGCTCGAGGCGTGCCGGCACGAGCGCCCGGACCTGATCCTCGCTCTGGACTCGGACGGCACATTCGACGCCGTGGCCGCCCTGGTGGTCGCCCGCGAGGGGGCGCCGGATGTCCCTCTCGTCGTGATCGCCAATGCCGCCGGCGAGGAGGTCGCCGTCGAGGCGCTGAAGGCGGGAGCGACCGACTACATCATCGCCGACCGCCTGGGCCGGCTGGGCTCGGCCGCGAAGCGCGCGATCGAGGAAGGCCGGGCTCACCGGGAGCGTGCAGCGGCCGACCGTGCCCTGCGCGAATCGGAGGCGCGGTTCCGCGGCATCTTCGAGAACTCGCCGGTCGGCATCACGATCCGCCGCGGTCCCGAGCTCGTCTACGTGAACCCTACCTACCTGCACCTGCTGGGCTATGCGGGCATCGACGACATACCGGGGCGCTCCGTGATGAGTCTGGTCAGTCCGGACACCGTCGAGCAGCACCGTGAGGAACTCGTCTCCCTGACGCCGAAGGCGAGCACCTTCGAGGAGACCGCGGTCCGGGCGGACGGCACGCAGTTCCCGGTGCAGGCGAGCATCGCCAACGTCGAGCTTGCGGACGGCCCGGCAACGGTCGCGTTCCTGGTCGACATCACGGAGCGCAAGCGTGCGGAGGAGGAACTCGATCACTACAGCCGCGACCTGGAGCGAATGGTCAAGGCACGCACCGACGAGCTGATGGAGGTCAACGCAGCCCTCCAGCGCGCGACTGAGACGCGCATCCGCTTCCTGTCGAGCATGAGCCACGAGCTGCGGGTCCCGCTCAACTCGGTCATCGGCTTCTCCGGCGTTCTGCTCCAGGGACTGCCCGGACCGCTGACCGATGAGCAGCAGCGCCAGCTGGAGATCATCCTGGCCGCGGGGCGGCGGCTGACAGCGACCATCGACGACGTGCTCGACATCTCGGGCATCGAGGCCGGCAAGGCCGAGGTCGAATGGGAGCAGTTCGAGCTGGACACGATGGTCGCGTCCATCGCCGACGAGTACGAACCTGCGGCGCGCAAGCGCGGGGTGGAACTCGGGCTCGACAGGCCCGATGCCCCCGTGCGCATCGTGAGCGACCGTCGCAAGGTCGGCAAGATCCTGCAGGAGCTGCTCGACAACGCGGTCAAGTTCACGAGCGAGGGGTCGGTCCTGGTGGAGGTCGTCCGCGAAGCCGACGAGGCTTCCGTGCGGGTCCGCGACACCGGCATCGGCATCAACCCTCAGGACCTGCCCGACATCTTCGAGGAGTTCCATCAGGCCAAGCTGCCGGACGGCGGACGCCCCGAGGGCGCCGGTCTGGGTCTCGCCATCTGCCGCCGGCTCGCCGAGCTGCTGGGCGGCTCGCTGACCGCGGAGAGCGAGCCCGGTTCGGGTTCCGCCTTCACCCTGCGGCTCCCGCTCGGTCCCGTCCTCGACATCGAGGAGGGGGGTGCCTAGGTGAGAGTCCTCGTCGTCGACGACGACGAGGCCGGCCGTTACCTGCTCGAAGCGCTGTTCACGGCGAACGGCTACGACGTAGTGAGCGCTTTCGACGGCATCGACGCCCTGGAGAAAGCGCGGCAGGCGATCCCCGACCTCATCATCACCGACGTCCTCATGCCGAGGATGGACGGCTACAAGCTGTGCGTCCGGCTGAAGAACGATCCGGACCTGCGCACCGTGCCCGTGCTCGTCTACACAGCGTCTTTCGGCGATCCCGCGGACCAGAGGTTCGCGCTGAGCCTCGGCGTGAACGCGTTCGTGCTCAAACCGCAGGACCCCGACGTGCTCGTCGCCGAGGTCGAGCGTCTGCTCGCCTCGGAGGCCCCAGGAGCGGCCGGGCCCGCGGACGACGAGCCCCGCATGCTCAAGGAGTACGGCGAGCGCATCTCGCACAAGCTCTACGAGAAGCTGCTCGAGATCGAGCAGAAGAACTCGGACCTGAACCAGGCCATGCTGCGCCTCAATGCCGAGGTGGACGCCAAGAGCAAGCTCGTCTCCGAGCTGTCGCGCGCGGTCGCCAAGGAGCAGGCGGCGCAGGAGGCGCTGCTCGTGAGCCAGGAACGCTACGCCGCGGCCGTGCGCGGCGCCACCGACGGCATCTGGGACTGGGACATCGCGGGCGGCACGCTCTTCGCCTCGCCGCGCTTCCATGACCTGCTGGGACTCGGCGGCGGCGAGACCATCGCGACGGTCGAGGACTGGTTCGCCCGGGTGAGCCCGGAGGACGTCGACCGCCTTCGCTTCGAGATCGACCTGCACCTGCACGACCTGACTCCCCACTTCGAGAGCGAGTACCGGATCGCCGAACCCGACGGCAGCGTGCGCTGGATGCTCTCCCGGGGACAGGCGCTGCGGCACGACGACGGGGCGCCATATCGCATGGCCGGGTCTCTGACCGACATCACCGACCGGAAGCGTGCCGAGGAACAGCTGCTCCACAACGCGCTCTACGACGGCCTCACGGGCCTGCCGAACCGCACCCTGTTCATGGACCGCATGTCGTTTCTTGAGACGCGCCGGCTCCGCCATTCCGACTACCAGTACGCGGTGCTGTTCATCGACCTGGACCGGTTCAAGAACGTGAACGAGAGCCTCGGACACGCCGCAGGCGACGCACTGCTGGTGGAGGCGGCCCGCCGCCTGGTCGGCTGCCTGCGCACGGGCGACACCGCCGCCCGCTTCAGCGGGGATGAGTTCGTCCTGCTGCTCGACGATGTCCGCGAACCCCAGGAGGTCGACAGGCTGGCGGCGCTCATCCAGTCGAGGGTCTCGGAGCCGTTCCAGATCGGCGCGCACGAGTTGTACACGACCGCCAGCATCGGGATCGCCATGACCTCGGAGCTCATCCAGGAGCCCGAGGAGCTGATGCGGGACGCGGAGACCGCGATGTATCGCGCGAAGGAGGGCGGCCGGGCCCGCTCGGAGGTCTTCGACGCGGTGATGCACGCGAAGGCCGTCTCGGCGCTCCAGACCGAGGCGGAGCTTCGCCGGGCGATCGAGCGGGGCGAACTCGAACCGTTCTACCAGCCGGTCGTCTCGCTGGCGACCGGCACGATCGTGTCGTGCGAGGCGCTCGTGCGCTGGAACCACCCGGAGCGCGGCCTGCTCGGGCCCTACGAGTTCGTCCCCGTGGCGGAGGAGACCGGGCTCGTGGTCCCGATGGGTCTCGTCGTCATGCGCGCCGCCTGCGAGCGCAACGTGTCCTGGCAGCGCGCGGGCCATCCCCCGATCAAGATGTCGGTGAACATCTCGGCCCGGCAGTTCGAGGAGCCGGACCTGCTCGGCTCCATCAAGGCCGTGCTGGAGGAGACCGGCATGGCGCCGGAGCACCTGCTGCTCGAGGTCACCGAGAGCGTGGTCATGGCCGACCCGGCCCGCGCGGAGGTGACGCTGACGGCGCTCCACGCCCTGGGCGTCAGTCTGGCCGTCGACGACTTCGGGACGGGCTACTCGTCACTGGCCTACCTGAAGAAGTTCCCGTTCCACATGCTCAAGATCGACCGCTCCTTCGTCATGGACATCCCCGGGGACCTGGACGACATGACCATCGTCGAGGCTGTCGTCGGCCTGTCGCACAGCCTCAAGCTCGTCGTGACGGCCGAAGGTGTCGCGACGACGGAGCAGCTCGAATTCCTGCGCGGGCTCGGGTGCGACAACATGCAGGGCTTCCTGGTGAGCCGGCCGGTACCGGCCGCGGAGTTCGAGGACCTGCTCAAGCGCGGGCGGCTGCTCCCCTCGTAGCAGGTGGGCGCGCGGCGCGATCAGTCGATCTCGAGCGCCGTCACGTCGCCCGTGACGGGATCCACCATGGCGATCCGGTGTGCGTCCGTGTCGGCGACCCAGATGCGGCCGTCGCCCGGCCAGACTCCCGAAGGTCCGCTCAGGGCCTCGCCCGAGCCGGCGTCTCCCGGCAGCGCGCGACACTCCCGGGTCTCCGGGTCGACCGACTTCAGCTTGTCGTTGTACGTGTCGGTGATGATCAGCGAACCGCCGGCCCACGCCACGTCCTCGGGATGCTGGAGCTCCGCCTCGTCCCCGGCGCCGTCCTTGTCTCCGAAGTCGAACAGTCCCGTGCCGACCAGCGTGTCCACCGACGGCGTCGGGTCGGGGCTCAGCCGACGCAGGGACGAGGACTCGGCGTCGACGAAGAACAGCGATCCGCCGGCGGTCGTCACGCCCATCGGCTGGGCGAGCAAGGCCGAAGGGGCCGGTCCGTCGGTGATCGCCTCGCCGCCGCCTCCCGCCATGAGCGCGAGTCCGCCTCCGACCCCCAGCGACAGACGCCACAGCTGGTGCGATCCAGCCATGGTGACCGCCAGGGTCTCGCCCCGGACCGCGAGACCCCACGGAGACCGCAGGGCTGTCGCGGGACCGGGACCGGCCTGTACTCCGTGCGGGGCGATCGACCCCGTTCCGGCGATCGTGGTGACCGAGCCGTCCGCCAGGCCGATGGCCCGCACCGCGTGGTTCCCGCGGTCGGCCACGTAGAGGGTGTCGCCGTGCGTGGCGAGCCCGGCGGGCATCCTGAACGCGCTGTGTTCCAGCGCGCCGTCGATCATGCCCGGGTCCCCGCACCCCCAGACGCGCTCGGTCACGGCGAGCGGCGCGCCCTCGCCCCGGTGCCGGAGCAGGCGGAGCTCGACGATGCGGTCATGGCCGGTGTCGGCCACGTAGAGCCGGTCGTCACGGGCGATCACCCTCGACGGGAACCGCAAGGGGGTGTCTTCGTTCGCCGGCGGCCGCAGGTCGGGCACCGGGCTCGCGCGGTCCACCAGCCCTTCGGAGTCATACGCCGCCACGGCCCGCTCGATGATACCCGCGAGCTCCTCGGTCGCGAACTCACCGGAGCGCACGGTGAGCAGATGCCCGTCGGGCGTCACGATCGCGATTGTCGGCCACGCCTGTACCGCGTAGGAACGCCAGATCCGCAGCTGGCGGTCGTTCACGACCGGATGTCGAACACGCAGGCGCTCGCACGCTGACGCGATCCGCTCGGTCTTTCGCTCGGCGGTGTACTTGCCCGCGTGCACGCCGATGACCGCGAGCACGTCCGGGAACCGCTCCTCCAGCTCCCGTACACGCGGGAGCACGTGGATGCAGTTGATTCAACCGAAGGTCCAGAAGTCCAGGAGCACGAACTTGCCGCGCAGCCCGGACAGCCGAAGCGGCGTGGAGCCGATCCAGTCGAGGCCCTCGGGAAACTCGGGGGCGCGGACGTTGCGCATGAACTCCAGACTCACCGTGCCCCCTCGGCTCGATTCCGGTGCCTCAATCATACCCGTGCCGGGTTTGGGAACATGTCCCTTGGGACTTCGGCCGCATCGGAGAGGGCGCTTGGCATGGAGACACCGGGCACGTACGAGGTCGCGTTCATCTCGGCGGACCGTCCCGCTCCCGGGACCGCCACCATACGGTTCGAGAAGCCGCCGGGCTACTCGTTCGTGCCGGGCCAGTTCAACTCGATCACGCTCGACACGCGTGACGGCGAGCAGACGAAGCACTTCACGAACGACCAGGCGCCCGCCGACCCCTTCATCGAGATCACGACGCGGCTCAGCGGGTCGGCCTTCAAGGACGCGCTCGAGGCCCTGCGGCCGGGAGACATCGTGCGCCTGACGGGTCCTCGCGGCCGCATGACGCTCCCGGACGGTGCCGACAATGTCGCCTTTCTGGTCGGAGGCGTGGGCGTGACCCCGGCCCGATCGATCATCCGGGACGCGGTCCAGCGCGACACGGGACTGCGGATCGCCCTGTTCTA
>CAZHMA010000007.1:0-27406 GCA_964533555.1 uncultured Eubacteriales bacterium
TGGTCGAGGTCACCGAAGGCGCGGACGAGTTCGCGGCCGCGCTCCAAACCGAGCCCTGGGTCGCGGAGGTCGTGCGCGCGGGCAACGGGACGATGGAACTGCGGGTGACGTCCGACGAGGCGGCGCAGACGCGCCTCCCGGCGATGGTCGTGCAGAGGGGCATCGGACTCAAGCGCCTCGAGGCGGGGGAGCTGGGCCTGGAAGAGGTCTTCGTGGAACTGGTGGGAGGCGGGTCGCGATGAAGGACGGGTTCTCGACATTCGTGCGCAAGGAGGTCGTGGAGATCCTCAAGACCTGGCGCATCTGGGTCCTGCCCTGCATCATGCTCTTCTTCGCCGCGACCGGACCGCTCATGGCCAAGTGGACGCCGCAGATCCTCACCGCGGCCACCGGCGCGCAGGGCGAGGCGCTCATGAAGCTGCTCGGCGGCACGCCGACGTACCTCGATTCCTACGCGCAGTGGATCAAGAACCTCTCGCAGATCGCGTTCTTCGCCGTGGTCATCATCTACGGGGGGCTCATCTCGTCTGAGCGCAAGGCCGGCACGGCGATCCTCGTCCTCACGAAGCCGATCTCGCGCGCGACGTTCGTGACGGCGAAGGCCTTCGTGCACATGGTCTTCCTGTCGCTCGTGACCGTCGTCGGGACGGCGCTGACGTGGGGGATCACCCAGGTCGTGTTCGGCATCGCGCCGGGCGGACCGCTGTGGCAGGCGAGCCTGGCGTGGCTCGCGTTCGCACTCTTCTTCCTGGGCGCGATGACGTTCTTCTCGGTGGTGCTCAACTCGCAGGCGGGGGCCGCCGGACTCGGCGTCGGGCTCTTCGCCGTGCTCGCCCTGGCCAGCATGTTCCCGCTCATGACCCTGCTGACGCCCGCGGGCCTGGTCGCCGCGCCCGCGGCGATCGCGGCGGGCACCGACTTTCCCAGCGTGTGGGCCGTGATGACGACGCTCGCCGGCGCCGTCGGCTTCGTGGCCGGCGCGGCGGCGCTCTTCGCCAGGCAGGAGCTGTAGCGGCCGGGGGGGCAGAGGCGCGCAGCCCTCAGACGTAGGACTTGGCGACCCCGTCGAGATCGATGTGGGTCGCCTCGACCTTGCTCACGGCCTCCCAGACCTCACGGAGGCGGGGAGAGGTCGCGCGCCCGGCGAACTCGGCGTACAGCCCGCTGGCGCGCGTCTCGCGGCGCAGTGACTCGTCGATGTCGGCGAGCCACCCTCCGAGCTCCTCGCCCGGCTCCAGCAGGTCCGCGGGCTTGGGCATCTTGGCGAGCTTGCAGAAGAGCGAGCAGTGCTCGGCCTCGACCTTCGCCAGCCGCTTGTAGGCCGACGAGAGCCTCGGATTGTCCTTGCGGGCGGCCATGGCCAGGTAGAAGTGCGTGTTGGCCGTCTCGAGCTCGATCGATGTCTCCAGGTCCGCACGCTCGACCTCGGTGAGCTGGACTGCGTTGACGTCCTCGGGATACTCCTCGGTCAGCACGATGTAGTCGATGTCGGCGCCGCAGAAGGGGCACTCGCTCGGCTTGTCGCGGCCCAGGTAGGTCTCTCCGCAGATGCGGCAGCGGTACAGCTTCATGGCGATGCCCTTTCGACGATTGCTGGTCAGATGCCCATCAGCGCGGCGATGGCTTCGGCGAACTCGTGCGCGGCGTCGGGGCCGTTGGCCGTGACGACGGGCCCGTCTACCTCGACGGCCCTGCCGGTCCAGACGGCGCCGTGCGACTCCAGGTCGGACTGGCGCGTTGCGAACGCCGTGGCCCTTCGCCCGTCGAGCAGGCCGGCATGCGCGAGCACGGACGGCGCGATACAGATCGCTCCGACGACCTGTCCGAGGTCGAGCGCCTTGCGCGCGGCGCCGTGCGCGTCCGGGTCGTCGAAGAAGACCTCGGCCCCGCTCCCGCCCACGAACACCAGCGCCGCGAAGCGCGACAGGTCGGCGTTGCACAGGGCGCTGTCGACCATCGCACGGGCGCCGTAGCTGCCGATCGCGGGACCACACTCCGTGCTCGCGGTCGTGACGGTCGCCCCGCGCGCCTCGAAGTACGCCTTGGGCACCGCGTACTCCTCGTCGCGGAAGTCCGACGGCGCGATGACCATGAGCACCTCTGGCATTTCAGGCTCCCCCCGGAGTCGTCAAGGATGCCTCGAGTATACCCGCCCCGATGGCGTATGCTGGTTCGCCGTGTGGCCGATCCTGAGCCGCGGTGGGCGCCCGGCACGCCCTGACCCGATCCGTCCGCGTCGAGTGCAAAGGTGGTATGCCACGTGCCGTCCCGTCTCAGGAGACTCATCGACATCGTGACCTCACGGGTCGTCGTGCGATCGGCGTTCCTGGTCTTCTTCCTGTGGATCTGCTGGCGCCTCATGGCGTTCACCGCGTGGGCGAGGGGCCAGGGCGCGTACGTGCCCCGCCCCGAGGCCGTGGCGGGCCTGCTCCCCATCGGCCATTTCACGAGCTTCTTCGCATGGGTGCGCGGTGGCGGCTGGGACACCGTCCTGCCAGCGGGACTCGTCATCATCCTCGGGGCCATCGCGCTCTCGGTGCTGTTCAAGCGGGGATTCTGCGGATGGATCTGCCCGCTCGGCACCATCTGGGAGCTCGGCGCACTCGCGGGCCGGAGGCTGCTCGGCGGTCGCAACATCCGCCTCCCCAAGTGGCTCGACGTCGCCGGGCGCGCGCTTCGCTACGCCATCGCCGCAGTGATCATGACGTGGCTCTTCATGGTGCCCGTCGCGGAGGCGGTCGACTTCCGCCAGCTGCCGTACATGTGGACGGCCGACATCAAGATCATCTCGGGGTTCATGTCGCCGGTCTTCGCCGTCCTGTTCCTCCTGGCGTTCGTGCTCTCGATGCTGTTCGGTCCGGTGTGGTGCCGGTTCCTGTGCCCGCTCGGCGGCTGGTACAGCGTGCTCGGGATGGCATCGCCGTGCGCGGTCAGCCGCGATGACGACAAGTGCATCCACTGCTCGAAGTGCACGAAGGTCTGCCACGCGTTCGTCGACGTGGAGAAGGGCCCGAAGCGCGTCTGGGCGCCCGAGTGCGACGGATGCATGGACTGCGTGCGCGTATGCCCGGCGCCGGGCGCGCTCGACGCCAAGGTCGCCGGAAAGCTGCGGATCGCTCCATGGGTGTGGCCGCTGCTGGTGGTGGGCCTCTGGCTGGCGATCTACGGCGGCGCGAAGCTGACCGGCAACTGGGACACGACGATCCCCGTCGAGACGTTTCGGCAGGTCATCACCTCGGGCCAGCTCGAGCAGCGCACGCCCGGGGGCCTGTAGGGGAGCCCGAGGCCCGCTCCCGCGGCTTGCGGTCGTAGTCCCGCGGTGTGATACCCTCTGTGTACACAGATGTGTACACACGGCGCCGGAGACGGTCGCCGCTTGCCGGAAGGGGACTGGACGCGCGCATGCAGACACTGGAGCGCACGCTGCCGCAGGACGGGATTACCGCGAGGCTCGCGGAGTTCACCGGGCGCCGCAGCGCCATGAAGGACGCGAACCGCTACTTCTACCTGCAGCCCACCACGGGCATCACGAACCACCGCGTGACGATGGCCGACGGCCGCGACATGGTCATGCTGGCCTCGTACAGCTACCTCGGCCTCATCGGCCACCCGCGCATCAGTGAGGCGGCGAAGGCCGCGGTCGACGAGTACGGCAGCGGCGCCGGAGGCGTGCGGCTGCTGACGGGCACGACCGACCTGCACGAGCGCCTCGAGGCCCGCATCGCCGACTTCTCGAAGCGCGAGGACGCCTGTGTCTACTCGTCGGGCTACGTCACCAACGTCGCGATCGTCACGGCGCTGACCGGCCCGGGCGACCTGGTGCTGATGGACAAGCTCGACCATGCGTCGATCGTCGACGGCGCCCTGCTTTCCGGTGCGAAGTGGAAGACGTATCGCCACAACGACATGGCGCACCTGGAGAAGCTGCTCGCCGAGGCCGCGGGCCAGTACGGGACGATCCTCGTCATCGCGGACTCGGTCTTCTCCATGGACGGCGACATCATGGACCTGCCGATGACCCGCGAGCTGTGCGACCGCTACGGCGCGCGGCTGATGGTGGACGAGGCGCACTCCATCGGCGCGCTCGGTGCCACCGGTCACGGCGTCGAGGAGCACTTCGACATGTACGGCTCCATCGACATCAAGATGGGCACGCTGTCGAAGTCCATCCCCTCCATCGGCGGCTACTGCGCCGGTGACGCGACGCTCGTCGACTTCCTTCGCCACTACTCGCGCCCGTTCATCTTCTCGGCCGCGCTGCCGCCGGCGTCGACGGCGGCCGCACTCGAGGCGTTCAACGTCATCGAGGACGAGCCCTGGCGCGTGAGGCAGCTGCACGAGCAGTCGGCCAAGTACGCGGCGGGCCTGCAGTCGCAGGGGTGGGACACCATGCAGTCCTCGACCTGCGTCGTGCCGGTCATGGTCGGCGACGAAGCGAAGACCATGGACCTCACCCGGATGCTCTTCGACCGCGGCATCTTCGTGTGTCCGATCGTGCATCCGGCGGTGCCGCGCGGTACCGACCGCCTGCGCACGTGCCTCATGGCCACCCACACCGACGAGGACATCGCCCAGGCGCTCGACGCCTTCGCCGAGTCCGGCAAGGCCCTCGGGCTCATCTGAGGCCGCCGGCGTTCACCGCACGTGAAAAGGGCCCGGTCCCGGTAGTCGGGGCCGGGCCTTCGTGCGCCGGGAGTGTCAGGCGCCGGGTGTCGCCGCGGCCGCCTCGACGCGCCGGGCCAGATCGACGGCGCGCAGACCGGCATCCCCGCCGATCGCGGGCGACCCGCCGGAGCGGACGGCATCCACGAAGTCGCGCAGCTCGAGCTCGAGCGGCTCGGCCCGGCGGTCCAGGTATGGGATCTCGGTCACCGACGCCTGGCGGTACGTGCCTCCGGCGTCGTCGAGGAACTCGCTGCGCGTCTCGCGCTTGATGCTGACGTCCTGGCGAAGGCAGTCGGCCTGTATGAACCGCTCGCGCTCTGATACAGCGATGCGGCGGACCTTGTCCTGCGTCGCGCGCGACGCCGAGAGGGTCGCGACACAGCCGGAGGGGAACTTGAGCACCGCCGTGGCCACGTCCAGGGTGTCTGAGAAGACCGCGGAGCCGGCGCTCTCGATGCGCACGGGCTCACCGCCCGCGAAGAGGCAGGCGAGGTCCAGGTCGTGGACCATCAGGTCGAACACCACGCTGTCGCCGATGCGAGGCGTGTAGGGGGAGAGCCGCTCGAACTGGACGAAGACCGGGTCCGAGATGACCCGGGCGACCGCCATGACCGCTGGGTTGAAGCGCTCGACGTGCCCGACGGCCAGGACCACGCCCGCTGTGGCCGCGGTCGCCACGAGTGCCGCGGCCTCCGCGGGCGTCGAGGCCAGGGGCTTCTCCACGAGCACGTGCACGCCGCGTTCCATGAGCGCGGTGGCCACGCCGAGGTGCGCGGCGGTGGGCACCGCCACGACCGCGACGTCGATCGGCGGCAGGTCGTCGATCGACGGGAAGACCGGTACGCCGAAAGGTCCGGCGACGAGTCGGGCCCTCGGCTGGTCGCTGTCGGCGACCCCGACGAGCTCAACGCCGTCCAGGCCGCGGAGGATCCGCACGTGGTGACGGCCCATATTGCCCGCCCCGATCACGGCCGCTCGCAACGCTGTCCTTCCCCTCCTCGACGCCGGTCCGGCCCTTCCGGGACCCGTCCCGCGGGCCCGGCAGGTGCGGATCGAACCCTCGACCCGTGCGCTATACTACCTCAGTCCTTGCCCCTGGAGCGCGTGAGGGACAGCCATCCTCGAAGGCCGCCGCATAGTGGCGCTGGTGCCCGCCTACAACGAGGCCGCGCATGTCGGCGGTGTCGTGCGGACCATGCCGCCCTTCGTCGACACGATCATCGTCATCGACGACGCGTCCGCGGACGACACGTCCGGGCGCGCGCTCGAGCCCGCGGACGAGCGCGTCGTCCTGGTGCGGCACGACAAGAACCAGGGGCTGGGCGCGTCGCTCGTGGATGCGCACACCAGGGCCCTGGAGCTCGGCGGCAACATCATGGTCGTGATGGCCGGCGACGGTCAGATGGATCCCGACTACCTCCCCGCGCTGCTCGAGCCGCTGCTGTCGCAAGGCTACGACTTCGCGAAGGGCAACCGCTTCTTCGGAGCCGGCTCGTGGCGGGGGATGCCGCGCCACCGGGTCTTCGGCAACATCGTGCTGACGTTCCTGACCAAGGCGGCCACCGGCTACTGGGACATGTTCGACCCGCAGAACGGCTACACGGCGATCACGCGACATGCCTCCGAACGGATCGACTGGCGCGGAATCGCGCGGGACTACTCGTTCGAGAACGACGTGCTGGCGGCCCTCGGGCTGCTGCGGGCGCGCATCAAAGACGTCGACATCCCGGCGGTGTACGGCGAGGAGATCTCCGACATCAGGCTCACCAGTGTCGTGCCGAGCCTGCTGCGCACCCTGCGGCGCGCGTTCTGGCGGCGGATCTGGCTGCAGTACGTGGTCCGGTCGTTCTCCCCGGTCGCGCTCTTCCTGCTGACTGGGCTCGTGTCCCTGGCCTGGTCGGTGGTGTTCGGGGCGTGGGTGGTCGCTCAGCGCATGTCCGGCGTCACGCCGACGACCGCGACGGTCATGATGACGGTCGTGCCCCTGTCGATGAGCTTCGTGCTGCTGCTGTCGGCCTTCCTGCTCGACATCATGAACTCGCCGCGGTGACTCCGGAGCGCGGCACACCGCCGGGTGGCGTGGTGCCGATGCTGGATGCTACGCTGGCGTGGCCGGCGGCCGCAGGCCGTTGCGGACCCCTCCGACTCCCCGGAGCGTGCGCGTGCCCTCAACGGACACTGCTCTGGCAGACACGACCAGCGAAGACCAGGCGTCGGTGGAGAGCCACGCTCTGAACACGGTCGGACTCAGGCGTATCGCCTGGTTCGTGATCGTCGCCGTGGGACTGGTCTTCCTGGTCCTTATCCTGGCGCCGGTGCCGGACCGCTTGGGCTACCTCATCGGGCAGTGGGTCTTCGTGGCTGTCGCACTCGCCGCCGCCGCCGCGGTGGCCTTCGCCTGGCGCTGGTCCACCGGGGTCGAGCGGCGGTTCTGGGGGGTGGCGTCGGCCGCGGGACTGCTCATCGCCTCGAGCCAGGCCTACTACGCCGGCTACGCGATGTTCGTCGAGGCCAAGGGGCCTGATGTACCGTCGCTGGCCACCATGCTCGACCTCGGAGCGGTCGGGGTGTTCATCGGCCTGCTCGCCACCCTGACGAGGGTCCGCCATACGTCCGGCGTGTCCCTGGTCCGGTACATGCTCGACGAGCTGACGGTCAGCGTGGTCGCCGCGGTCCTGCTGGCGGCGTGGGTGGTCATCCCCTGGTACGACTCGCTCGGGATCGTGGCGGCGTGGCCGCGTCTGATGGCCGGGCTCTACCCGGTGCTCGGCGCGCATCTTCTCGTCGGCACATTCCGAAACATCGTCGGCCGGCGGGCGTCGCGCTGGCAGTCGTGGGAACGCTTCGTCGCCGGGGGCCTTTCGTGCCTGGGGCTGTCGCTCGTGGCCTGGCCGCTGTGGTACGCGTCGTCCGCCGCCGGATTCGGCGGTGCGGCCGCGGCCGCGCCCACGGAGGGGCTGTCGCTGCTCGGGCTGCTGCTCCTGCTGGGCGCCGCTCTCTACCGCCACACCGAGCGCGCGACCGAGTGGCATCTGGCTCCGCTGCCGCCGCACGAGCCCACGGCGGGCTGGATAGCGACGGTCGTCCTGCCGGCCGTCGAGCTCACCGCCATCCCGATCTTCGCGTTGCTGGCGTACCAGTCCCGCGACATCGCGCCGGCGTTGCGCATGTACTCGGTCGCGACGGCGTTCGTCGTGGGCGTGGTGGTCGCCCGGACGCTGCTGATGATCGTCGACAACGGCCACCTCCTGAACCGGTCGGTGACCGATCCGCTCACCGGCGTCTACAACCACCGGCACTTCCACGACCGGCTCTCGGTCGCTCTCTCCACCGCGGAGCGGTTCGGCGAGGACGTCTCGGTCGCGGTCATCGACATAGACGACTTCAGCCGGGTCAACACGGCGGTCGGGCACGCGGCGGGCGATGGCACGCTTGCGGATGTCGCCTCCAGGATCCGCTCGAACGTACGGGGGACCGACGTCGTATGCCGCATGGGCGGCGATGAGTTCGGCATCGTGTTTCCCGCGACCGCGCCGGACAAGGCCTTCGAGGTATGCGAGCGGGTCGTCGCGTCGATGTTCGAGGCACCCGGACCGCACGGCCGCCCGGTCACGGTGTCGGCCGGCGTGGCCGGCTTCCCGGCCCATGCATCGGATCGGGACGAGCTCCTTCGCATGGCGGACGGGGCCCAGTACTGGGCGAAGTACCACGGCAAGAACCAGGCCGTCCTCTACGACGCGGAGGTCGTGACTGCGCTCGATGCGGAGGAGCGGATCAAGGGCCTGCAGGACGGCATGCACCTGAGCACCGTGCGATCGCTCGCGGCCGCGGTCGACGCTCGCAGCCCCGGCATGGAGCACCACAGCCGCAACGTGGCGGCGCTCGCCGTCCTGCTGGCGCGTGAGCTCGATCTCGATCACCGTACCTCGACACTCCTCGAGGTCGCGGCGCTGGTGCACGACGTGGGCAAGATCGGCATCTCCGATCGGATACTGCACAAGAGGGGGCCGCTCACCGCCGAGGAGACGCTGCTCGCTCGCGAACATAGCGCGCTGGGTGAGCGGGTCCTGCAGTCCACCAAGCTGGACGAGGTCCTCCCGTGGGTCCGCCACCACCACGAGCATTGGGACGGGACCGGGTACCCCGACGGGCTGCGCGGAGAAGCCATCCCCCTCGAGGCGCGCATCCTGATGATCTGCGATGCCTACGATGCGATGACCTCCGAGCGCACCAGCCATGACGCGATGTCCAAGGCGGCCGCGCTCCAGGAGATCGACCTCAACCTGGGCGTGCAGTTCGACCCTGCCCTGGGGGAGGTGTTCCTGCGGATGGCGGCAGCACGAGATGTCCTCTGACGCGCCCGCACTGGCGATCGGCGCTGCTGCGAGCCGGCGCGGGAGCCCCGCCCTCGGCGGACCCGTCGGGGTCGTGCTGGCCATAGCAGGCTACGTGGTGCTGTCCGGGATCTACCTGGGCTCCAACTGGTTCCCCGCTCCCGTGATCACGCGCTTCCTCATCAGCGAGGCGGCGTTCCTCGTCCCGGTCGTCGGCACCGTCGTGACCGGCTGGATGGTCTACCGGCGCGCGCGCGGGGTCGAGGCGCGTATCTGGCTGCTGCTCACAGGGGCGAACCTCGTCCTGGCGATCAGCGAGCACTACTACATCTGGTGGGTCCTGTTCCGCGACACTGCCGGACCACCCCCGGTGTACGCGCCGTTCCAGATCATGCACATCCTCGCCGCGTCCCTATACTTCGCGATGCTGATGTCGATGACGAAGTTCCAGAACGCGACGGCTCCCGTGCGCTGGCGGTGGGCCCTCGACATGATCTCGGGCGCCGCGGTCACCTTCGTGATCCTGTTCGAAGCGGTGGTGAAGCCGCTGCTGGCCAACGTCCCCGATGTGCCCACGGTCGAGCGGATCGCCGCCGCCGCGTACCCGACGTGGGGGCTCGCGATGCTCGTCGGCACCGTTGCCGCGCTCGTCGGGTTCAAAGTGTCGCGCTGGCGTCCGTGGGAACGTCTGGTCGTGATGTCGCTGTGCATCTACGCCGCTGGCATATCCGTCTGGCCGCTGTGGCTCGTGACGTGGCACGTCGAGGGTTCCTCACTTCAGCGGGGGGTGCTCGACCTCGTGCTCCTCGGAGGGCAGTACCTGCTGCTCGTCGCGACGCTGTCGAGGATCCGCCGCTCGGCCCAGCAGTGGCCCCTGCGGCCCATGCCGCTGTTCCAGCCGGTGCGCAATCGCAGGCTCGCGCTCATCATCCCCGGGATCGGCCTGGCCGCCGTTCCCGTCTTCGCGTTCATGGGCCTGCGTTCGCAGCCGGAGACGCTGGACTTCTGGATCTACCTCGGCGCGACCACGCTGCTCGCGCTCTCCACCGTGGTGCGCAGCACGGTCGTCGCCGTCGAGAACGGCCGCCTGCTGCATCGGGCCGTCACCGACGCTCTCACGGGCCTGTTCAACCTGCGGTTCATGCACGAGCGCCTGGAGCTGGAGGTCGACCTGGCGAGGCGCTACGGCGAGCAGCTCAGCCTCGTCGTCGTGGACATCGATGACTTCGAGCGCGTGAACGACCTCTACGGCCATCCTGTGGGCGACGAGATGCTGCGGGACTTCGGGGCGCTGGTGAAGTCCGCGTGCCGGGACAGCGACATCGTGTGCCGCATCGGTGGGGACGAGTTCGCAGTCATCATGCCCGATGCGGGAGCGCTCGAGGCGCTCAAGGTCAGCCTGCAGGTCCAGCAGCTGCTGGCGCGCCTCCAGCCGCGCGACGGGCACCGTCTGACCGGCTCGATAGGGATCGCCACCTTCCCGGAGCATGCGGCGACCGCCGACGAACTCGTGCGGTTCGCCCGCGGGGCGCGCTACTGGGTGAAGCGGCACGGCAAGGACCACGCACTCGTGTACGACCCCATGGTCGTGGCCGAGTTGGACGCCGACGACAGGATCAAGTCGCTGGAGCGGCAGTCGCACATCGGCGCGGTTCGCGCGCTGGCGGCCGCCGTCGACGCGCGCGATGCGGCCACCCAGGACCACTCGCGCAACGTGGCGGTGCACGCGGTGCTCGTCGCCCGTGAGCTGGGAATCGACGAACAGCGGGTGCGGCTGCTCGAGTCAGCCGCGCTCATGCACGACGTGGGCAAGATCGGCATCCCGGACGACATCCTGCGAAAGCCGGGGCGGCTCGACGACGACGAGTACCTGCGCGTTGCCGAACACCCCGCCCTGGGAGAGCGCATCCTGGCGTCCACGTCCCAGCGGGCCGTGCTGCCATGGGTCAGGCACCATCACGAGCGGTGGGACGGCAGCGGCTACCCCGACGGCCTGCGCGCCATCGAGATCCCGCTGGAGGCGCGCGTGCTGTCCGTCTGCGACGCCTACGACGCCATGGTCTCCGACCGGCCGTACCGGGCCGCGCTCACGGTCGACGAGGCGGTCGCGGAGCTCACGGCCGGCATGGGCACGCAGTTCGATCCCTCGGTGGTCGAGGTGTTCCTGCGCACGCTCGGCGTGGACATCGAGCCCACCTGAGCCTCGTTCGGCCCGCGCTCCGCTCGGGGACCCTCCGCCCGCGCGTCCGCGCGCGGCTACGCGCGGTCGATGAGCGCCGAGATGTCGCTCGGGGCCGTCGCCTTCCTCCATAGCGGCCCGTCCAACTGGGGCAGGCCGTCCTGGTAGGTCGGGCGGCCCTCCTCGCGGTACAGGACGCCTATGGGGACTCTGCAGTCCTCGGGCGTGCAGGTCATCTCGTGATAGGTGGTCAGCGTCAGTTCGAACGCCCGCACCTTGTCCGAAGGGTCGTAGCCGGCTTCCTCGAGCTTGTAGACGCGGTCGCGGAACCACTGGGTCGTGTTGAGCTTGTTCCAGGTCACGCACGGCTGGAAGACGTCCACCAGCGCGAAGCCCTTGTGCTCGACGGCCTGCGCGATGAGATCCGTCATGTGGTCGATCTCGCCGGCGACACCCCGCGCCACGAACGTCGCTCCTTCGGCTATCGCGAGGCCGACAGTGTTCACGGGTTCTTCGAGCACGCCGGTCGGGGTGGAGACGGTCTTCATGAGGTGCTCGGTGGTGGGGGAGGCCTGGCCGGTGGTGAGCCCGTAGATCTGGTTGTTGTGCGCCACCACGGTCAGGTCGATGTTGCGCCGGCACGAGTGGGCGAAGTGCCCCATGCCGATGCCGTAGCCGTCGCCGTCGCCCATCTCGACCACGACGGTCAGCTCGGGGTTCGACAGGGCGAGGCCGGTCGCCGCGGGAAGGGCGCGGCCGTGAAGCGCGTGGAAGCCCTGGCAGCGCGTGAAGTCGGCGCCGTTGCCGTGGCAGCCGATCCCCCACACGATCGCCAGGTGCTCGAAGTCGAGGTCGAGGCGCTCGTACGCCTTACGGAGCGCCGTGAACATGGCGTAGTTGCCGCAGCCGGGACACCAGGTCGGCCGGTTCGGGGTCGCGAAGGCCTTCGCCTCAGGCACGGTCGGCCACCTCCTTCAGCCAGCGGTAGAGTTGCTCGGGCGAGAACTGCCGCCCGTCGTAGCGGTGGAGATGCTCGTCGATGCCGAGCAGGCATTCCTGGCGGACGAGGCCTTCCAGCTGGCCGGTCACGTTGCCCTCGACCACCGCTGAGCGCTTCGACGTGCCCAGGAAGGTGGCCACGTCTTCGGCGGGGAAGGGCCACAGCGTCACGACCTGCATGACCGCCACGCGGACGCCGTCACGCGCCAGCCACTCGACCGCCTGCATCAGCGGCTGCTTGACGGTGCCGAAGCACAGCACGGAGACGGTGGCTTCATTGGGAGCCGCCCCGAACCGCATCGGCGGCGGTACCAGCGAGCGCGCGAGGTCGAGCTTCCGGCCCCGCTTCTCGTTCTGCGCCACGCGGACGGCAGCGCTCTCACCCTGCGCGCCGAAGCCGTACTCGTCGTGCTCGTAGCTGTTCACGACCTGGCATGCACCCTTGACTCCGGGCAGCGCGCGCCAACTGACGCCGTCCTCGGTGACCTTGTACCTGAGGTAGAGGCCATCGTCTCCCAAAGCCTCGGGCCGGGATGCAGTGTCGCCCTCCGCGATGAGCTTGCCGCGGTCCACGACTACCGCGTCGAGGTCGTACGGCTCGGTGGACCGGCGGTTGTCCTGCAGGTAGGTGTCGCCGAGCAGGATCACGGGCGTCTGGAGCTTGTCGGCCAGGTTGAAGGCCTGCCACGCCAGTTCGAACGCCTGGGTGGTGTCGCCCGGCGCCAGGACGACGCGGGGGAACTCGCCCTGCGCGGCGTGGAGGGCGAACCTGAGGTCGGACTGCTCGGTGTAGGTGGGCATGCCCGTCGCCGGCCCGGGCCGCGTGAACAGCCCCACCACGACGGCCGACTCGGATACTCCGGCGAGTCCGAACGCCTCGACCATGAGCGAGAACCCGCCGCCGGAAGTCGCGCACATCGCGCGCGCCCCGCCGAAGGCCGCGCCCACGACCATGTTCATCGCGGCGATCTCGTCCTCGGTGTGCTTCACGACGACCCCGAACTCGCGGTCGTGCGCCGCCATGAACGAAAGCAGGCTCGACGCGGGGGTCATCGGGTACGCGCAGTACATGCCGAGACCGGCGGCCAGCGCCCCCATGCCGATCGCCTCGTTGCCGTCGACCAGGATCCGCCGCGGCGGCTGTGGGAGCGGGTCGAGCCTGAAGGGGAACGAGCACTTAGCGTTCGCGCCGTGGTCGTAGCCGGCGCTCGCGACGGCGACGTTGGTCTGCGCGACCTCGGGCGCCTTCTTCGCGAACTGCTGCTCCAGGGAGTCGGTCAGGTAGGAAAGCGGGTAGCGCGACAGCCCGAGCACGGCCCCGAGCGCGGCGACGTTGCGCATGATCGGCACGCCGCCCGCCGCTGTGACGATCTCGTCGAGCGGCACCTCGACCACGCACACGCGCGAGGTATCGGCGCCGTCGGCGCTGACGCTCTTCGGATCGAAGACCACGGCTCCGCCGTCCACGACCTCCGCCAGGTGCAGGTCGAGGGACTCCTGGTTGAGCGCGACGAGGATGTCGACCGGCTCGACGTGGCTGTGGATCGGCTCGGGCGACACGCGGACCTGGTACACGTTGTGTCCGCCGCGGATGAGCGACGGGTACTCGGTGAGGTCGAACGTGTGCAGCCCGCCGTTCACGAAGCAGCGGGCCAGCGACTGGCCGGCGGCCTTGATGCCGAAGCCGGCGTGGCCGCCGATCTTGATCTGGATGTCGGGTCGGGCGGTTCCACGGGGATCGGGCAGCATGCGTTCGTCCTTCCTGTGGCGGTGCTCAGTCGGCGCGGACAGAGCCGGCCTTCCTGGTATGTTCCCGTTCGTCGCGACCCGCGAGGTATCATGCCTGCATGGACCCGGCAGGCACGACACAGACCGCCGTCATCGGCGTGACAGGGGGCATCGCCGCCTACAAGGCGTGCGAGGTCGCCCGCGAGCTCATGCGCGAGGGCGTGCGCGTGAAGGTCGTCATGACCGCCGCCGCCCAGCGCTTCGTCACGCCGCTCACGTTCCGCACGCTCACGGGAGAGCCCGTCGCGGTGTCGCTGTGGGACGATCCCAGCCAGCGCGTGCACCACATCTCGCTGGCCGAAGAGGCGGACGTGATGGTCCTCGTCCCGTGTACCGCCAACGTGATGGCGAAGCTCGTCCACGGCCGCGCCGACGACATCCTCACGACGACGGTCCTCGCGACCGAGGCGCCGGTCGTCATCGCCCCGGCCATGAACACGCACATGTGGCGCAAGGACATCACGCAGGCCAACGTCGCCGCCCTCGAGGCGCGCGGCTTCTCGTTCGTGGCCCCCGGCAGCGGTGAACTCGCGTGCGGGGACGTCGGCGAAGGCCGGCTTGCGGCCGTCGACCAGATCGTCGCCGCGGCACTGGACGCCCTGCGACGGGCCCGCTCGCTCGAGGGCGTGCGGCTGCTCGTGACCGCCGGGCCGACGCGGGAGCCCATCGACGCCGTCCGCTTCATCGGCAACCGCTCGAGTGGCCGCCAGGGCTACGCGGTGGCTGAGGAGGCGGTGCGCCGCGGCGCCACGGTGACCCTCGTCAGCGGGCCCACATCACTGCCGGACCCGTTCGGTGCGCGGTGCGTGCGGGTCGAGACGGCTTCGGAGATGCGTGACGCCGTGCTCGCGGCCTACGCCGAATGCGACGCGGTGGTCATGGCGGCCGCGGTCTCCGACTTCCGTCCAGCGGAGCCGGCCCGGGGCAAGCTGAAGAAGGACACCGCGCCGGAGAGCGTGGCGCTGGAGCGCACCGACGACATCCTGGCCGCGCTCGGAAGCGAAAAGGCCGGTCGCGTGCTCGTGGGTTTCGCCGCTGAGACGGGCGATCTCGTCGCGTACGCGCGCGGCAAGCTCATGGGCAAGAACCTCGACCTCGTGGTCGCGAACGACGTCTCGATGCCGGGGGCCGGGTTCGACGGCCACACCAACCGCGTCGTGTTCGTCGACGCGGCGGGCGACGAGGCGCTGCCACTGATGGACAAGCGCGCCGTCGCGGCCGCGCTCCTCGACCGGCTCACCACGATGTTGAAGGGGCGCTAGCGATGCTCAAAGAGGGACCTGCCAAGAAGCTCTCGGCCTACATCGGCGAGAAGGACATGTACGACGGCCAGCCGCTCTACTCGGCGTTGGTGGCCGCCTCCAGGACGGCCGGATGCTCCGGAGCCACGGTCCTGCGCGGTGTCGAGGGCTTCGGCGCCACGAGCCGGGAGCACGCGAAGCACGCGCTGCGCTACTCGAGCGACCTGCCCGTCGTCGTCCAGGTGATCGACGCCGACTTCCGCATCGCCGCGCTCGTCGAGGTCTTCAAGGTCATGGTCGGCGACGGCCTGATCACGGTGGAGGACATCACCGTCCTGCAGTACCGCGGTGGAGTCACGGGCGGTCCCGGGGAGTAGGGCCTCAGACGACCGCTTGCCCGCGGCGCGCGCTCGTCGTAGCATAGCGACCTGCTCGCCGCGCACGGTGCGGCGGACACGAACGGGCTGTGGCGCAGCTTGGTAGCGCACTTGACTGGGGGTCAAGGGGTCGCAGGTTCAAATCCTGTCAGCCCGACCATGTGATGTCTCAGGACATCGTGGACAGATGTGTCAGGACATAGTGGACACTTCTGGCCCACCGATGGACTGATAGTTCCTGGTCGGATCGAGGGTGAGGTGCCTCAGCACCTCACCCTCTTCCGTTATCACGCGGACATCGAGATCAGTCACCAGCAACGTCATCGGCGCGTGCCTGTGCGCCCTGCCGATCCCGATGTGGTGCAGCTGGCCGCCCGAGGGCTCGGGTCACCGCCCCCCGCGGGCCGGGTCCGCACGAGGGCGCGTCGCCTAGGCCGCCGGGAGGCGCTTGTCGGCGTAGCTGCGGAGGATCGCCCGAAGCGTCTTGGACACCGTCGCGTCGTCCCATCGACCCATGCGGTCGGCCAGACCGGCCGGCAGCTCGCGCGTGTCGGTCTCGGCCCGGCTCGAGCTGAACAGCGAGTAGCCCGCGCAGAAGGCGATGAGCGACTGCCACAGCTCGACGGCGTCGGACTCGGGGAAGCCCATCATCGTGAGGGCCTCCAGGCCGCTGACCTCCGGATCGCCTTCGACGCGTCGCCCGGCGTAGATGACGAGATTCGGGTGGGCCGCGAGCATCCGGTAGTACTCGAGGAAGATCATCTCGAACAGGTCGACCATGTCCTCGGGGTAGGGGGCGCGGACGTCCATCTCGCCGCGCATCTTCACCAACATCCCGTCGATGAGCGCGTCCTTGCTCGGGATGTGATGGTAGAGCGATGCCGCCTCGACGCCGACGGCCGCCGCGAGTCGGCGCATCGACAGCGCGTCGAGACCTTCCGCATCCACGATGTGCAGTGCCGTGGTGAAGAGCTCGTCCTTGCTCAGGGGAGTCGTGCGCTTGCGCGAGGTCGTCATGGACCGCTCCTAACATCAGGCTTGACCCTAACACTGTTAGGGTCCATACTGCGGCGCGGAGAGCCTAACACCGTTAGGGTAGCACGAAACGACGCGAACGTGCGCGAGGGAGGACTGAGAGTTGACGGGATCGATGACGCGACGCGAGTTCCTGGTGGCGGGGGCCGTTGCGGGGACGGGACTGCTGCTGGGGACGACGGGCTGCGTCGCCGGAACGGGCGGCCCGGCATCAGAGGTGACCGCTCGTGCGACCACGTATGGGGAGGGATCGGCGATGGGTAGGCGGGTGCTGGTGGGGTACGCCACGCGCAACGGCTCCACGACCGGGGTGGCCGAGAAGCTGGGTGAGACGCTCGCGTCGATGGGCCACGTGGTGGACGTGAAGCCGGTGGGCGAGGCGTCGGACCTCGACGGATACGAGGCCGTGGTGCTCGGCAGCGCCGTCAACGGCGGCACGTGGCTGCCGGAGGCCGTCGAGTTCGCGTCCGCGAACAAGGACGTGCTGGGAGGCATCCCGGTGGCCGTGTTCTGCGTGCACGCGATGAACTGCGGTACCGACGAGAGCGAGACGGCGAAGCGTCGCGCCTACCTGGACGCGGCGCGCGCGATCGTGCGCCCGTCGGCGGAGGGCTACTTCGAGGGCCGGGGGCCGTCGCCCAAGGACACGTTCTGGCTCGCCCTGTGGGCGTTCCGGGCGTTCGGCGGACACGTGGTCGAGGGCGATGGACGCGACTGGGCGAAGATCGAGACGTGGGCTCGCGAGCTCACGGTCTGACACGCGAGAAGGGAAACGACGAGATGGCCCGGATAGAGGGCTCGATCATCATCGACCGGCCTGTCGGATCGGTGTTCGACTTCGTGGCCGACGAGTGCAACGAACCGCGGTACAACCACGAGATGCTCTCGGCGGTGCAGGTCACCGACGGGCCCATCGGGCTCGGCACGCGTTTCAGTGCGGTGATGCACCAGGGGAGGCGCGACGTCCCCATGACGATCGAGTTCACCACGTTCGAGCGGCCGCATCGGCTCGGCTCGCATTCCTCGATCGAGGGCATGTCCATCGACGGCGACCTCACGTTCGAGCCGGTCGGGGACGCGACCCGGATGTCTTGGGTCTGGCACGTCCGCGTGTCCGGCGCCATGAAGCTGCTGTCGCCGGTCGTGAAGTGGGTGGGCGACAGGCAGGAGCGCAGGATCTGGACTTCGCTGCGCGACCTGCTCGAGACGGCAGGATCGGTGTCGCCTGCGCAGGCGGCGCTCGACCGGCAGGAGGCATAGGTGCACGTCAACGGGTCCGCCTCGACCCAAAGGTCCGAGACGCCACGCCGCGCGCTGTTCTGGTCGGCTTTGACGACGTCCGTGTTGGCCATCGTCACCTTCGCGACAGCAGCGACGACCCCTCCGCGGACGGGTCCGTTCGCCGCGGCGGATGCCGCCCTGTCGTATCCGTTCGCGGGCGCAAGCCAGTTCGTGCCTCGCGACTTCATCTGGATGTATCTGGCGCTGCTGATGACGCTGGCGTTCCTCATCATGGCCGTGTGCCTGAACGAGTGCGCTCGACCCGCCGCGAGGGTGTGGGGAAGCGTCGGGCTGAGTCTCGCCGTTACCTCCTTCGCGGTGCTCGCGATCGACTACTTCATGCAGATCTACACGATCCAGCCCGCGCTTCTTTCCCGGGAGGCCGCCGACGTGGTGGCGCTCTCGCAGTACAACCCGCACGGGTTCTTCATCGCGCTCGAGAACCTCGGGTACCTGACCATGGCGTTGTCGCTCGGCGCGTTCGCCCTGACGCTCCGGCATGCGCGGCTTGAGCGGTCCGCGCGATTGGTGCTGTCGGGGGCCGCGGTGTTGGCGATACTCGCGCTCGTCATCATGTCGTTCGCCTACGGGGTCGGGCTTGAGTACCGCTTCGAGGTCGCGATCATCACCATCGACTACTTCGCGCTCGCCATCGGCGCGGGTCTGATCGCGGCGTCGGCGCGCAGGCCGGCCGCGGCCTGAGGGTCCCCGGAGCCATGCACACGCGTGACGGGTCTCTGTACGTGTAAGCGCGCCGCCTCGCGGGAAGCATACGGGGGGCGAGAGGAGTTGAACACGGTGGCGGACTTCATCGAACTGACCGGCACGGAGGGCTTCGAGGATGGTGTGATGCGGCAGGTCGACCTTGAGGGGCACGAGTTCCTGGTCGCGCGCGTCGGTGGTGAGTTCTTCGTGACGGATGCCCGTTGCGCGCACCTCGGCGGGCACCTCGCGCGCGGCGTCCTCGAGGGCAGCGTGGTGACCTGCCCCCTGCACCACTCGCAGTACGACCTGCGCAACGGCGCCGTTCTCCGGTGGACCGACTGGGAGGGCGCGGCACTGTCCGTGACCAAGATGGTGCGGCATCCCCGGCCGATCCGTGCGTACGAGAGCAAGGTCGAGGACGGGAAGGTCTGGGTCGGACCTCAGAAGGACTGCCCGCCTGTCGAGATCACCGGCTGAGACGCTGTCGACCTCCCCGAGCCGGCATCTCGTGTCGGGGCGGGTACAAACCGGTGTCTGGCACACCGTTGACCAGGAGGACGTCATGGCGAACATCATCGTCTGGGCCGACATCCCCGCGACCGATCTGGTCCGGGCCTCGAAGTTCTACGCGCATGTGCTGAGCGTGCCCGTCACTCAGATGCCGGGCATGGAGGGTATCGCCCTCCCCGGGGCTCCGAGTGAGCCCGGCGCCCAGCCGTCCGACGACATGACCGTGGCATTCGATCTGTACGTCGGCGATCGCAGCCCCAGCATGGACGGACCGACCGTCTATCTGGGCGCGATGGGGGACATCGACGGCATGATCGCACGCGTTCGCGGGGCGGGCGGCGAGATCCTGCAGGAGAAGCGGTTCATGGGTCCGATGGTCGGCTGGGTCGCGTTCTTCAAGGACTCCGAAGGAAACCGCATCGGCATCCAGCAGCCGGGCGACGGCTCCGAGTAGCGAAGACGGGGATCGGCCGAACGGCGTCGTACGGACCATCCGAAAGGTGTCGACGCGAACATGAGCACTCAGAAGATCGTCCCATGCCTGTGGTTCGACAAGGATGCCGAGGAGGCCATCGGCCTCTACGTCTCGCTCTTCAACGGTGCGCCGCACTCCCGCGGGGACTCGAGGATCATCAGCATCGCCCGCTACGAGAAGGGGATGGACGTCCCCGGCGCGGACCAGATGCTGGGCCGGGTCCTGACGGCCGTCTTCGAGCTTGCCGGCCAGAGGTTCATGGCCCTGGACGGCGGGCCGGTCTTCACCTTCAGCGAGGCCGTCTCGTTCTACGTCGAGTGCGAAGACCAGGCCGAGGTCGACTACTACTGGACGCGGCTGTCGGCGGTCCCGGAGGCGGAGCAGTGCGGCTGGCTCAAGGACAGGTTCGGCCTGTCTTCGCAGATCGTCCCCCGTCAGATGGGGGAGCTGCTGGGCGCTCCTGACAAGACGAAGGCGCTGGCCGCCATGGACGCGATGCTCAAGATGAAGAAGATCGTCATCGCGGACCTGCAGAAGGCCTTCGACGAGGCGTAGCTCAGGAAAGGCACTCCGAGAGCCGCACCCACTCGTCCTCAAGCTCGGAGATCTGCTGCTCGACCGCCTGCAGCCGCCCCTGGACCTCGAGCAGGGCCTCGTAGTCGGAGGGGTCCGACTCGGTCAGTTCGACGCGCAGCGCATCCGCCTTCGTCCCGAGCGTCTCCAGCTTGCGCTCGGCGGACGCGAGTTCCTTCTTCATGCGGTACTCGTCGGATCGCGACAGCGTGGCCGCGCCGGTGACGTCCGACCCGCCGACCGGCTGCTGCGCGACCTTCGCCGTGCCCTGCGGCTTCGTCGGCACCGCTTCCCGCGAGTCGACCAGCCGCAGGTACTCGTCGACCCCTCCCGGGACGTGGCGGATCTTCCCGTCGAGCAGCGCGAACTGGTCGTCCGTGACGCGCTCCATCAGGTGGCGGTCGTGGGTGATGAGCAGCAGCGACCCGGGCCAGGTGTCCAGCAGGCTCTCGACGACGGCCAGCATGTCGATGTCGAGGTCGTTGTCGGGCTCGTCCAGGATCAGCACGTTCGGCTTGTCCAGGAGGATCAGCAGCAGTTGGAGGCGGCGCTTCTGGCCGCCCGACAGGTCCTTCACGTAGGCGGACAGCTGGACGGGCTCGAACCCGAGACGCTCCAGGAGCTGGGCGGGGGTCAGCTCCTTGCCGTCGAAGTCGTAGCGTGTCTTGTAGCCGGCCAGCACCTCCCGGACCCGGGATGCCCCGAGCTCGTTCAGCTCGTCGAGATGCTGCGACAGGACGGCGAACTTGACCGTCTTGCCGATCTTGACGTGTCCGCCGGTCGGCTCGAGCGAGCCCTGGATGACGTTCAGCAGCGTCGTCTTGCCCGATCCGTTCTCGCCCAGGATGCCGATCCGGTCTCCCGGGCCGATGTGCCAGGTGACCCGGTCGATGACCGTCTTGTCGCCGAAGCGCTCGCTGACGTCGACGAGGTCGACGACCTGTTTGCCGAGGCGGGAGATCGCGGTCCGCTTCAGCTCGATGGAGTCCCGCACCGGCGGCTCGTCGGCGATGAGCGTGCGCGCGGCCTCGACGCGGAACTTCGGCTTCGTGGAGCGCGCCTGAGCCCCCCGCGAGAGCCACGCGAGCTCCTTGCGCATGACGTTGCGGCGCTTCTGCTCGGCCGTCCGGGCCGCCTCCGCGCGTTCGACGCGCTGAAGCACGTAGGCCGAGTACCCGCCCTCGAACTGGTCGACCCGCCCGTCGTGCACCTCCCACATGGACAGGCAGACCTCGTCCAGGAACCAGCGGTCGTGGGTGACGACGAGGAGCGCACCGGACTTCGCAGGCCACCGGTTCTTGAGGTGGTCGGCCAGCCACGCGATGGCGTGGACGTCGAGGTGGTTCGTGGGCTCGTCGAGCATGAGCACGTCGCAGTCCGTGATGAGCACACGGGCCAGGTCGACCCGACGCCGCTGGCCCCCCGACAGCTCGCTGATCGTCGCGTCCCACGGGATGTCCGCGATGAGCCCGCGGATGACGGCGCGAACCCGGGCGTCGGACGCCCACGTGTGTTCGGCCGCGTCCCCGACGACCGCGTGCGCCACGGACGAGTCCGGATCGAGCGAATCGCTCTGCTCGAGCATGCGCACCGTGGTGCCGCCGCGCCGGATGACGCGGCCGTCGTCCGGTTGGACGATGCCGGCGAGCAGTGACAGCAGCGTCGACTTGCCGTCGCCGTTGCCCCCGGCGATGCCGATCCGGTCGCCTTCGTCTATCCCGAGCGTGACCGCGTCGAAGACCTTCTTCGTCGAGTACTCCAGACGGACACTCTCGCATCCGAGCAGATAGGCCACCTGGGCGAACCTCGATCCTCACTCGGCCGGCACGCGCGGCATCATCGTGTCGCGTGAGTACACAGGATACCCGCCGTGTCGTGTCCGTGCTCCGGGACCGTGCCCGCTGTGTGCTAGCCTTCTCGCATCGTCAGGGTCCGCGGACGGCGGACGCAAGAGGCGCCGGGCCCGGCAGCCCCGCGTGAGGAGGACCATCGTGAAGGTATCGGGCAAGACGATCGTCGTGACCGGCGGGGGCAACGGCATCGGCCGTGAACTCGTTCTCAGCCTGCTCGGCAAAGGGGCGCGGGTAGCCGCGGTCGACATCAGCGAGGCGGGGCTGGCTGAGACCGTCTCGAAGGCCGGGGGGAACGCCGAGAGGCTGTCCACCCACGTGCTCAGCATCACGGACCGGATCTCGGTCGAGGCGCTGCCGGCGAGCGTCATCGCCAAGCACGGTCAGGTCGACGGGCTCATCAACTGCGCGGGCATCATCCAGCCGTTCGTGCGGCTCAAGGACCTGGGATATGACGCCATCGAGCGCGTCATGAACGTGAACTTCTGGGGCGTCGTGTACATGACCAAGACGTTCCTGCCCGTCCTGCTCGAGCGGCCGGTCGCCCACATCCTCAACATCTCGAGCATGGGCGGCTTCTGCCCGGTCCCCGGGCAGACGGTCTACGGCGCCTCGAAAGCCGCGGTCAAGCTGCTCACCGAGGGTCTCTACGCCGAGTGCATCGGAACCAACGTCACGGTCACCGTCGCGTTCCCCGGCGCCATCGCCACGGACATCAGCAAGAACTCGGGCGTGGGGATGAGCGTCGAGGAGTCGACCGCGGACGGCAAGGCGTCGCAGTTCAAGATGACCGCCCCCGATACCGCCGCGCAGATCATCATCGACGCCATGGAGAGAGACGCCTTCCGCGTGATGGTGGGCTCGGACGCCGCCATGCTCGACAGGCTCACGCGCGTCGCGCCGAAGAAGGCCGCGGAGATCATCCAGAAGCAGATGAAGGACCTGCTGCCGGACTAGAGGCCGCCGCGGGGACTTCCGGTTTTGGCTCGCGATCCGGTACTGGTAGGATGCGCATGAGGCGCGATGTCCTCGCGCCGCATTGAGGATCGGGGGATCTCAGTGCGCAGGGTCGCAGTATCCATCACCTTCGTTCTCGTCATCTGGCTGCTCGCGGTCGTTCCCGCGGCATTCGCCTATCAGGAGACGACCGGGACGCCTCCCATCACGCCGGGGGCGCCGGTCACACACGGCGGCGGCAGAAGCGCGTCGTGCAACAGCTGCCATGCCGGTCTGGTCGAGGGCCTCTGTGGCGTCTGCCACTACGCGGCCGGCGCTCCGGGGCACGGGCAAGGCCCACACGGGAACTACATCCAGACCGGGGCCGCGTACACGGGATCGAGCGCGCGGTGCGAACTCTGCCACACGATCCACGACTCTCCATCGACATTCAGGCTCCTGCCGCGAGCGACGGTCACCGCCACGTGCTTCACGTGCCATGACGGCACGCAGGGATACGGTGTGTACGGGGCGATCACCCAGCACCAGGCCACGGTAGGCGGCGGGCACAGCATCGACACGACCAACGTCGTGCCGGGCGGCGCCATAGACGGCGGCCCCGCCACGATGGCGTTCGGAGGCGTCGATGGGACGCTGTCGTGCGACGACTGCCACAGTCCGCACAACACGAACGTCGTCGCCGACTTCGTGGGCGACCGGCAACGCACGACCATCAAGTGGCAGCGCACGAGCCGGCGGCATCACGTGACCATGTCGAGCAAGCTGCTCAAGCAGCGTCCGGGCGGCGCTTCCACGCCCGTGGCGGTCTACGGCTCCGACTGGTGCCTCGCGTGCCATGCGGGCCGGTCCTCGGCGACCGCTGTGCACAACCACCCCGTCGACAGCGTGGCCTCGACCACAGGGGTGCCGTTCAACTACGGCAACGTCGCCCTCCTGGCCAGCGCGGATCCCACGGGGCTGACCGTCCTTGGCGGCATGGGAGGCTGGAACCGCCCGGGGAACCCATGGGTGGACCCGGTCAACTATCCGGAGAACCGCGGCTACCTGATGCCGTATCCGCGGACCGTCGGAGCCAGCGGTCAGCAGGGCCACGCTCCGATCTGCCAGCAGTGTCACGAGGACTCGCGGGACGTGGGGACGCTGTCATCCTCGGGCCTGGCGGACGCGCTGCCCGTCACGTTCACGAGTGAGGACGGAAGCGTCACGGTCGACAACCCGCGCTTCCAGAACTTCCCGCATGAGACGGAGAATCCTCTGATGGTGGTCGAGACGGCAGACGACCTCTGCCTCAACTGCCATCCCACCGGCGTCCTGCCGTAGTTCCTACGGCGTGACCAGCTCCGGGAACATCTCGGGATCCAGGAAGCCGTCGATGAGGACCTTGCCGCTCTCCGGCTCGCGGTAGACCTGGAAGATCGTCGCCTCGCGACCCGAGGGCCACACGCCCATCGACGTCACGTGGATGTACATGAGGTCCGGCGTGAACTTGGTGAGTTCCCAGCTGTCCGGGTTCCAGTACTTGTCGTTGACGAAGTCCGCGTCGGGGCCCGTCAGCATCTTCTGCGTGCACAGCGCCTTGGAGCCCTCGATGTCACCCGCCGCCCGCAGCGTGAGGAACTGGTTCACGACGTCGCGTGCCTCCGCCTCAGTGACCACAGCGTCGGAAGGAGCGGCGACGGGCGCCGCCTCCGTCGCGCTCGTCGAGCCCTTCGGCGCGGAGGGCTTCGATGGCGGCGCGGCCGCCGGGGCGGGGGAGCGGCCTGCGAAGAACGCGCGGTACGCGACGAACCCGCCTCCGCACAGAAGGAGCAGCAGGATGAGCACGCCGGCGACGATCCCGATGACCGCCCCCGTCGAAAGACCCCTCTTCGGCGGGGCGGCGGTGACCGGCGCGGAATAGGCGGCCTGCGGCGGGGGAGCATAGACCGGCGCCGCCACTGGTGGCGGCTCGACCGCGACCGGCATGGGCACCGTGGCGGCGGAAGCGTCGGGCAGAGGCTGCGGCGGCGCGGCGGTCCCTGGGGCGGCCGCGGGGACGGGCGCCCCGCAGGACCCGCAGAACGAGCTGTCCGGCTCCAGTGCCGCTCCACACGACGCGCAGTGCATACAGGCCGCCTCCCTGGCGTGGACCCCGGCCGCGTCCGCCGCGGCGGACCGGCGCCTCTCGAGACGAATCGTAGCACCGCGGCGCGCGGACACGGCGTGGATGAGGAGCGCGCCTCGTGCATAATGTGAGCGTGCGGACGGGGCCGCTGCCGGGCCCCCGTCGAGCGCGACGCGAGGGGGAGTGCGAAAGATGCCGGCCACGATCACGGTTCGTTGGATGGATGGCAAGACCGCACGCTCCGGGGGGATCGGCGACCTGCAGGCCGCTCGTGAGACCGGGACCGTCTGGGTGGACGTACTCGAGCCTGACGCCGAAGCGCTCGCGCCCATCGCTGTCGAGTTCGACTTGCACCCGCTCGCCATCGAGGACTGCCTCGACTTCCCCGAGCGACCGAAGATCGACTCCTATCCGGGGTCGATGTTCATCGTCTGGGTTCTGCCCAGCCTCGTCGAAGGCGACGGCATCACGTACTCAGAGCTCGACATCTTCCTCGGCTCGGGCTTCCTGGTGACGTCGCACCGTGATCCGATGCACGTGGTGGACGACGTGGCGCAGTCCGCGGACGACATCCTGTGCCGCGGCGAGGAGTGGACGCTCCACTCGCTTCTGGACCGTGCTGTGGACGACATCTTCCCCGCGGTCGACTACGTCGCCGATCAGCTGGACAGCATCGAGGACCGGCTGCTGGAGCAGGCGAGCGATGCGGACCTTCACCATCTCTATGCGATGAAGCGCCTGCTCATCGCGCTGCACAAGACCGTCGGCCCGGAGCGTGACGTGGTGCGGGGGATGGCGCGGCAGACCGAGTTCATCTCCCAGGACACGTACATGTACTTCCAGGACATCGGCGACCATCTCGCCAGAGTCGTCGACTCCGTCGAGACCTACCGCGATGTCGCCTCCGGTGCCATGGACATCTACCTGTCGGCCGTGAACAACCGCATGAACCAGATCATGAAGCAGCTCACGGTCGTGGCGACCATCTTCATGCCCCTGACCCTGCTGTCGGGGATATACGGGATGAACATCACGGTGGGGATGTGGCCCCCGACCACTGCGACGTGGTCGTTCGCGGCGGTCATGGTCTTCATGCTCGCCATCGTCGTGGCGATGCTGTGGGTCTTCCGAAGGAGGAACTGGTGGTAGAGGGGACCGGTACGTCCGCCGCACCCGTCGCGAAGTCCGCGGCCGCTGCCGGGCGTGCCGCCGACCACAGCCGCGACGTGTTCTCCATCGCGAACGTCATCACGGTCCTTCGCCTCGTTCTGATCCCGTTCTTCTACTGGGCGCTGGTATACGGCGGCAACGATGACCTGGCGTTCGGTTTGTTCGTCGTGACCGCCTCGACGGACTGGCTCGACGGCATGATCGCGCGACGGACCGGTCGCGTGACCAACATCGGCAAGATCATCGACCCGCTCGTCGACCGGCTGCTCATCGCCGCGGCGCTCATCGGCCTCTACACCGTGGGGCGCATATCGCTCTGGCTGCTTCTGCTGCTCGTCGGACGCGACGTGTACCTGCTGTACGGCGCGTGGGTGCTGGAGCGCCACGGCCGCCGGCTCGCCGTCACGATGACGGGCAAGGTGACGACGTTCGTCCTCATGGCGGGCTTCGCGGGGCTCGTGTGGAACACCCTCTGGATCCCGGTGCCCGAACTGGCCCGCGTCGTCCTTGGGCCGATCCACTTCGTGCTCGGCGGGTCCCGCCCGCTGGGTGCCTACATCGTCTTCGCCGGCGTCGTCCTGTCCGTGAGCGCCGCCATCCAGTACACGGTCCTGGCCCGGCGGGAGTACCGGGCGGTACTCGCCGATGAGGCCGCCCGTGCCGAGGAGCACACGCACGACTGATCGGTGCAGCGCCCGCGAGCGCGGGCCCACGGCGCGGGAGGAGTACCTGTGAAAGCGGTCATCATGGCGGGCGGCGAGGGCACGCGCCTGCGGCCCCTGACGAGCCTGCGCCCCAAGCCCATGGTCCCGATCGTCAACCGGCCCGTGATGGAGCACATCGTGGGCCTGTGCCACTGGCACAAGATCGAAGAGGTCGTGGCGACCCTGCAGTTCATGCCGCAGGTGATCCGCGACTACTTCGGCGACGGCGAGGAGTGGGGCGTCTCTCTGGAGTACGCCGTCGAGGACAAGCCGATGGGCACTGCGGGCTCGGTCAAGAACGCCCAGGCGCTGATCGGCGACGAGCCGTTCATCGTCATCTCGGGCGATGCGCTGACGGACGTGGACCTGACGGACGTCATCGAGTTCCACAAGGCCAAGGGCGCCACCGTCACCATCGTCTCTAAGCACGTGCCCGAACCGCTCTCATTCCGCGCTGTC
>CAZHMA010000008.1:0-25973 GCA_964533555.1 uncultured Eubacteriales bacterium
CCTGACGCTGTACGATATGTGCAAGGCCGTCGATCGCGGCATGGTCGTGACCGACGTCAAGCTCCTCTCCAAAGAGGGCGGCCGGTCCGGCACATGGACGCGCGGGAAGGACGAAGCGTGAGCGAGCTACCCGGTCCCGGCACCGTCGTGTCGGTGAACCTCTCCGAGCGAAAGACCATGCGAAAGACCCCCGGCGTCCAGGGGACGCTCGTGGTGGACCGCGGCTTCGAGGGCGACGCGCACGCCGGTGACTGGCACCGGCAGGTCAGCCTGCTCGCGCAGGAGTCCATCGACAAGATGGTCGCGGCCGGGCTCGATGTCGGCCCCGGCGACTTCGCCGAGAACATCACGACGAAGGGCATCGACCTGCTGGCCCTTCCGGTCGGATCGACGCTCGCCATCGGCGACGTGCGTCTGGAGATCAGTCAGATCGGCAAGGTCTGCCACACCAAGTGCGCCATCTACTACCAGGCAGGCGACTGCGTCATGCCCCGGGAGGGGCTGTTCGCGGTCGTCAGGGTCGAAGGGCCCGTGAGCGTCGGCGACACCGTCACGGCGCTTTCTCTGGGCGACGGCACGTGCGACCGCACGCCGCCCGAGGCGATCGCGGAGTTCGAGGCGGAGAAGGCGGCCGAGAAGCTGCGTGAGGCCGCCGCGGCCGAGAAGGCGGCCGAGGCCGCCGCTGCCGGAGAGGCGTGCGCGCCCGCGTCCGCCCGCGCCCGCGCGAAGGGCGAGTGAGCGACGGTGGCTGACCTCAGGATCGGCATCATCACCTCGTCCGACAGCTGCCACGAGGGGACGCGCGAGGACACGTCGGGCAAGGCGCTCGCGTCGCTGTCCGAGGCCCGTGGGTGGGTCGTCGTGGACTATCACGTATGCCCGGACGACCAGGAGTCGCTCGCCGTCTCGATCGTCGAGATGGCCGACAAAGACCGTGCGGACGTCGTGTTCACCACCGGCGGCACCGGGCTCGGGCCGCGCGACATCACCCCTGAGGCGACGCTCGCCGTCGCCGAGCGCCTCGTGCCCGGCATCGCGGAGCACATCCGGGCCGAGAGCCTGAAGGTCACCGGCCGCGCTGTGCTCTCCCGCGGCGTCGCCGCCCTGCGAGGCAGCACGCTCATCATCAACCTGCCGGGCAGCGAGAAGGCGGTCCGCGAGTCCTTCGGCTTCATCGCCGACCAGCTCGAACACGCCGTCGAGATGATGGCCGGAGGCGGCCACTGATGGTGCCGGCATGAGCGATCGCGCGAGGCCTCTGGTCTACCTCGACCACGCCGCGACCTCATGGCCGAAGCCCCCGTCGGTTCTCGACGCCATGGTCGACGCCATGGAGCATGCCGGAGCCAACCCCGGTCGCGGCACCTACGGCATGGCGCTTGCCGCGTCGCGGGTGCTCTTCGAGGCGCGCCGCGACTGCGCCAAGCTCCTGGGGGTGCCCGACGAACGCGACCTCTTCTTCGTCTCGGGCTGCACCGAGGCGTGCAACCTCATGCTGAAGGGCCTCATCGAGCCCGGCGACCGCGTCGTCGTCTCGTCCATGGAGCACAACGCGGTGACGCGCCCCCTGCACGTGCTCGCCGAACGCGGCGTGACGGTCGACTACGTCCATGCCGACGCCGCAGGCGTCGTCGACGCGGACGCGATCGAGCGCGCCGTGGCCCAGGCGCCGACGCGCGCGGTGGTCTGCCAGCACGCGTCCAACGTGACCGGTGCCGTCCAGCCGGTCGCGGACATCGCCGACATCGCGCACGCCGCGGGTGCCCTGGTGCTGGTCGACGGCGCGCAGGGCGCCGGCCACCTGGATGTCGACGTCACGGCCCTCGACGTCGACGCCTACGCGGCGTCCGGCCACAAGGCGCTGCTCGGGCCGCAGGGTGTCGGCATCCTCTACCTGCGCCCGGGTCTCGAGGCCGGGCAGCTCCTCGAGGGCGGCACGGGAGGCAGCGCGTCCACCGACGCGGGGCAGCCCACCGAGCGGCCCGACCGCTACGAAGCGGGCACGCCGAACACTCCGGGCATCGCGGGCCTCGGCGCCGCGGTCCGTCTGCTGCTCGCCGACGGCCCGGCCATCCGCGCCGGGGAACGCCGCCTGGCGAAGCGACTCCGGGAGGGCCTGCTGGAGACACCCCACGTGCGCCTCATCGGGCCCGGGCCGTCCGACGAGTCGGTACCCGTGGCGAGCATCGTGTCGGATTCGGCACCGCCTGACCGCATCGCGTTCGAGCTCGACCGCCGGTTCGGGATCGCGGTGCGCTCGGGTCTGCACTGCGCGCCGTGGGCGCACCGCACCATCGGGACGCTCGAGACCGGCACCGTGCGGCTCGGCCTGGGTCTCGGCAACACGGACGCGGACGTCGACGCGGTGCTGGACGCCCTTCGGCAGGTCCTGTCGTGACGGCGCGCACCCCGCGCGCGTTCGCGGTCTACGGGTTCGCCACCACGCACGACGCACTCGCCGCCGAGACCGTGCTGCGGGAGGCGTCCGTCGAAGTGACGCCCATCCCGGCCCCCCGCGAGCTCGGGTCGCTGTGCGGCATCGCCATGCGCCTCGAGCCCTCTGCCGCCGCGGCTGCGGAGGCGGCGTGGACCGGCGCCGGCCTGCGGTGGACGGCCCGCGCCGAGATCGACGACGTCTGAGGGCCACGCACGCGACCGCCCGGACTTCACCCGGCAATGCAGGTTTGACACCCTGCGGGGCGAACCATATGGTTGGAGCCGAGCCGGGCAGCTACTGCTAGCTTTGCTCTCGAAGACGTCCGGGAACGGCTTCGTCACCCTCCGCGCCAGCGGAACGTCAGGGGGACGCAAGCCGCGGCTCTTCGTGCATGGTAGGGGCGTCCGACAACGGCCCGGCAGCCGCCCGGACGCGCAACGCTTCAGGGGGTGTGGGCACTGAACCTGGCCGAATTGAACGTCTGGCTCGACGTGGTGTTCTTGTCATTGTGGATCCTTGTGATCATCGTCTTCTTCGTGGTCCATCTCGGGGTCAGCATCCCGACGGGCCGCTTCAAGAAGATGTGGATCCAGCAGATCTGGCCCAAGCACGACTGGCGGGCACCCGCCCTCCCGAAGATCATCCACTTCCAGCACCTGGTGATGATGATCATCCTGGGCGTCACCGGTCTTCTGATCCGGTTCCCGGCCTTCGACCGGACGCCGATGCGCTACATCCACTACGTGGCGATGGTCATCGTAGGACTGAACTTCTTCTGGCGGCTCTGGTACGCCTTCTTCTCGAAGGACCGCGACTGGAGAGAGTTCGCCGTCGGCAAGAAGGACCTCGCCAGCCTGCTGGGCGTGGTCGCCTACTACACGTACTTCAGCAACAACAAGCCCCACGTCGCCAAGTACAACGTCATGCAGAAGCTGGCGTACGACGCGTTCGGCGTGCTGATGGTCCTGCAGGGCTTCACCGGCCTGTCGCTGATCATGCAGCCGATCATCTTCGGCTACTCGCCGCGCTTCCTCCTGGTCGGCTGGTGGCTCGGCCCGCTCGTGGGCGGGACCGCCATGGCGGGCGCCTGGATGCGCATCGCTCACTACTCGATCACGTGGCTGTTCATCATCATCACCACGGTGCACATCTACCTCGCCGCGTTCATCGACTTCCCCTGCACGCTCGACTTCTTCGGCCTGCGCGAGCTGCAGATCGATCCGAACGCGTACCACCATGCCGACGATCACGGCCCGGCCGCGGCCGAAGCGGACTGACGACGTCATGAGGGGCGCTCTCCACATGCGGCTGCTGGGTGCCGGGGCACTGTGCCTCGCCCTGGCTGCCGCATGTCCCGCAGTCGCCTTCGGGCAGACCGCGGGCGTCCCCGCAAGCATCCCGGCCTCACCGTCCGTGATCGTCACGGCCACGCCTCTGGGAACGTGGGCGCTCGACTTCACCCTGCCGACGTTCGGCAAGTCGGGATGCATGGTGTGCCACGGCGATCCCAACCTGATCGTCCCCGCGGGCGCCCGCGACGTGAGCTTCTGGCTCGACCAGAAGATCTACGACGCCTCGGCGCACGGGCGCGTCGTGTGCACCGGCTGCCACATGGACTTCGGCTACAAGTCGCCGCACGACAACTCGGACTGGCGCGCCGTGGCCAAGCAGTCGTGCGTCAACTGCCACGGGCAGGCGAACCTGGACTTCCTTGCTGGGGCGCACGCCCGCCGGCCGGGCTCGGACAAGACGCCGGACCCGAAGGCGGCCAGCAAGCCGCTGTGCGGCGACTGCCACGGGGCGCACGAGATCGCCGTCCTCAAGGACAACCCCGCGGGCCGAAAGGCGCTTCGGGCGTCCGCCGAGAAGACGTGCGGCACGTCCGGGTGCCACAAGGACTACTGGGACAGTTACAACGACTACTACCACGGGGCGGCCTACAAGGCCGGCGCGTGGGACGCGCCGACGTGCTGGGACTGCCACGGCGCACACACCGTCATCCCGACCACCAGCACCATCTCGCCGACGAACCCGCTGAACCTTCCGGCGACGTGCGCCAAGGGCGCCAGCGGGAGGCTCGACGGCAAGAACGGGATGCCCACGTGTCACGAGGGCGCGGACGTGGCCCTCGGTTCGTACACGAAGCTCATCCACAAGAAGGCGGAGGTCGTGTCCGCCAATCCGATCTACAGCATCATCGCTACCGTCAGGTCTTGGTTCGGCAAGTGAGGGAGGGCCGGCCGGTTCCTGTACCGGTCGGCATAGGGACACAAAGGAAGGGGTAGCTCCGTGCAGCGTCCGACCGGCATCGGCGCACGGCTCATGCTAGTGATAATCGGGGCGATCTTCGTCAGCCTCGCGGTCCCGGCGTTCGCATCTGCGGCAGGGCCCGTCATCAAGACGACCGGCCCCGTCATCTCGCTCAGCTGCACGCCGTGCCACGCGAGGATCGCGGACAACAAGATCCCGAACATCAAGTTCAGCCATGCGGCGCACATCCTCTACGAATGCTCCGCGTGCCACAGCAAGTTCCCGCACCAGCCCGAGGGGACCACGATCCCGGGCATGAAGGAGTGCTGGAGCTGCCACGCTCTGCAGCACGGTCCCCAGGGCGTCATGGCCTCGGGCGACTGCGGCATCAAGTGCCACATGACCGACGCCAAGCGCCGGCCGAAGTTCCACACGGCCGACTGGAAGGGCAAGCCGCACGTGCAGCCCGGCGTCAAGGACCTGCAGACGACCTGCATGCGCTGCCACGACAAGAAGTGGTGCGAGGACTGCCATCTCGCGGCCAAGATCTACTGGGTGCCCGAGAAGCCCTACATCTACGACCCGGGCTCCGAAGGCTGCATGGCATGCCACGGCGGCAACCTGCCGCGCCTGAAGGGACCGGTCGCGGGCATCGACGCGTCGGCGCACCGTGACACGCGCTGCATCGACTGCCACCCCGACTTCAAGTACGAGGCGACGACCAAGGACGCCACCGTCCTCTGGAAGGTCAACGCGGGCCTGGCCTGCCGCACCTGCCACCTGAAGACGAAGCAGACCAAGGCGAAGCTCGACTCGATCATGGCGTACGACACCTCGATCCACGCCAAGGCGATCGAGAAGAAGAACTACAAGTCCGCGACGTGCGAGAGCTGCCACGGCGGACACGACATCGAGCGTCTCGCGACCCCGGCCGCCAAGCGCCGCATCCGCCTTTCCGGCGAGAAGATGTGCGCCGCGTGTCACCAGAGCGCCTGGGACTCCTACAACGACTACTACCACGGTGCGGCCTACAAGAAGGGCTCCCTGGACGCGCCCACCTGCTGGGACTGCCATGACGGCAAGCACGGCGCCCTCCAGGTCAAGGACCCCAAGTCGGCAGCGAGCCCCGAGCGCCTGGGCGCGACGTGCGGCGGCAAGGGTCTCAAGGGATCCGACGGCAATGCGCTGCTGTGCCACGAAGGAGCCAACTCGGACTTCGCGGAATCAGCCAAGGCGCTCATCCACGGGTACGACAAGGCCCGGAAGGACAACCCCATCCTGACGTTCCGCAGCAAGGTGTTCGGAGGCTAGACCTGTCCCGACAGTCGAGGTGATACCATCCTCGCGAGGCGGAATGTGAAACGCGCAAGGCTGACAAGAGCGATCGTGTGCACAGGGCTGCTGGTTGCAGCCCTGTGTGCCGTCGTGGTCGCGTGGGCGTACGCGCCTCCGTCGGCGAGCGCTGCGGCCGGCGTGCCCGTGGGCGCTCTGGACCTGAACGCGCCGGTCCAGTCGGGTGCGCAGTGCGCGCCCTGTCACGCGCGCATCGCCGAGGCCATCAAGCCGGGGCTGATCTTCACGCATGGCTCGCATCTGCTCATCAGTTGCGACGGCTGTCACTGGGGTCCCGCGCACCGCGGCGGGGCGACCGTGGGGCCGACCATGGAGTCCTGCTTCAACTGTCACGGTGTCGCGCACGGTAACAAGCCGATCGCCCGCGGGGACTGTGCCGCCTGCCACACGAAGTCGTTCAACCTGCGGCCTTCGTGGCACACGAAGGACTGGAAGAAGAAGCCGCACGCCGAGCGCGCGAGCTTCGGATCCAACACCTGCCTGATGTGCCACGATGCGCAGACGTTCTGCGATGCGTGCCACGCCAAGGAAGCGCCGACCGCGGCGCCGACCCAGCCGGTGTACCGCCCGGTCCTGCGTGCGGAGCCCGCCCGCCCGGCGCTCGACGTCTACCCCGACGGCCAGGTGAGCATGGGCCAGTGCGTGAAGTGCCACCCGGACCTGGACAAGTTCCTGCCGGGCCGGGTGATCTTCGCCCACGGCCAGCACCTGCAGATGTCGTTCCGCTGCGAGAGCTGCCACAAGTCGTTCGCCCACGGTCCGAACGAGACGTACCGGCCGCCCATGTCGACGTGCTACGCGTGCCACGGCCTGGCGCACGCTTCCAGAGCGCTGATCGCCACGGTGGAGTGCTCGGCATGCCACCCCAAGGAGTTCGCCCTCAAGCCGGCGGATCACACGCCGGACTTCGTGAAGGCCAAGCACAAGGAGCCCGCCAACACACAGCCCGAGTCGTGCGCGATGTGCCACGAGCCGTCGTTCTGCACGGCGTGCCACCAGGGCAAGCCGGCGAAGAAGGGCGGCCTCGTGCGCCCGCGCGTCATCCCCGCCGATCACCGCAAGAAGGACTTCGCGAGCGCACACGGCAAGAACTACCTCAAACAGCAGGGCGCCTGCGCTTCGTGCCACGACGCCACGACGTGCCAGAAGTGCCACAAGACGCCCGTCCCGCACCCTCCGGACTGGACGTCGTCCCACGCGCTTGCACGCGGCCTCAACGCCGCGGACTGCAACGTGTGTCACGTGGACCGCAGCCGCTGCCAGCAGTGCCACCATCAGGACCTCCGCGGCGCCGAGCTCGTCGAGGCGAACTGCGTGCGGTGCCATCCGGGCATGAAGCAGAAGCCCGCGACGGACATCAAGAACAAGGGCTTCGCGGAGCATGCGGTGCACTTCGATGTCGCCAAGAAGAAGGGCAAGCCGTACCGGTGCCAGGAGTGCCACGTCGGCTTCACGATGACCGCCCAATCGACGGCCGCCTCGCTGCGGACGGGGCACGACCTTCGCCTGTGCTTCGAGTGCCACGGTGCGCTGGACTACAAGAACGTCCTTATCGCGCCGTACCCCGGCAACGCGCTGTGCTTCCGCTGCCACAAGGGCAAGTCCCTGTGACGCCCCGTTCGGCCAACGCCTGCCGCACGGCGGCGGCCGTGTTGACAGGCCCCGCCCACGCCTATAGGGTCGGTGGGCAGCACCGTCAGCGACGGAGAAGGTCCCGGCAGACCCCCGGCGCTTCGCGATACACATACCAGGTGATCTCTTGACGCAACGCAGGAACCGCTGGCTCGACATCGCCATCATCGCGACCGTAGTGGCCGTCGTGGCCGTGGCGGGCTATCTCGGCTACTCCTACTGGTCGAACAGCCAGGTGCAGTCGGTGTCCTCGCCATCCGGCCGGGCCATCGAGAACCTGCGCGGGATCGTGAAGGCCAGCCCCGCGAACCCCGACGCCCGTATCAAGCTCGCCGAGGCGTACGCGTATGCCGGGCAACTGGCTGACGCGCTCGAGCAGTACAACGCGGCCCTGCAGATCAAGCCGGACTACGTGCCTGCGCTGGCGGGGATCGCCACCGTCGCCATGAAGCAGAAGGACTTCAAGACCGCGGAGACCTACTGGAGCAAGATCATCAGCCTCCTTGAGAACACGACGAACCCCGTGCTCAACCCGGCCCTGGACGAGGCCTACTACGGCCTGGGCGTCACCTACATTGAGATGAAGCGCTACGAGGAAGCGGTGGCGGCTCTCAAGCAGGCCGCTCGCATCAAGGGACAGGCGTCGGACACCCACTACATGCTCTCTGTGGCGTACCGCGAGCTCGGGTACCCGGACAAGCAGAAGGAAGAGCTCCAGGTCACCTTGGCCTTCGACCCGAACAACGCACAGGCCAACTACGATCTGGGCATGGTCGCGCTCGCCGAGAAGGACGAGGCCTCCGCGGCCGAGCTGTTCAGGATCGCGGTCGGTCGCGCTCCCGAGGGCGTGACGCTGCCCCAGGAACAGCTCGACAAGCTGGCCGCGGTGGCGAGCGCCGCCGACCGTCTCTCCGAGGCCCGCGCGCTCGTGCAGCTCAACCCCGCCGCCGCGCTCTCCGAGGCCAGGATATCGGCCGCTCTGGACCCCAACAGCGTGGAGGCGATCACGCTCGTGGCGACGCTGTGGGAGTCACAGGGGAACAAGGAGCGGGCGCTAAACGCGTACCGCCGCCTCGCAGAGATGAAGCCCGACGACAAGACCGCCCAAGAAGCGATCAAGAGGTTGAGTGCCGATGTCAAGTGACGAGGTCCCGAGCGCGATGGAACAGCCGGCCCCCGAGACCGAGCCCGTTCGTGTCGCCAGAGGCGTCGCGGAGCGCTCGCGACGCAGGAAGCTCGCGGCGTTCCTCCTGCTCCTCGCGCTGCTGGCCCTGCTCGTCTACACCGCCGTCTACTTCGAGGCCAACCGGCGCCTGCCGATACCCCAGATCGTCCCGGCGGCATCGGGCATCGAGCCGCCCCAGTATCTCTACTCCATCGCCGGTGAGGGCACGGGTGCGCTCACCAAGCCGATCGGTCTGGGGGTGCGCAACGGGCGCGTCTACGCTGTTGACTTCGGCACGCGCAGCATCAAGTGCTACACGGTCGACGGGGCGTTCCTCTTCCAGTTCAACAAGATCAAGGACGGGGTGAACGACAAGCTCCGCAACCCGGTGCACCTCGCCCTCGCCCCCGACGGCAGCGTGTGGGTCACGGATCGCCGCCTCAAGGCGGTCTACGTGTTCGACTCCGAGGGCACGTTCCTCAAGACCTTCAAGCCGGAGGGGACGCTGGCCGCGGAGTGGTCTCCGTTCGGCATCACCATCGATGCCAACGGTGACGTCTACATGACCGACGTCCCCGGCAACACCATCCAGCGGGTCCTCGTCTTCGACAAGAACGGCAAGCTCAAGGCCAAGTTCGGCGAGGGCAAGCAGGTGACGGATCCGCTCGGCGAGCAGGGCATGTTCTCGTTCCCGAACGGTCTGGCCCTCTCGCCGGGGTCCGGCGACAAACGCGACCTCTACGTCGCTGACAGCAACAACCGCCGGCTCCAGGTCTTCAGCCCCGCGGGCACCTTCCGCCGTATCATCAGGACCGAGGGCACGCCTCGCGGCATCGCCATCGACGCCGAGAAGCGGCTGTACGTGGTCGATGTGCTCTCCCACATGGTCGACATCTACTCGCCGGAAGGCACGAGCCTGGCGAACTTCGGCGAGAACGGGTTCGGTCCCGGGCAGTTCCAGTACCCCGAGGACATCGCCATCGACGGGCGCGGCCGCATCTACATCTCGGACCGCGAGAACAACCAGATCCAGGTGTGGGGCTACCGCGCCGTGGAGATCCCCGGCGTGACCAAGATCGCTCCGGGCAAGTGGGGCTGGTGCTTCCTGCCGCTGCCGCTGCTGCTGATCCCTCTGTTCCTGCGCCGCCGCCGCTTCGTGGTGACCCAGGACTTCGTGGAGGGCATGATCGTGGCCGAGTTCGTGCCGAAGATGGTCAACCGCAAGTGGAGATGGATCATCTCGGAGGCGGTGCATCCCGTGTTCGACGGCCGCGTCATCGACGGCGTCGACCTGGGTCAGCTCCTCGAACCCGAGCCCTACTCGCACTCGGACGCGACGGCGCTTTCGGCGAAGCTCGGGATCCCGCTCGAGCGCGCCGGTGTTCTGGCCATGGCGAAGCGCGCTCACACGCTGTGTACCGAGGACCCGGAGCTGGCGCGGCTGGCCGTGCTCCTCGATATCGACGTCTACGACAGGGTCGCTTTCGTTCAGAGGTTCATCGAACGGCGCAAGTAGCGACCGCTTGGAAGAGGTTTCCTGCCGCTGCACCACAAGCACGACCAGCGGCGTTGACATGGTGAGGCCGCGAGGCGTAGCCTCATTGGTACACGGGTTGTAACTCTAGTTACAAGCCGCTCCGGATAGCCGGTGATAGCGCGTCACCGGCCATTCTTGACAGTGGAACAGGTCTCCGAGCCCGACGACCTACAGCCCATCGGGGCCAGGGGCGGCGGGCCGATAGGGTGTCGCGGGAAACGGCGGCGCCTCCCCACTTGGAAAGGAGACGCGACGAGTCATTGGGGTCCTCCGGCAAGAGGGGCCTTCGTCGCGTTTGCTCCAGAGGGGTAAGGGAGACGCGAATACGGCAGACACAAAGGCCCATGACAGGCGGCTAGTCCGCACGTCTACGGGCCTTTTTGTTTCAACTCATCGACGTCGGCTCGCATGGAAGGAGATCAGCCTCGAAGCCGGCGACCGGGAGCAACCCGGAAGATGAGTGCCAAGCTTGCAAACAGTGACTGAACCCTGATCTGCGCATACCAGAGAGGGAAGGAAATATGGGCAAAAAGGACAAGGGCCAAGGGGGGTTCCAGCTTTCACGCCGGGACTTCCTGAAGGTCGCGGGGGCGGGAGCCGCCGCAACAACCGCCGGGCTGGAGTTCGGGATGACACCCGCTCCGGCCATGGCGAACTACCCGACGGGGTCCGTGGTGACAACCACGACGTGCCCGTACTGCTCGGCAAGCTGCGGGCAGAAGGTAGTGGTCTACAACGACAAGGTGATCGACATCTACGGAGACCAGGAGTCTCCGTGGAACAACGGCGGCCTGTGTGCCAAGGGCGCCGGCGCGTTCCAGCTCGTTACGAACCCGCGCCGCATCGGCGCATGGGCTCTGGGCGCACCCGAGCTCGCCGGCTCCAACGGACACCACCCGGTCAACGACGTGTTCCTTGCGGACACGACGACGTATCCGAACGGCGTCGCGTATCGGAGCTACGGAACCGCGTCTGGCGTGAACACCGCGTGGCAGCGCGTGGCACTTGACACGGCACTCGGTGACATCGCCGACAAGCTGATAGCCGCTCGCGGAACCGTGAACGCCGCCAACGGCTACAACACCAAGGGCGTGGCCTTCCTCGGCTCGTCCCACGTCAACACCGAGGGCAACTACATCTACCGCAAGTTGATCGCGAACTTCGGCACGACGAACGTCGAGCATCAGGCCCGTATATGACACTCGACCACGGTGGCCGGTCTGGCCGCCGCTTTCGCAAGAGGCTCGATGACCAACAGCTGGTCGGATATTGGGAACGCCACGCTCGTGGTGGCCTGGGGGGCCAACCCTGCTGAGAACCACCCCGCCTGCATGGCGCATATCAACCGCGCCAAGCGCGCACCGGGGCTCCCCCACGACTACAACCCGACCAACCCTGACCTCACAGTGATGAAGCCTGCGGCGAAGATGATCTCCATCGATCCGCGATACACGCGCACTGCGATGCAGGCTGACAACTACGTTCGTATCCGCCCCGGCACCGACCTCGCGTTCGGCAACGCCGTGATGAACTACATCATCAACAACATCGCGGACGATGCGACCGACGTGAAGAAGAAGTACTCGACGCACTTCGAGCGCTTCCTCAACCAGGCGCAGTCGCACTCGCTCATCCCCGACGGCCTGAGCGGTGCCAACAACATCACCGAGAAGACCGAGCCGGACCGCTCGAAGTACACCGACGCCAGGCTGATCGTCAACGCCGCAGGCACCGACTACGAGCGCTGCAACACCTCGGCGATCACGACGAAGGACGCGTTCGAGCCGTGCGTGATCTACGATGCCCCGGCAGTCGAGCCGGACAGCTCGAAGGCCTACAAGATGTGGTATCGGAATCAGAACATCGTTGCCCCCGACAACGACAAAGCGCATCTCATGTATTCGACGTCGGCCGACGGAAAGACCTGGACCACGCCGGGTGTCGCCACGGACTATCTCGTGTCCGCCGGCAATGCTCCGTTCGTGTGGCGTGAGGCTGACGCTCTCTACATGGTCAACAACAACGGCGGCCGCCGGATCGTGCTGTACAAGTCGGTCAACGGCGCCGCTCAGGGGACAGCGTGGACGTACGTCGCCGATCTGCTTAACACGGATGCGCTCGACGGCGGAGCGACCTTCACGGACACGGATCCCACCACACCGATGACGGTCTTCAAGTTCGACAAGCCGTCGGTGCTCAAGGAGATCGGGCCTGGCCCGACGTTCACCCCGTTCTACAAGCTCTACCTCCAGGGCCGTGAGGACTCCAGCATCCCGGGCTACAAGTACAGGATCTACCAGACGGGAACGACAACGCTGGCGCCCTCCGCGTGGGTCAGCGGCACGTTCGCCGTCGCCACTCTGCCCGCGCTGACGGCTGCCGGGGGAACCGATTGGGACGCGATGCGCGTGTTCGCTCCTGTGGTGGTAAAGATGCCGACCTCCGGCAAGTACTACATGCTCTATGGCGGCTACGACGCCGATGGCGTGCCGATGAAGATCGGAATGGCGCGGTCGAGCGACGGTATCGCATGGACGCGTATGAGCCCGAACGACAAGCTCGGCTTCACGGATGCCGGGTCACCGGTCGCCTACGGCATCGGTCGTCCGACGGTCGCCTTGGTGGGCAACACGTTCCACCTGTGGCACCACGACGAAGTCCAGAACCTGTACAAGGGCTACTGGTCGCCGTTCTCTGGTCTGCCTGTGGCGGCCGCCGACATCACGGATCCGAATTGTGTCTGGCAGAAGTTGAAGACGCATGTTGCGCCGTACACCGAGGCCGAAGCGGCGGCGATCTGCGGCTGCAAGGCTACTGACGTCGCGCTGGTCGCCAACGCGCTCATCGAGAACAGCCGGATGGCCAGCTACACGGGCATCGGTACCGCTGACCCGAAGAACTCGCTGGAGAACAGGCCCTACAGTGCGGACTACAGGGCCGCTACGTTCCTGTACGCCATGGGCATCACCCAGCACACCGTCGGCTCGCAGAACATCAAGATGTTCGCGAACCTACAGACGATCCTTGGCAACATGGGTCGCTGCGGCGGCGGCATCAACGCGCTGCGCGGTATCCACAACGTTCAGGGCTCGACCGACATGGGTGTTCTCTACAACTACATCCCGGGCTATACGTCGAACCCGACGGTCAGCACGACAGCGGACCTCGGCGCGGTGACGCATAGTGCCGACGCGTTCGGCAAGTACATGGACGGCCTGTGGGGCAGCAAGATGAGCGGCGGAGTCGCACACTACGACGATGCGTTCTCACGCGCCACCTACGCCTTCCCGAAGTCGACGGGCTATGGCACCGATCGCGATCTCGCAGCGTTCAACCTGCAGTCCAAGGGCTTCTACAACATGACGATGCACTGGTTCGCACCGGCGTATACAACGCCGGCCTACCCGACTGCGGCGACGCCGACGAACACCGTGGACTTCATCAGCGACGCCACTGCTCCGAACGGCGGCATCCCGGCTATCGCCGATAGGCGCAATGCCGTCAACGCGGTCTACGACCTGTGGCCGAAGGGCAACGTCGACGACCACATCACCATGTACCGCAAGATGATCGCGGGCACGACGACGGCATGCTACTGCCTCGGTATGAACCCGGCTGTCACTGAGCCGAACCAGAAGGCCGTTCGTGACGCTCTCAAGGCCCTGGATCTGCTCGTGGTCGAGGACATCTTCGAGACGGAGACCGCGAAGGTCCGCCGCAAGGCGGGCGCGGTCACGTACCTTCTCCCGGCGGCTTCGCACGTGGAGCAGGCTGGTATGGCGGTCAACTCAGGTCGTGTCCTTCAGTGGCGCTATGAGGCCCTCAAGCCCCGCGGCAACTGCAAGACGGACAACGAGTATCTGTTGACCCTGGCCAAGAAGCTGGATGACAAGGGCGCGTTCTCACACATCGAAGCGGTGTGGACCACGGCAGCCGGTCCGGGTGGCCTTGGTTGGAAGAAGGCGACAGGCGCTGAGGTCTTCACGATCGCGCAGTTCCCGAACCAAGGCATCTTCGTCAGCGTGTACGACAGCCTCTACGGCCGTCAGTACGGCTGGACGCCCGGCAACCCTGCGCTCGCAAGCACGTTCGCGGCGGCGACAGAGTCGCCTATTCTCCAGCACGAAGGCCCCATCAAGAGTGGTGACATGACCGGTGCGGAGTATGTCGCCGAGAAGGTCTACCGCCAGATGTGCACGTCCGTTGCGAACGCCGGCGGCGGCACGGTCTGGATCTATCACCAGGCCTATGATTCGGGCAACAAGGCCGTCTCGCCGGGCGACAACTCCGGCGACAACACCAACAAGAACGCCCGCTATGCCGGCTTCACGACCCGTCTCGGTGAGATGTACACCGCATGGGGCATCGCGAACCGCTCGAAGAGCCGCGACCTGTCGGATCCGTACGGCACGTACGGTCTGCACAAGTGGGGCTACTCGTGGCTTGTCAACCGCCGCACGCTGTACAACAACAACGCCGGCACTGCGACCTACGCGACGGGTGCGACTGCGGCGGCAGGACCGGGTCTGCTCTATGACATCACCAACGAGGTCCCGGGCGATCAGACCGACGGGTTCCAGGGTCCGGACAAGTGCGTGCGTCTCTTCGCGCAGCCGTCCACACAGACGTCAGTCATGCCCTACGCCCACAACAACTACCGCAAGCATCACAGCCTCAAGGACAAGCCGTTCGGCGCCACCGCAGGGGTCCACAGCCTTCCGGGTCGCTTCCCGGCCCACACGGAGCCCTACGAGTCGCCGAACACGACCGCCGTCGCCAAGTATGGGCGGAACAGCATCTCAGGTACGTCACTGGATCTGATCCCGGGCGCAGGGGCGGACCTGACCTACTCGCCGATCGGTGCTGTCACGAAGTTCCCGCTGATCCTGACCACCATCCGGTGCGTCGAGCACTTCCAGGGTGGCCCGATCACCCGCAACAACAGCTGGAACGTCGAAGCCGAGCCTGTGCCGTGGATCGAGATCAACTCGGTCGACGCCCGCAACTACGGCATCGTCGACGGCCAGATGGTCAACGTCATCACGGCCCGCTCTAACAGCACCACCCAGCAGGAGGGTCGTACGGACGTACCGGCCGGATGGGCCAAGGGATTCAAGGCAAGGGTCGGAACGGGCCTGCAGGGCAACCAGCGTGTCGCGAAGGGCGTCGTCGCCATTCCGTGGCACTGGGGTGACCGTGGCCTCTCGACCGGCTCGCGTGCCAACGACCTGTGCATCGACGCAGGCGACGCGAACATGATGATCCCGGAGTACAAAGCATGCCTCTGCGAGATTACGACCGACCTGTCCAAGACACCCGAGACGCTGTAGGGGAGGTGGCATAAATGGCTACTGGATTTGTTATGGCAATCGCGCAAGACGTCGACAAGTGCATGCGCTGCAACGGCTGTGTCATCTCCTGCAAGCGCACCTGGGAGATGAAGGGCATCGTCCCGCTGGACAACAAGCCCAACCAGAAGGTCACCTTCAACCAGCGTGTCGTGATCAAGCCCCAGCGTCGTGTCGACACTGCCCCGTTCGTACGGTTCAGCTGCTGGCACTGCCCCGACCCGCCTTGCGCCAAGGGCTGCTGGAAGAACGCGATCATCAAGGACGCGAGCGGTCCGGTCTACATCGACCCGGCCCTGTGCGATCCCGCGGCGATCAACCCCAAGACCAACGCCACGTGTGGTCAGGTCTGCCAGTCGCAGTGCGGTCGCGGCGGCTACCCGAAGATCGGTCGCGGGAGCTCGAACCCGGCCTACGCGAACGCCAAGGCGTGGAAGTGCACCATGTGCTTCGGCCGCTCGGGCGTGGTACCCCTTCCCGCCGCGGTTCCGCTCGCGCCGGACCTTCCTTCGAAGGCCTCTGCCGCTGAGATCGCGGCCGTGGGCGAGAAGGCGCACCAGCCGTCGTGCGTGTACACGTGCCCTGCGAAGGCCATGATGTACGACACGCGGGACAACATCATCGCGATGCGGAACGCAGGCAAGACCGCCACGTCCAACAAGGTCATCTCCACCCAGGGCGACGGCAGCATGTTCTGGTTCAGCCGCAAGTACATGCTCATCGCACCGAAGGCCGACCCGTTCATGGAGGACCACATCTCTCCGATGGTCAGCAGCCTGTTCTCCGGGCCGTTCGCCAAGGCGGCTCTTGCTCCGACGCTCGTCGCAGGTGGCCTGTTGGCACTTGCGGCCCGTCGTGCCAAGATTGCCGAAGAAGAGATCGTTGCCGGAGGGGAGGCCCGATGACCGCGCGGAGGAGAACGTTCCTGCTCGTCGCTAGCGTGTTGGCGCTCGCGGTCATGCTGGTCCCGAGCGTTGCTCTCGCCAATGCCGGTGTCCATGGCAACTACAACATGAACACCGACCAGTGCGCGGGCTGCCACCGGGCCCACACTGCTCCCAGCTCGGTCACGTGGACGGCTGCGAGCGACGGCAGCGTGCACAGCGCCCTGCTGCTGGGCGACTACACCCAGCTCTACCAGTTCTGCTACACGTGCCACGGCGCATCCGCTCTGGGTGCGGCCACGAACGTGGAGGAAGGCGTTCTCGAGACCCGCGCGAACGGCAGCTCCTACGGCGTGCCCAACACCGCTCTGCTGAGCGGCCCGTTCGGCAAGCCGGCCGTTGACGGCGGCGGCAACGCGATCTTCACCGACTGGCAGGACCGCAAGGTCACGTCGACCCACGACTACTTCGGTGCGTCGTGGGGTGCGTACGGTGGCGGCGTCGTCGGACACAAGGCGGCGGACCCCGAGAACGCAACGTACACCGGCAGCACCGTTCCGTCCGTGGGCGTGGGTTCCGCGCTCATCAAGATGGACTGCGGCTCCTGCCACGACGTCCACGGCAGCTCGAACTACCGGCTGCTCAAGGACGAGGTCTTCGGTACGGCCGTCGGTGGCTACGACGTGTCGGACAACCCGACCCCGTACGTCATCTCCAACGAGGTCGGCTACCCGGTCGGCGGCTTCCGCCTCCACACGGATGCCATCGCGGCCGGCTACCAGCCGAACTACACCACGGCGGCGTACTCGAAGCCGCTGCTGAACGATCCCCTCAAGGGCATGAGCGGCTGGTGCGTAGGCTGCCATACGTTCTACATGGGATCGCCGGCGAATTCGGTGAGCGCGTCCAACACGTACGAGGCCGACTCGATCTTCGGCAATGTGGTTCGTCACCGCCACCCGGTCAACGTCGAGCTCTCGACGTTCAAGGGTACCCGCGCCCTCGTCGCCGCCAGCGGTCTGCCGCTTGCGCACACGAACGGTGCACCCGGTGTCACGGACAACACCGACTGGATCGACTGCATGACCTGCCACAATGCTCACGGCACCACGGCGGTCATGACCGGCTACGCCAACGTGTTCGACCCGACGAACCAGGAGCCGGACAGCGGCCGCGGCGGCGTTGCGCCGACCGACGACAGCGCCCTGCTTCGCGTCAACAACCGTGGCGTGTGCGAACGCTGCCACAACAAGTAACACCTGCAACAAACGGGCTCGCACTCTCGAGCCTGATCGAGAGAACGACGGGAGGGGCCGGGCAACCGGCCCCTCCCCGTTCGTGGGACACTGGTACGCGAACGCGCACGCGCCCCGCATGAGGCGCCGGAAGGGATCCGTGTGAGGAACCTGCTCGCGAAGCTCTCCCTGCCCGCCGGGCTCGCGCTGGCCTTCGCCGCGCAGATCGGGCTGTTCAGCTCGCTCGCGGGCAAGGGCGTGCCGGTCGCCGTCTTCCCGGTGGCCGTGGGGGTCGTCGTGATGCTCGGTGCCCCGGTGACGGGCTTCAGCGATCTGCGGTCGCTGCGGGACCTGGGCATGCGGGATCTCGTGCTTGCGGCGTTGTCCGGAGCGCTCGGCCTCTTCGCAGCTCCGTTCCTGGTCGCGATCAACCGCTACAGCGACGCTCCTCCGGGCAGTGAGCTCATCTTCTTCGCGGGTGTGCTGTGGGGCGCCATGGCCGTCCTGTACGCCGCTTCCATGCTGTGGAGGCGGGACAGGTGGCGCGGGAGTGTCGCGGCCCTTTCAGGAGCTCTGGCGGCGGTGACCGGCGCCGCGGGCGTCCTTGCCAGCTGGGAGCGGCCGAGTTCCTTCTCACCGTTGGTGCGCTACGCGGCGGAAGAGATGTGGATGCTGGTCGCGGGTGCCGCGTTCCTCGCGGGCGGGCTTCTGATAGCACGGCTCGGCCGCAAGCACGGAGCGGCGCGCCCCATGCTCGTGAGCGGCGCCGCGGGCACGGCATGCGGGTTCGTCGCCTATCTGGTCACCGGTGCGGCCGCGCAGGGCTCCTATGTGGCCGAGAACGGCTCGACCATCGCGCTGTGGGCTGCCGCTGCCGGCATCACCTGGCTGCTGTGGGCGGAGGCCATGCGTCTGCGCCGGCCGGTCGCGGCCGGCGCCTCGCTGATGCTGGCTCCGAGCCTGATCTCGCTGCTGATCTTCGCCGAACGGGTCGTCGGCGTCTCCGGGCCCAACCCGCTCGTGTGGACGGGCGTTGCCGGCGGAACCGCCCTTGTCGTGGCCGGGACGGCGACGCTTGCCCGAGCGGACCGCGCCGACGACGCACCCGCCCATCCCGCCCCGTGGGTGCTCTGGGCAGCTTCCGCCCTGGCCGCGGTCGCCGCTGCCGGCTTGCTGCTCCCGGCGATCTCCGCGGCGGTCACGTCCAATCGCGGCGGCGCCGCACTGGACGTCACGTGGGCGCTGCTGGGATGGGAGACCGTCGCCGGTTGGGTGGCGCTGTCCTGTGCCGCGCTCTTCGTCGCGGCCGCCTCGGACGGCTCGCGCTGGTCCGCCGCCGCGTCACTGCTCGCGCCCGTCGCGTACATCCCGCTGGTGGCGACGCCGTATCACGTCCTGACCAGCTGGCTCTCCTCGGAGGTCCAGGTGGACTTCGGCACCGAATACGCCGCCATCACGTTCAAGGCCCTCACCGCATGGCCCGCGCGCGTCGCCGTGGTTGGCGCAGCGGTCGGGCTGGTTGTAGTGTTGACGGGCCGCACCATGCGTCCCGCATCTGAACCGGCAGTGTCGCTGCCGACGACCGAGGAGTGATCCGTGAAGCTGAAGCAGCCCAAGCGCTTCGCCGTCCTGTTCGCCCTCGCGATCGCGTTGGCTGTCGCCGGGTGCGGTGAGCGCACGGTCACGGTCCAGACCGGCGAGCGCGTGGTCTGCACCTACGGCGAGACGGTCTCGAGCACCGTCAAGAGCATCGAAGTGCCGGCGAGCAAGGCCTCGGGCTACAAGGTCGTGACCAAGACGGTGACGTGCGAGAAGCACAAGGTCATCGAAGCGATCTACGCGGCGGCACAGCGCGCGATCGAGGCGGGCGATCTCAAGGCCGCGAGGGACAAGCTCGCCGAGGTGATCGGCCTGGACGCCAACTTCCGCAAGGCCGGGGAGCAGATCGCGCTCATCGACGCGGGCAAGAAACCAGTGCCGGACACGGGCACCGGGGGCACCGGCAGCACGACGCCGACCAGCACGCCCGGCGGCGGCATACCCGAGGGGCCGGTGGCGAGCCTCTCCACCTGGGTTCCCGACGTGATCGCGGGGTACAAGGCCGAGCCGGTCGTGGCCGATGCGACCGCGCTGACACGCGACTACGTTCCGACGTCATCGAAGTCCGTCACCTCGCTCGTGGTCGTGGCCGAGCAGTTCAAGGACGCCGCGTCGGCGAAGGCCGCGGCAGCGGCCATGATCGCGAGCCAGTACCCCAGCGCACGATCGACCGTGACCGCCGACGGCCGGACGCTCCTGTACGGCGCCAGCTCCAAAGAGTTCGCCGCAGTGGCGTGGAACGAGGGCGCCGTCATGATCGTGGTCGAGTCGTACGCGGCCGCGGGGACGCTCGGGTCGACGAAGAGCGAGCTCACCTCCGTCGCGGCGGCAATCATCCCGTGACGCCTGCGCGCCGGGCGGCCGCCACCTCACCCCGGCGGGGCCGGTGGTGGCTGGCCGCGGTCGCTGCGCTGACATTCGGCGGAATCGCTGCGGCGCTGCTGTGGCCGCGCGGCGAGACGGCCAGCACCGGTGCGTCCCTGCAGGTCTCGCGTCCCGAATTCGTGGCGACCTTCGGGACCGAGGGGGAGGGCCTGCTCCGGCAGCCGGTCGGCATCGCGGTCGACGGCGGCAGCGTGTACGTCGCGGACGCCGGGCGCCGGGAGATCGTGACCTTCACGGCCGATGGCAAGTTCGTGCGCGCGTTCGGTGCGGACCGTCTGGTGGCGCCCCTGTACGTGGCGCGGAACCCGCTCGACGGCCTGATGTACGTGACGGACCGCAGGCTGAAGGCGATCGCCGAGTACAAGGTGGACGGCAGCTTCGTCGAGACGTTCTCCGTCTCCGCGGACGACGCGGCGGGCGCCTCGGTCGTGGCCACGTGGCAGCCGATGGGCCTCGCGTTCGCCGACGACGGGAGTCTCTACGTGTCGGACGTCGGCACGCGTCAGCGCATCGCGCGCTTCTCGCCCACGCTGCGCTATCTAGGCGAGACGCCCGCGGCCATGCCCGACGGCCCGCTCTCCTTCGTCAACGGGCTCGCGGTCGCCGACGGCCGCCTGCTGGTCGCAGACGGCAACAACGCGCGGCTCGTCACGTTCACCGAAGGGCTCGCCTACGTCAGGTCCGCTCCGTTCGGCGGCCTGCCGCGTGGCGTGTGCTCCATCCGGGGGACCGGGGGCACCGTCTTCGCGGTGGTGGACGCCACCGGCGGCGCCGTGGTCGTGGTGCAGCCGGACGGGACGGTCCTCGCGACCACCAGCGCCCGCGGCGCGGGCGACGCGCAGCTGCTGCAGCCCACCTCGGTCGCCACGGACGGTCACGGGCTGTTGTTCGTGACCGATACCGGTCATGCCCGGATCTCCGTATGGCGCGTCACGGCGGGCAGCGCGACCGGGGTGTTCGCCGACATACTGCGCGACCCGAGATGGTGGGTCGCGGCCGCCATCGCGCTCGCCGGTGCAGCCGCCTTCGCATCCATCATCCTGTCGGGCAGGAAACGGCGGCGCACTATATAATGTGTCCAGCTAGGGTCCGGGTGAGGGTCGGGCCCGGCGGCGCCGTGTGCTCCCCGGCTGGGGCGCACGGGCGTTGCGGCCTGCGCCGACCGCAGGTCGGACCGCATGGCCGCCGGGAACCGCACATCGCGCCGCCGCCGGGCGGTGCACGAGGGAGGCTTTTCAGCTGGGTTCGGGACTGTTCACCGGGGAGGCGTCGCGGGGGGCGCAGGCCGCCTCAGGGACACGTCGCCTTTCCGTGACGGCGCACGCCCTCAGGGCATTCGCCACGCTCGCGGCTGTCCTGGTGCTGGCCTGGCCCGCGTACGCCGCGGCCGCCACGCCCCCGCACGTCACCGAAGACACCCAGACGGCCGGCTCGTGCGCCATCTGCCACCGCGCGCACACGGCCAACGTGGAGCAGGCCTACCGCTCGCCGCTGTCGATCGATCCGACGGGCAACGCGCTGCTGATCGCGCCGGCCTCCGAGTTCGGCTCGCCCGGCTTCCCCGCGCCCGCGCGCGGTGAGATCGGGCTCTGCTACACGTGCCACGGCGCCCCGGGGCTCGGCTCGCAGTTCGACGTCGAGACCTCGTTCACGCTCGAGTCCACACACAGCCTCATGCCGCTGACCTCGTCCTATGGCCCGTCGCCGAAGGTCTGCGGCAGCTGTCACGATCCGCACGGGGCGGATCGCGTGACTCCGGGGGGCGCTCCATACCCGAGACTGCTCCGCTCGTGGGTCGATACGTCGACCGCGGTCTTCTCGAAGGAGGAGTTCTGCGCGTCGTGCCACGTCGCGCGGGCGGCCTCGCGCTTCGACGGGCTCGCGGTGTATCGCGACACGGGACACTATGGCGGGATGCCCGACCCGGCGAGCGGAACCAAGATCCGCTGCTCCAACTGCCACGTCGCGCACGGCTCTTCGATCGCGCCGCTCATCTCGAGCCTCGTGACCACCCCAGGGGCCACGACCACCTCGATCGTCGTCGCGAACGACCGGCGCCTGTGCCTGACGTGTCACCCCGAGCCGAAGCACACATGGTCGGGCGAGACGACCTATGCCGCTTCGGCGCACGCCCTGTCCACGGCGACCGTCGCGGTGACCGGCGAGTGGCCGGCGCCCGCGGCCAAGCGCCGGGTGGGGGAGTGCCAGGTCTGCCATGCGGCGATGGGCCGCAACGACGGCAGCGACGGCGCGATCCCCAAGCTGCTGGAGAAGCCCGGCCGCCAGCTGTGCGACACGTGTCACGTCGCGGGCGGCGCCGCGAAGACCGACTTCGCGTCCCTGGCCTATCCGGTCAGTGAGTCGACGGCCGTCGAGCTCGCGGTCACCTGGGGCCCGACGGACGCGAGCGCGGCAGACGCGCGGGTGTCGCTGTACGGGCGCGCGACCTCCGGCGTGGCGCCTCGCGCGCTCATCGGGCCGAAGGAGTATCCCGCGCCGGGCGCCGAAGGGGCTTCGGCCGTCGGCGACATCGACGGTGACGGGCTCGCCGAGCTGGTCGTCGGCAGTCGGACCGCCGGGAGCGTGCGCGTCTTCGACCGCGATGCGCTCCTGGGGGTGCTCGGCTCCTCGCGCGCGACCGACGCCGGCGTCACGGCCGACTTCGTCGCCATCGGCAGGTTCGTGGTACCGGCCATCGGCGAGCTCTCGGGCCCCCGGCCCCAGATCGCCGTCATCGACGTGGCCGCGGGCAAGCTGTGGCTCTACGAGAACATGGCCGGGACCGCGCTGTCGCTTGTGGGCAGCGGCGCGGGTGACGGCTCCTATACCCTGGCCGGCGCCGCGAACGGCGTCGCGGCAGGCGACTTCACGGCCGACGGCCTTGCCGACCTGGCCATCACCACACAGGGCGCCGACCAGTTGAGCCTGTACGCACAGGACGGCGTCACGCCGGCCCAGCTGGCCGCGCCGACGACCGTCGCCCTCGCCGGAGTGCGCGGGCCGTCCATCGGTGACGCGGACGCGGCGCTGGGGACCGAGGTCGCCGTGTGCGACACGGCCGCAGGCACGGTCAGGGTCTACAGCGCAGCGGGCACGCTGCTCTCGACCTCGGCGGCCCTGGCCGGAGGCCGGATCCCGTGGGCGACGGCCGTGGGCAACGCGCTGCCGGACGACGCGGGCAGCGAGATAGCGGTCGCGGCCCGCGGCGCTTCCGGAGACAGCTGCCTGGCGATCATCGACCCGGCGGGCTCCACGTTCGTCCACGAGATCGGCTCGACCGGCGGGAGCGACTCGGGCTCCGTGCTAATCGCGGACGTCGAGGGTGACGGCACGGCCGAGACGGTACTGGGCGACGCCGGACGTTGGAGCGTAGCGCTTGGCATGACGGGGCCCGCCGTGCGCGTGTACCGGCCGATCGCCGGGGGCGGGGACGTATCGCTTGCGCAGACCCTCTTCGGCGGAGGCAGCGAGCTCGCCGGCGCGGCACCCGCGCTGGCGGTGGGCGACTTCGGCCCCGTTCTTCCGTCGCGGCATCCGGTCGACGTGGTCAAGTCGCACGTCTCGACCGAGACGGGCTCCTATGCGCGCCATGTCACTTGCAGTGACTGCCACGACTCGCACGAGGCGACCGGAGCCGTCGCCGTCAGCGCACCGGCCGTCACCGGCCGCATGCTGGGCGCGTGGGGCACCGCTGTGACCAACACGTCGCCGGGGGTGCAGGCGCTGGCGGACGCTGCGCGCGCCGCGAACCAGTACGAGGTCTGCCTGAAGTGCCACGCGACCACAGCCGGCGGGCGCAGCGACATCGCGTCGCTGGTGAACGCCCAGAACGCCTCCGTCCACGCCGTCGAAGGCTCGTACGCGGGCGCCGACGGCATCGACGGCAGCTACGTCAACGGCTGGGCCAACGCGTCGGTCCTGTACTGCACGAACTGCCACGGCAACTCCGCCGGCTCCGCCGAGGCGACGGGCACCCACCGCTCGGGTGCGGCGCCCCTGCTGCTGTCGCCGACCCTCGGCATCGAGGCCGGCTCCGCGTCACTGCTCTGCTTCGACTGCCACAACGTCGAGACGTACTCCACCGGCACCGGCGCGGGTGCGAACAAGAGCTGGTTCTACACCGCGGCGCCCGCCACGTCGCTCCACCAGCGCCACTCGGGGGCGCCCTCGAGTGGCGGCATGGGCTTCGACTGCTCGGCGTGTCACGTCACGCACGGCTCGACGACCCAGCCGCACCTGCTGCGCGGGGACATCGGCTACGCGCCGGGCACCCTGCCGGTCCGCGGGGAGTGCACGAACGCGTGCCACGGCGGGGCGCCCGCCCATACGTACACGCCGTAGCCGCGCGGTCAGAGCGGCTGTCGTTCATGCCGATGACCCGCGCATCGTGCGCACACGACGAAGGCCCGCCGATCCGGCGGGCCTTCGTGTCTCGCGGAGCGGAGTCGAGCCGACGTACTAGCTCAGGATGATGACCCTGGTGCCCACGGGCACGCGCTCGAACAGGTCCTCGATGTCCCAGCGGTGCATGCGCATGCAGCCGTGGGACGCGGCCGTCCCGATCGAGTAGTTCTTGTTGGTCCCGTGGATGCGGATGCCGGGGGAGTCGAGGTCCAGTGCGCGGGTCCCGAGCGGGTTGCTGGGGCCGGGGGGGATGCTGGGAGGCATGGTCTTCGCCCAGGCGCTGCCCGGGTTCGACCAGCCGGGGTTGCGGCGCTTGTTGATGATCTTGTACCAGCCCTTGGGGGTGGGGTAGCCCGGCATGCCGATCGCCACGCCGTACTCCTTCTCGAGCTGGTCGCCGTTGTAGAGGTACAGCTTGCGCTGGCGCAGCTTCACGAAGATCGTCTTGCCGAGCTTGGCGACGGCGAGCTTGGGCTCGACGGCCCTGACCGGCAGCGGCACGTCCTTCACGCCGTCGATGAGCGCCTTGGCGAGCGCCGCCGGGGCGGTCGCGGTGTCGATGGTCGCGCCGTCGACCTCGGGCACGATCTTCAGCATCCCGGTCCCGACGGACAGCGACGCGTCTATGGCCGCCTTCGTGACCTGCGGGTTGATCTCGTCCAGCCACGCGGTGATCTTCGCTTCGTCGACCTTCATCTTGCGCGCGACCTCGACGCCCACCGGCGCTCCGGTCACGCGCGCGAGCACGCGCGCGTACACGGGAGCCTCGGACTTGGGCGCGAGGGCCTCCGCCATCATGCCCTCGGTGTCGACGGCGACGTAGGTCGCCGGGTCGAGGGTGAACGACTTGCCCTCGAACGTGACGGTGGCCGGGGCGAGCAGCGGGCCCTTGACCTGCTCCTCGACGACGCGCAGCGCCTCTGCGCCGGACAGGTTGCCCACCGGCTTGCCGTCGATCTTCGCGCCGGTCGGCATGTAGCCCCGGCGAACGAAGTCGTCGGTGAGCGCGACCGCGGATGCGGCGGAGACCAGGAACAGGACGGAGATGAGCGTGACGGTCAGGATCTTGGCGGAGACGGAGTCCTTGTACATGGGTTTCCTCAAGGTGGAAGGCATCTGGATTCTAGCGTGCGCCGCGCTTGGCGTAAACTTGGGGAACGTCGGCACACAGCCCGGACACGGAAAGGTCCTTCATGGAGCAGGCCGGCCCCGAGAACGTCTAACGGGGGGACATCACCCGGACG
>CAZHMA010000009.1:0-22930 GCA_964533555.1 uncultured Eubacteriales bacterium
ACGGACACGGCCAGGACGCCGAAGACGACCCACGCGCCCGCGCGCATGCCGCGCGCGAGCGGGCGCCAGCGCTTGCGCGCGACGGCCAGCGCGACCCACATCGCCAGCACGGCCGCGGCCACTCCCGTCGCCACGCGCGCGCCGGAGAGCACGGCGCGAACGTCCATGAGATGGCTGACCGCCGAGGCGTCGAAGCCGGGGCGGCCGTGCCAGGTCGCGGGCAGCGGATCGAACTCGGGGTCGGCGACCAGCGCGCGGACACTCCCGGCGAGGCTCACGGTGTCCTCGATCGGCAGGCCCGCGCTCTCGGGTACCTTGAGCGCCTGGACCGCGGCCGAGGTGTACACGGGAACGGTCATCGCACCCACGGACAACCCGATCACCAGCGCCGCCCATAGGATCCCGACCAGCGCTGTCTCCACCGCCGCGCCGGCCCGGGACCTCACAGGTCGTCCTCCTCGGCGGTGCCCCCGCGCCCGACGGACACCGTGTTGCCGCCTGCCGACTTCGCCGCACTGAGCGCGCTGTCGGCGGCGCCGATGAGCTCCGCGGCCGTCCTCCCGTGCACCGGGAAGGCCGTCACGCCGACGCTCACGGTCACGCTGCGGTCGCTGTCGCGGATGTCACCGACGGCGCGCCGGACGCGTTCGGCGACCGCCTCACCGTCGCGGATCTCGCCGGGCGACGCCTCGGGGACGAGCACGGCGAACTCCTCGCCGCCGTAGCGGGCCACCACGCACAGCTGTGAGTCGCTGGGGCCGCCATGGGACACGGCCTTCGAGATGGCTTCGCCGATCTTCGCAAGCATGGCGTTGCCGGCCTCCACGCCGAACAGCGTGTTGAACCGCTCGAAGTCGTCGATGTCGGCCATCACCACGGAGACGCCGCGCCGGTCGCGGCGGGCGCGCTCCATCTCGAGGCCCAACTCGCGCCGGAAGTACGTGCGGTTGTACAGGCCCGTGCGACCGTCCTTGATCGACTCGACTGCGAGGCGGGCCTCGCGGATGCGGACCGAGTCCATCAATGCGGTGCCGACGGCCGCAGCGCCGCCCAGCACGGTGAGCTCCCACAGGCAGCGTACGGCGACGTAGCTGCCGGCCCGCTGCAGCTGGTTGTGAACGAACGGCATCGCGATGTGCGGCAGTGCGCCCAGGAAGACGAGCAGGAGGACCGCCGTGTACGCGGTCCATGCACCGACCGCGATGGCGAAGACCTGTGTCCGCGTCGGCAGGATGAGCGCGGCTTCCAGCACGAAGAGCAGATACATCGCCGAGAACCAGGAGTAGACGCCGCCGCTGTAGTAGATGAGCACCGTGACGACCACGATGTCGAGCAGCAGCTGGATGACGTTGAAGACGGCGATGTTCGCGAAGCGCTTGTAGTTCAGCTGGTAGTACGTGTTGTAGAGCAGTACCGCTCCGAGCGCGAAAGCGGGGATGACCATCTGGCTCCACATGCCGCCGAACATCCCGGCCGCCCCGTAGACGCTCGCCCCGACCACCGAGAACATGACGAGCGCGGCGACGATCGCCCAGCGTACTCGCACGACGAGGCCGACCAGCGTGACGTTCGACTCGAGGGCCTCGATGTCGAACTGGTTCGGCTGCTGGCGCCACAGAACGGTCAGGCGGCGTGCCAGCGACTTCCTGAACCTGCTCGGGGTCATTGTTGTGGGGGCCTCTCGGACGGGCGTGCCGGAGCCGGCTGTGACAGGGTTACCAGTATACTTGCAGCCAAGACCAGCGCGAAGGATGGAGACGAGCGATGCCCGTCGGGCTGGCCGGCGTCCCGGCCATGAGCGACCTCCTCTCGACGCTGTCACGCGTCGGCGCTCCGCTTTCGGCGGTGATCGCCGCCGCGGCGCTCGCCCTGGCCGTCGTGTGCCGGATCCCGGCCGCGGCCCGCTGGCGAAGGGCCGCGCTGTGGGCTGCCGCGGGCACACTCCTGACCGGTGAGGCCGTCCTCGCCTGGTTCCACCTCAGGCTCTACGACCTGGCGGTCGTGACCGACCCCGCCACCGGTGCCGTGAGCGGTCATGTCGCCGTGCCGCTGTGGGTCGAGTCGGAGAAGCTGTTCGTCTGGGCCGTCGTGCTTTCCGTGATGCTGCTGGTCGCCCGGCGCCACGCCGACGAGCTCCTGCCGCTCGGATCCGCGATGCTGCTGGCTCTCGTTGCGGGCGCCCTCCTTCTCGGCCGCCCTTTCACCGAGCCTCTTCCCGACTTCCTGGGTCAGTACGGCGGCTACGTCCGGGCCATGGCGGCCGGCGGACAGGCCGCGGCGGCCGCGTTCCAGGGCATGGAGGGCTCGCGTCAGTTCTTCTACAACACCTGGTACATGTGGGTGCACCCGCCGCTGCTGTTCCTGAGCTACGGGGCGTTCGCGATGTCCTTCGCCGCGGCGGCGGTGGCGGCCTGGCGCAAGCGGTCCGCCTTCGAGCAGACGGCGTATCGCTGGGCGAGGCTCGGCTACCTGCCGCTGACTGCCGGGATGCTGCTGGGGTTCCCCTGGGCGATCCTCGCGTGGCAGGGCGAGTCGTGGTGGTGGTCCGGCAAGGTCAACATGTCGATCATGATGTGGCTGCTCTACACCGCCTACCTCCACCTGCGCCTCTACCTTCGCAAGCGCGGCATGTGGCGGTGGGTGCTCGCACTGGCCTTCATCTCGTTCGGGGCGCTCGTGCTGACGTACATCACCACATACCTCGTGCCGGGCGCGCACTCGGTGGCGTGAGAGGGGGCGGCGTGGACGACAGGTCACATACCGGCACCGCGGCACCGGCCCCCCCGGCGCCCGACGCGTCCGCGCGGGAACACCGTTCGCGCTGGGACTTCGCCCTCCTGCTCGTCACGGTCGCGATGCTCGGCGGGCTGGGAGTCCAGTCGCTTGCGGGAACCCTCTACTCCTGGTGGGCGACACGGACCATCGAGGGGTGGGGCACCTCCGCCGCCTTCGGCGAGTACATCGCGACAATGAACCTCGTCGCGGCGCCGATGGTCATCGGGCTCGCGGTCGTCATGGGCCTGTGCGTGCCGAAGCGCCTGTTCTCGCGCGCGGCGCTGGCCGTCGCGTCGTGCGTCATGGTGGCGGCCGGGCTCGCGACCTGGGCGCTCACGGGATCGTCCTCGGACGGGCTGGCGGTCTACCTGCTCGGCGTGGGCGGGATCCAGCTGGCGGTGGTGATCATGACCGCGATCGGCTCCGCGTCCGTCTCGTATCTGACCGAAGGGCGTCGGACGAAGATCGGCTCCGGGCTGCTGCACCTGGGCTTCATCGTCTTCGGCTACGTCGTCGTCGCCATGCAGCGCTCGGCCCTCATGCTGCCGGCCTTCTGGGTCGGCTTCACGCTCGCGGTCGGCGGCAGCGCGCTGTCGTTCTACGCCGCGGAGATCACCAGCCGCGGGAGCCGGCCCGTCTAGAGTTCCTTGATGACGGCGCAGACGAACTCGGCGGCGGTCTCGAGGTTCTTCTCCTCGACGTTGTAGACCGTGTCCGTGGACCAGTGCCAGTTCGGCAGACGCCCGTTGATGTCGAAGGCCATCACCGACATGGCGCGGTAGCCGCGCGCCAGCGCCGGAGTCGCGTCGGTCGACAGGCCGCGATAGTCGCGGCCGCGGACCGGCAGGCCGCTCTCGGTGATCGCGCGACGCGACGCGCCGACGAGGCGGCGGTCCGAGCGATAGCGCTTCGCCATGCCCTCGGAGTCCACGTAGTGGACCGACCCGGCGCCCACGTTGTCGATGTTGATGATGAAGGCGTCCCGGCAGTCGACGCCGTGCTCCTTGAGGAACACCTTCATGCCGACGGTACCGACCTCCTCGGCGCCGGTCGCCACGAACCAGACCTCCTTCTCGGAGAGGTCGCGGTCGGTGCCCGTCGTCACCTTGCGCCGGATCCGGGCCGCCTCGGACGCCGCGAACCCGGGATCGTCGATGTCGCTCGCGGCGGCCGCGCCGCCCTTCCAACCGATGCCTGCCTCGGGGTCCTCTTCCTCCTCGGGCTTCGTGAAGTGGTCCCACGAGCCGATGGTGGCGCCTTCCTTGCGGGCGTCGAAGTCGTGTCCGACGCCGAGCCAGTCGCGCACACCGTGACGCTCGCCCTTCTGCTCGGGAGCGCCCGCACGCTTGGGACGGCCGAAGAGCCCACGGCGCTCCTCGTCCGCGGCGGACCCGGCCGCCGGTGCCGGAGCGGACTCCGGCGCGGTGACAGGAGCAACGGGGGCGGTGTCGCCGAACAGGTCGTCGGTGCCGAAGAGGTCGCCGGTAGTGCCGGCGGGCTCGAGATCGACGGCCGCGAACGCGGTCGAGACCGGTTCCGCCACGGGCGCCGCCATCTCCATCGTCGTCTGCCCGCGGCCGGCGGAAGGCGGCTCGGTCCAGTCGATGTCGTCGTCCCCGCCGACCCACAGGTCCGACTGGCGCGGAGTCCCGGTGGGCGCGTAGGAGAGCCACGCGTCATCGGGAACGACCTCGGCTTCGCGGGCCTCCTTCTCGGTGCGGCGCACGCGGTTGAAGGCGGTGGTGGCTCCGGCGTCGGGCTCGGGGGTAACGCGCTCCATGACACCGAGCATCGCGGCGACCCCGGACGCGTTGTCGTTGGCGCCGTCGGTGTGCTTCATGAACAGCTCGCGATGCACGTTGATGAGCAGCGGCACGAGCAGGTAGGCGGATGCCGCGAGGATGACGTACCAGGACCACGTGGCGCGAAACGCCTTGAGCCACGGCAGCAGCGAGATCGCGACGAGGACCGGGACCGCGTACGTGAGCCCCTTCATGAGGCCGAACGTCGTCGAGAAGTTGCGGACCATCCCGGGGCTGAACGCCAGCGAGCTGCGCGCGCTGTCGTAGTGGGCGACCACGATCACCCGGTGCGCCCGCTCGTTGCGGCCCACGCGGGGGACGTAGCGGGCGATGACGTTCTGGCTCGGGCCCTTCGGCATGAGGTTCACGAGCCCCCAGCGCGTGTCGAGGTCGAGCCGCATGAGGATCGCGGTCGCGGCGGCCAGCACGAGCGCGGGCCATGGGAACCAGCGCGAGAGCACGGCCGCGCCGATCGTGAGCAGGTGGTAGAGGACGTACGCCCAGGCGTATGTCCGCGGCGTATCGAACTCCTGCCGCTCCACCTCGAGACCGCGGGCCTCGAAGACGCCCTGGATGTAGTCGGCCGCTGCCGCTTCGGCGTCACTGCTCGCCGGACGCGGCCCGATGTTCTCGGCCAGCTCAACGACGTGGGTCATCTCGCTGCTCATCAAAGACTCCTCAGGTGCGGTTCAAGACCGGTCGCAAGAGCGCCGCCGGCGCCCCCTCGAAGGCTAGCATACCCGCATCCGCGCGGGCGCGACGGGACACCGCGCGAAACGAACGCGAAGGGCCGACGCATCGCGCCGGCCCTTCGTCGCTCGCCTTGAGGGTGCCCTAGCCCCGCGTGTGGCATCCGGAACACTCGCTGATCCGCCGCGTGCTGTGCTGCACCTGGACGACGGGGTCGTCCCAGTGGCAGACGCAGCCCGGGACGGGGATGCCGAACCGCTGAGGGACCGGCGGCTGCAGCCCTTCGGCGACCATCCGGTCGTACGCTGCCCGCGCTTCCGCCGGCGGCGGCTGCATCGTGCCGAACGAGTACAGCAGGACGGCCGCGGCCGCGAGCAGACCGAGCACGACGCCGATGCCCGCGAGCACGCGCCGCACCGCGCGACGTCTCGGGCGGACCTCCGCCGTCCCGGCGGCGACAGGCTCTGTGAGTCCGTCGGTCACGGGCTATCCCAGGATCGCTTCGAGATCGGCCTCGGCGGTCGCCCCGATGGGCTTGATGGCGAAGTTGTCGACGAGGACCTGCAAGACGTTGGGGGTGACGAACGCCGGCAGGGTGGGCCCGAGGCGGATGTCCGTGATCCCCAGGTGCAGCAGGGTCAGCAGGACCGCGACCGCCTTCTGCTCGTACCACGACAGGACGATCGACAGCGGCAGCTCGTTCACGCCGACACCGAAGGCGCTCGCAAGCGCGAGCGCGATCCTGATCGCCGAGTACGAGTCGTTGCACTGGCCGATGTCCAGCAGCCGCGGGATGCCGCCGATGTCACCGAGCTTGTGGTCGAAGAACCGGAACTTGCCGCACGCCAGCGTGAGGATGACGGTGTCGGCCGGGGCCTGGTCCACCAGGTCGGTGTAGTACGAGCGGCCGGGCTTCGCGCCGTCGCATCCGCCCACCAGGAAGAAGTGGCGGATCGCTCCCGACTTCACCGCGTCGATGACCTGCGGGGCGACACCGAGGACCGCCTCATGGCCGAAGCCCACGAGGACCTCGCCGCCATCGACGGTGTCGGTGAACCCGGGGAGCTCCAGCGCGCGATCGATGACGGCGGAGAAGTCACCGCTCTCGACGTGCGTCGCCCCGGGCCAGGCGACGTTGCCGGTGGTGAAGATGTTGGGCAGGTAGCTGTCCTTCGGCGCCTGGATGCAGTTCGTGGTCATCAGGATCGCGCCGGGGAACTCGGAGAACTCGCGGCGCTGGTTCTGCCACGCCGTCCCGTAGTTGCCATAGAAGTGCGGGTGCTTCTTGAGGAGCGGGTAGCCGTGCGCGGGCAGCATCTCGCCGTGCGTGTAGACGTCGATCCCCTTGCCCGCGGTCTGTTCGAGCAGGTCAGCGAGGTCCTTGAGGTCGTGTCCGGAGACCACGATCGCCTTGTTCGGCCGGTGGCCGAGCGGCACCGGTGTCGGGACGGGATCGCCGTACGCGCCGGTGTTCGCGGCGTCGAGCAGCTCCATCGCGCGCAGGTTGGCCTTGCCGGCCTCGAGTGCGAGCGCCACCCAATCGCCGACGCCGAGCGACCGGTCGGCAAGTGACGCGAAGGCCTTGTAGGTGAACGCGGACACCTCGGGGTCGGAGTGGCCGAGGATCCGCGCGTGGTCGGCGTAGGCGGCGATGCCCTTCACCCCGTAGATCGTGACCTCCATGAGCGAGCGGACATCCGCGTCGGCCGAACGGTCCGCGAAGTGGCCCGCGGCCACCGCCTGCGCTTCCAGCTCCGGCAGCGTCGCCGCCGGCTCGAAATCCAGTGACGGGTCGGCGAACGCGGGGGATCCGCCCTTCGCCGATACGACCGCCGCCAGCGCCACGCGGTGCGCGTGCAGCGCGCGCACGACGCCGGCCAGCGACTCCGCATCGAAGTCGACGTTCGTGACGGTGTGGAAGATCGCCTTGTCGACGTAGGCGTCGACGGCCTGGTCGACGACGCCGGCCTTGCGTCCCGCGTCCGCCCACAGCGAGAGGGCGACGGTCTCGTGCAGGACGAGCTCCTGCAGCGCCGATATCTCCGGCTTCTTGCCGCATACACCGACGGTGGTGCAGCCGGTCCCGTTCAGGGTCTGTTCACACTGGTTGCAGAACATGGGGCTCTCCGTTCGTCGTCCGGGTTCGGGGCGGCCGGCAGCGCGCCCCGGTATCTCCGTGTCAGGGGGCCGCCTTCAGCGGCCCCGGTCCGGCGCTATCCGTGGATGAGCGCCGGAAGGCAGCGCGTACATACCCAGGTCGACGTCCCCTGTGTCCGCACCGGAAGCAGCGGAGCGTCGTCCTCGGTTGTCCCGCAGCGGAAGCACGACTGCGCGATGTAGGTCTTGGGCGACGCGGCCATGTGCTCGTCCACCGCGACGTGGTCGAACGGAGCGGCGTCACGGGTCTCGATCGTGAGCGCGCCGGTCGGGCACACCCCGAGGCAGAAGCCGGCGCCGTCGCACAGCTCCTCGCGCACGACCTTCGCCTTGCCGTTCTCGATGACGATCGCGCCCTCCGCGCACGGACTCACGCACAGGCCGCAGCCGGTGCACAGGGTCTCGTCGATACGCACGATCTGGCGATTCACGGTGCTGGTGCTCATGGTCTCTCCTCCGTCTCGGCCGGCCCGATGGTGGCCCGCCGTTCCATCTGCTTGCGATACCTGCGCGCTTCGATCACATGCCTGATGCCGTCGATCGCGTGCCCCCGGCTCCACGACCGCGGGCCGGAGTAGCGCATCATCGAGCGTTGCCATTCCCGCTCCGCCGGCTGGTAGCAGTGCGTGTCGCAGTGCGCGCAGAACGGTTTGGGGTCCTTGGGGCAGTAGGCGCGCCGCTTCTCCGCGTAGGCCAGGTGCTCGGCGCACTCCGCGCACAGCACCGGGCGCTTGCGGCCGTACACGCCCGACAGCGCCGCGTCGGTCTCGACGATCGCGCGCGGCCGGGAGCGGTGATGCTCGTCGCAGTAGATGGCGATGAAGTCGCCCAGTACGCGCGTGTCGTGTGCGACCGTGCGATCCTGCATCCGTTCGACGAACCGATCGTTCACGTGATCGGGCCCTTCATCCTGGAGCGGCGTCGGCATCTGCACCGCGCTATCATCGTTCCCGCGGGCGGGCCGCTTCCTTGACGCCCGTCAAGACCGGCCCGGAAGTTCATGCGAAAGGGAGACGCCGCGGTGGCGCAGGCCAAGGAACGACCGGACGTCACGGCGGCGCTGCGTGCCTGCCGGCTGTGGCGCGGTGCGGACGATGCGGCGATCCTGCGGCTCGCGGAGACCGCGCGCGTCGAGAGCGCGGCGCGCGGTGCGCTGCTCGCGAGCGAGGGCGACCCCGCCGACCGCTTCGGCGTCGTCATCACGGGCAAGGTGCGCGTGTACCACCTGAACGCCGACGGGCGCGCGATCACGTTCGAGAGCGCCGGGGCAGGCGAGCCGATCGCGGCGGTGGCCGCGCTCGCTGGAGCCCGCTACCCGGCGAACATCGAGGCCGCGACGCCGGTGACCGTGGCCTGGCTCGAGCGCGAGGCGCTCTTCTCGCTCATCGAGGCGCAGCCCGAGGTGGCACGCGCGATCATCGGCGATCTGGCGAAACGGGTGGTCGACTTCACCGCGGTCGTGACCTCCATGGCGATGGACGTGCCCTCCAGGCTCGCCGCCTACCTGTTCCAGCGCGCATTGGCCGTGGGCCGCACGATGCCCGACGGCCTGCTCGTGGACCTGGGCATGAGCAAGTCGGAGCTGGCCTCGTCGCTCGGCACCGTGCCGGAGACCGTCTCGCGCGCGCTGGCGCGCCTGCGCGACGAGGGCGTGCTCGAAGTGCGCGCCAAGGACGTCCTCGTGAAGGACGTCGGCGCGCTGGCGCGGATCGGTTCGGGCTACTCCGAGGGCTGATCCCCGGCGGGCGCCGTCGCGCGCTGCGCCTTGGCGGCCTGCGCGCCCTTCTCGAGCGTGCTCGCCATCAGGAATCCCCACAGCAGGACCGCCGATGCGAGCATCTCCCCGGCATACAGCCCGCCGGAGGCGCCCAGCCTCGCCATCGATCCGGCGCCCGCGATCATGAGCGTGCCGATGATGATGAGCACGTTCGCCCACACGCGGTAGCGGTAGGCCTTCTTCGGCCAGAACTTGACGATCGACAGCACGCTGCCGCCGAGCAGGATGAGCGAGCCCGGGATGTTGAACGGCAGGGACATGATGCGCGGGAAGGTCCCGCTGGCACCGAGGGCCTGGCCGCCGACCACGATGCCCGCGACGAGTTTGTCGGTGAGCAGGTGCGCGGTGAGGGTGCCGTAGAGGAAGATCGAGAGGCATACAAGGTTGAAGCCCAGGTAGATGTCGCCCCATATGCGCTTCTTCGCGACGAGATAGAGCGTGCCGTTGCCCAGGAAGCCGACGAGCGACGCGGCCAGCACGATGTAGAAGCGATACACCGTCGGGTCCCAACTGAGCGTCTTCTCGCTCCAGAACTCCATCACCGCCGCGACTGCATAGAACAGGAAGCCGATCGCCCACATGAGCTGGTGCATCTTCCGTCGCTGAACGTACTGCGCCACCAGCAGGCCGACGTAGACGAAGCCGAGTACCGCCGTCGCCAGCGGCCACGCCCAGTGCGACCAAACCGCGCTCGATCCCATGGTGTCCCCTTCGTCGTTTCGCGCTCGGCCGTCAGGGCTCGAGCGGCAGTCTAAGCGTGAACGTGCTTCCGTGACGTGGTTTCGACGCGACGCCGACGTTACCTCCGTGCGCCTCCGCGATCATGCGCACAAGATACAGCCCCAGCCCCGCTCCCGGCTCGCCCTTCGTCGTGGCGCCCTTGTAGAAACGGTCGAACACCCGCTCGAGGTCCGCGAGCGGGATGCCGTCACCCTTGTCGGTGACCGAGATGACCGCCGTCTCGCCGTCGGGCAGCACGCTCACAAGCACGTCGTCGGCGTCGGGAGAGTACTTCACCGCGTTCGAGAGCAGGTTCGTGACCGCCTGCTCGATGCGGCGCGAGTCCACGTGGACCGGCCCCATGCGCGTGTCGACATCGATGAGGAATCGGTGCTTGGGCTGGAACTGCTCGAAGCGCCCTACCGTCTCCGTCACCAGCGAGGCCAGGTCCGTGGGCTCGCGGCGCAGGCGAAGCTCACCGCGCTCTATCCTCGACGCGAGCAGCAGGTCGTCCACGACGGCCGCCATCTGCTGGGCGCGCGACTCGAGGGCGCGCACCGTCCGGGCCCGCTTCTGAGGGTCCTCCGCGATCTCGGGCCTGGCGAGCAGCTGGGCGAAGCCGAGGACCGCGGTGAGCGGGTTCTTGAGCTCCTGCGAGACGAGCGACAGGAAGTCGTCCTGCATCTGGTCGAGCCGGCTGTCCGCCTGGACGCGCCGGACGATGGTCATGACGCCCGAGGCCAGGCCGTCGGCGTCCGCGAGCGGGACGGCGGTGGCGGTGGCGGTCAAGCGGGACCCGTCCTTGCGCGTCGCGACCACCTCACGCTCCTCCACCGCGCCGAGCGAGGCGATGCGCCGGAAGTCCATCACGGCCCGCGACCGGTCGTCGGGCGACATGTGCGGCATCACCTGACCGATCACCTCCCGGGCACGGTAGCCGTAGAGCGTCTCGCAGCCGGCGTTCCACGCCCGGATCCGTCCGTCCAGGTCCACGATCTTCACGGCATCCGATGTGGCCTCCATCAGCGCGCGGAAGCCGCTCACCGTCTGCTCCAATTCGGTGACGCGCCTGCTCAGCCGGTCGCTCTCGCGCTGGTGCCGCACCGAGCAGGTCACCGCGGACCCGAGCACGGCGAACGCGGTGGGCGTCTCGTCCTTCTCGGACACGCCGAAGAGCACGCAGACGCCCTTCACTTCATCGTCGACCTCGAATGGGACGGCGACCGCGCGTTTGACGCCGAACTTCGCCGCCTCGGCGGAACTGAGGTCCACGGCGCGATCGTCGGCGATGGCGAGGACGATGGCGGGGAACTCCTCGACGGAAGCGGTCGAAGGCCTGCGGCCGTCCTTCGGCTCGCCCCAGAAGCGCATCTTGCCCGCGCGACCGGGAACGCCGATGACCGCGCCGCGCTGTCCGAGCACGCGCTGGAGCTCCCTCGCGGCTGCCCCGAACACGGCCACGTCCGTCGGTTCGGCACGGTTCCTGGCGGGCTCGCGTTCCACCGGCTGCCTTCCTTGTCGCAACGACGCGCAGGGTAGCACGCGCCCCATCGTTGTACGCGAGCGGCCCCGCGCGGCGCAAGTCCGCGCCCTCACGGGACGTCTCGGCAGGTGCCGCGCACAGCTTGGTGACCGGCGGCACAACAGCCGTTCTTGGCACGCACGTTGCTCATTCATCCGCGAGCTTGCGCGGCCCGCACATCCTCCCCCCTCGTGCGGGGATCGCCTGCTCGACTGAACGAGACGCGTCTCCCCCGGACGCGTCTCGTTTGCATTCCCGGAGCGGTTCGGGCGCTTTGCGGACACGCTACAATCCGAAGTCGACCGTCCATCCTCGACAGAGGTCGCCCACGTGATCGATCCCGCGGAACGTCTCGTCAATCTGGCGCTGTTCGTAGCGGCCGCCCCAGAGCCGGTGAGCGCGGCGCGTATCCAGGCCCACGTCGCGGGCTATCCCGAGGGCCAGACGGAGACCGCCTTCCTGCGCATGTTCGAGCGCGACAAGGAGGACCTTTCGGCCGCGGGCATCGCGCTCGAGGTCGTGCGCTCGGGTGAGGCCGAGGCCTATCGGCTCGACCGCGGAGCCACCTACGCCGGCGAGCTCGCCCTCACACCCGAGGAGACGGTCCTGGTGCGCGCCGCGGGCTCGGCGATGCTCGCCGACCCCTCGTTCCCCTTCTCCGAAGACCTTCGGCTCGCCCTCGCGAAGGTGTCGGCGGCGGCAGGTGACGCGACCGGCGCCGCCGCGACGTCCACGGCGTCGCTCACCGCGGACGAAGACCCCCGCGCGCAGGCCCGCACCGTCGCCGATGCGGCCACGGCCATCGCGGCGCGCAAGACCGTGCACTTCGGCTACACGAACGTCGCAGGGCGCAGCGCCCGACGCGACGTCGAGCCGTACGGGGTCTTCGCCCGTGACGGCCGCTGGTACCTCGTCGGGCGCGACCGCGGCACCGACGGCGTCCGCGTGTTCGCGGTGGCCCGCATAGAGGGGTTCGCCGCCAACCCGGCCAAGCCGAAGAGCCCCGACTTCGATCCGCCGGGGGACTTCGACATCGCGGCCTGGATGCTGCTGCCGTTCCAGTACGGCCCCGACCGGGTCGAGGCGCGCCTGCGCCTGACGGGCCCCGCAGCCGCGCGCGCGAGCGCGCTCACGGGCGGACAGGGCACGCTGGCGCCTCAGAAGGACGGCTCGGTGCTGTGGAGTGTGGACGCAGCCGACGTGCGGGCGCTCGCCGGGTGGGCGATCGAGCACGGCCCGGGCGTCGAAGTGCTGGAGCCGGAGGCGGCCCGGCATGCCGCCGCCGAGGGTCTGCGCAAGGTGGTGGCCGACCATGGCGCCTAGGCCGTCCACGGCGGAGCGCGCGCGCCGGATGCTCGCGCTGCTGCCTCACCTGCGCGACCGGGGGACCATGCCCCTGGCCGATCTTGCCTCCGCGGTCGGCTCGGACGCCGTGAGCCTGGCCGAGGACCTCACCACGCTCTCGCTCTGCGGCGCGGACGAGCGCGATCCGATGGCCCTCGTGGCCGTGTACGTCGAGGACGGGGCCGCGGTCGTCTGGGGCGACCTGCCCGCGCTCGAGCGGCCCGTGCGCCTGACCGCGGCCGAGGCGCGGGCCCTGCTCGCGGCGCTCGACGCGCTCGGCGTCGCGCTCGACGGGGACCTCTCGGGTCGGCTCGCGGGCATCGCCGAGACCGGCTTCGACGCGGATGCGCTCGCCCGGACCGTCAGGGCCGCGGCGTCGCCGGGCGGGATCGCACACACCCACGCCCTGCTCGCGACGTGCGCGACAGCCGGGCGCTGTGCGCGGATCGTCTACACGCCGCAGGGCGCCTCCGAGGCCGGGCCGCGCCTCGTCGAGCCCTGGCGGCTGTTCTTCTCCCGAGGGGCCTGGTACCTGCACGCGTTCTCGATCGACGCGGACGCCGAGCGGACCTACCGGCTCGACCGCATCTCGGGCGTCGAGCCCGCCGCGGGTTCCTTCACGCCGCCGTCCGACCTACCCGATGCCATCGACTCGGCGCCCGACCCGGCGCTCCTGCCGCGCGCGGAGATCGTCTTCGCTCACGACGCGCCCGACCTGACCGAGCGCGACTGGCCGGGGGCGACGTTCGACCGCCGGCCGGACGGCACGGTGGTGGCGTCGGTGCCCTACGCGGGCACCGGCTGGATCGCCCGCAAGGTCGCGGCCCGCCTGGGCGATGCGGTCGTCACCGGCCCGGACGCCGTCCGGACCTCCGTTGGGGCGATCGCCCGCGACGACCTTGCAGGAACCGACGGCTGTCTCGGGTAAACCACTCCTATGGCGCACACCGGTCATATCTTCGACACGACGAAGCGGTCGGCACACGACGGCGCGCTGCGCTGCGTCCTGTGCGCGGACACGAAGCCCGGCGCCGACCACGGCTGGTGCAAGGCCGCCGAGTGCATCGTCTGCGACGAGTGCTGCGCCGCGCTCCTGGACGGAGACGCGCACCGCCTGGTGTCGGTCGTCGCGAACGCGGGTCGCATCGTCACGCCGGACGGACTGCTGCAGGCCTGCGCGCGCTGCGAGCGGGTCACCCTTCGCCTCGCCGAGGACGAAGCGGCGAGCGAAGAGGACGAGCCGCACTACTGCTAGCCGCGCTGCCGACCCCGGGCGCGGGCTCCTAGCGCCCGAAGCGCCGCCGCACCCGGTCCACGAGCTCCGCGGTCGGCAGGACCTCGACGTCGCTCACCGGCAGTGCCTGCAGGAACCGCGCGGCATAGCGCTTGCCCGCGGTGAGCCGACCGTCCGCGACGATCACGCATCCCTCATCGGTGGACGAGCGTATGAGCCGTCCGGCGGCCTGCTTGAGCTCCAGGATCGCCTCCGGCAGGTAGAAGTCGTCCCACGCGCGCGGGTCGCGACGCTGACGCTCCTCGTAGAGCGGGTCGCGCATCCGGCCGAACGGCAGACGCGCGATGACGACGCACCGAAGCGTGTCGCCTTTCGCATCGAAGCCCTCCCAGAACGACTTCGTGGCGAAGAGCGACACCCGCTCATCGGCCAGGAACTCGTCGCGGACCCGCTTCGTCGACACGCCGCGTCCCTGCAGCAGCAGCCGCAGGCCCTGCTCCTCGAGCGGCCCCGCGACCCGGTCGTAGAGCTGCTCCATCTCCCGCTTGCTGGTGAACAGCGTCAGCACCGACCCGCCCATGGCCAAGTGCACGTCGGTCAGCATGCGCGCCAGCGGCACGAGGTGACGGCCTCCCGCGGGCTCGGGCATGTCCGACGGCACGAAGACCGCCATCTGCCGGTCGAAGTCGTAGCTCGACTCCAGCCGCAGGTGCGCCCACGCGCCCTCGGGCAGGCGGTCGAGCCCGGTCGTACGGGCGAAGTGCGAGAAATCGTCTCCCGTCGCGATCGTCGCCGACGTGAACACGGCCGAATGGACCTCGGGGAAGAAGCGCTCCAGCAAGACGTCGCCCACGTCCAGCATCGATGCCGTCACGCTGTCGCGGGTGTCGTCGCGCCGGCGCGAGACCTGCACGCTGTAGACGAACGACTCGTCCGCTCCGTCGAGCACCGTTTCGAGGCCCGCGAGCTGCTCGCCGAGCCGTGACAGCAGGCCTGCCAGGTCCGCCCGCGAGTCCGTGAGCTCCTCGCCGACCTCCTCGAGCGCGGTCAGCAGGTCCCGACCCAGCCCCAGCACGGCGTGCAGGTGCTTCGCGAGCGAGTGGCCCACGCCGGCCGCGACACTCCACTCCGTGCGGTCGCGCGACTGCTCGGTCAGGTGCACTTCGGCCGTGTCGTAGTCGGACTCTTCGGCCGGCAGGTCCTTGAGGAAGTCGAAGAATGAAGCCGCGATCGTTCCCGAGGTCGCGATCTCGCCGCGAAGCTGCGTGCCGAGGCGCTCCACGCGTGCGGCCAGCTCCTCGTCTCCGGCGCGGACGGCCAGCGCCCGGGCCTTAGAACGCGCGCTGTCGACGGCCCCGCCTCGTCCGTCGGCGTGCAGGGAGGCGAGCATCGCGGCGATGACCCGGTGGTCCGCCGACATCGAGAGCTGCTTGCGCGCCTCGGCCTCCGCCGAGTGCGCCTCGTCGACGATCCAGTAGCGCAGCGGCGGCAGGATGCCGCCCGCGGCGGCGGCGTCGCGGAACAGCAGCGCGTGGTTGGTGACGACCACGTGGGCCGACGCGGCGCGTCGACGCACTCCGTGCAGATAGCACAGGCCCGGGTAGAAGCGGCACCGTTTGCGGGTGCAGTCCTCGACCGAACACGCCACCTGGCTCCGCCACGGCCCCCAGTGCACGTTGACCGCGTCGAGGTCGCCCCACGAGGACTGCGCGACCCACGCGGCGAGGGCGGCCGTATTGGCCAGACGCTCCTCGTCCGCATCGTCCGACGCCGACAGCATCCGGTCGATCTTGCGAAGGCACGGGTAGTGTTCGTAGCCCTTCAGCGCGACAAAGCGCAGCGTCCCGCCGAGGGCTTCGGACAGCTTCGGCAGCTCACCGTGGACCAGCTGGTCCATGAGCGAGTTCGTCTTGGTGGCGACGCCGACGCCCAGGTGGTTGTCCATGGCGAAGCGCGCGGCCGGCACCAGGTAGGCGACCGACTTGCCCACGCCCGTGCCCGCTTCCACCGCCAGATGCGTGCGCGTGGCGAAAGCGGACAGCACCGCCTCGGCCATCTTGAGCTGCTCGTCGCGCGACTCGAATCCCTCGTACATGCGGCCGACGGCCCCGTCCGAGGCGAACTCCGCCAGGACCTCGTCCGGGTCGGGGCAGCTGAGCTCCCGCTCGTCCGCGTCGGCCAGACCGGGCTGCGCATGCCCGCGCACGGAATCCGCCCGCAGGCGCTTGAGGTCGAGCGTGCCCGCGCGCCCGCGCGCGGCCGCGCGACGCAGCTCGTCGCGGATCGGCCAGGGCGTGTGCGGCGACAGGGCCGCCATACCAGCGAGCACCTCGAGCGGCAGGTCCTCGAGACCCGCGAGCGCGATGCGCCAGACGTGGAAGAGCGCCTCGGTGTCGTCCGCGGCCCGGTGGGCCGCCGCGGGAAGGTCGAAGGCGTCCGCCAGGTCCCGGAGCCGGTGGCTTCTCAGTCGCGGCAGGGCGATGCGCGCGAGCTGGAGGGAGTCGAGCCACTCGCCCGGAACGCGCCGCCCCACGCGCCCGGCGGCCTCGAGCACGAACGCGCGGTCGAACGACGCGTTGTGGGCGACGATGTCGCGGTCCCCGACCATGTCGAGCACCTCGGTGACGGCCTTGGCGATGCGCGGCGCGCCCGCGACCGCCTCGTCATCGATGCCGGTGAGCTGCGTCGCCTCCCGGGGGATCGGGCGGCCGGGATCCACCAGCGTGCTGTATCGCGCGAGGACCTCGTGGCCGCGTGCCACGAGGACCGCGATCTCGATCACGTCGTCACGCGAGGGGTCGAAGCCGGTCGTCTCGACGTCGAGGAAGGCCGTCTCCGTCGTCGCGTCGTCCAGATCGAGCACCCGCGCGCCGGCGGCGGGCAACCGCGCGTAGCGCTCAGCGACCTCGGCATCTGTGCCGGGCGAGAGGAAGCGGTGGAGCGCGGGCGGGCACGTCGGCATATCCGCGACGATAGCACGGCGCCCCGACACCTTGGGTGCCGGGGCGCCTGTACGCACAGGTGTGTGCGAGTGCTACTTCATCTGGACCTGGCGGCTCTGGACGACCCAGTTGCCGTTGTACTTCACGAACGTCCACTGGACGCCCCACGTACCGTTCTGGCCGAGGTTCTGCTCGACCTCGACGACGGTGGTGTCGCCTTCGGCCTTGGCGCTGACGATCTTGAACGCGGTCAGGCCGTAGCCGGTCTGCGTGGCCTCGAAGTCGGCCACGGTGCCGCCGGCCTGGCTGGCCGCGGGCTGCATCTTGAACGCGACGTCCCACTTCTTGTCCAGGATGGCCTGGTAGTAGGTCTTCACGTGCGCCTCAGGGGTGCTGCCCTTGGCGACGGGGGTTGCCGTCGCGGGATCGAAGGCCGAACCGGTCGAGGGCTTGATGCCGGGCATGGAGCCCGTGCCGGTCGCGTTGGTCGACGCCGGCGGAGTGGTGGCGGTCGTGGTCGGCGTGGTGCTCGGGCGCGAGATCACGAAGATCGCGACGAGAGCGACCAGCAGGACGACGATCACGCCCAGCAGGTAGATGACGGTCTTGTTCTGAGCGGGAGCGGGGGTGGGCTCGGGAGACATCTATGGTCCTTTCGCGGCGGTGCGGGGGTCGCTTGCCTGAACTTGGGCGCTCGCGCGCCGGTGCACAGCATACTTGGGTGCGCGTGCGCGCACAACGCGCTCCATCACATCCACACACAGGCCGAAGGGCCGCGCACGCGATCCTCGGCGGTACAATCACAACGGGTTTGACGCGAGAACCGTGCCACGGGTTCACGGCACACCAGAGCAGGGACTAACGGCATGGCCCACGTACGAAGCCTCTTCGACATCATCGGACCGGTCATGATCGGGCCGTCATCCAGCCATACCGCCGGCGCCGTGCGTCTCGGAGCCCTGGCCCGCGCCATCCTCGGCGACGTCCCGGCCTGCGCCGACATCGAGCTGCACGGATCGTTCGCCTCGACCGGGCGCGGCCACGGCACAGACCTTGCGCTCACCGCGGGGCTGCTCGGGATGGCGCCCGACGACCCGCGGATCCGCCTGGCGCCCGAACTCGCGCGCGAGGCCGGACTGCGCGTGACGTTCTCCGACGCGGACCTCGGCGAAGTCCATCCCAACACCGCCAGGCTGAGCCTGCGCGCCGCGGAGGGTCCGGCGGTCGTGGTCCAGGGCTCGTCGGTGGGCGGCGCCGACGTCGAACTCACGCAGATCGACGACTTCCGGGTGACCATCACCGGGGAGCTCCCCGTGCTCATCGTCGAGCACAACGACCGGCCGGGTGTCATCGCCGCCGTGTCCGCGATCCTCGCAGCGCACGCTGTGAACGTGGCCTCCATGGACGTGTCGCGCGAGATGCGCGGAGCGAGGGCGCTCATGGTCCTCGAGACGGACCAGGCCGTGGACGCGGAGACCGTCGCCGAGGTCGAGGCCGTCCCCGCCGTGAGCGGCGTCCGGGTGGTACCGGCGGTCTAGCGGCCGGCGATGCCGGGAAGGTCCTTCGCCGGCTCGGGCTCGAAGAACAGCCGCATGGCCGGCGCCGCGTCGAATCCCAGCCGTTCGTAGAGGGGCCGGCCGAACTCGCTGGCATACAGCGTGACCGCACCCTCGCCCCGGTCCCTGGCGTCCTGGATCGCCGCGGTCACGAGCGAGCTCGCCACGCCACGCCGGCGCGCCTCCGGACGGACCCACATGCCGAAGAGGTACGAATGCCGTCCGCTCATGTTGTGGCGGCTGGGCACGCTCTCCTCGTGCGAAACCGACACCGCGCCGATCCAGCGGGCATCGGCATCGACGGCGATGAAGCCTCCGGCGCGGCCCCTAGGCATGCGCTCGGCGAACCACCCTGCGATGCGGACCTCACCCTCCTCACGGCCGGGCGCGTCGGGCTCGCCCATGTCGGCGAACATGCCGCGGCGGGCCTCCAGCAGAACCGGGATGTCAGCGACGGTGGCGGGGCGTACGGTCCAGGCGGGCGCGGTCATCCGGGATGTGCTCCTCGCGTCGGCGGTCGTCGCCACGAAGCGTAGCGCGGGGAGGTCCGCGGCGCGCGCCGCCGTCACCGAAGCGCTACCCGCACGCCTTGCGGCACGCCCCGCAATCGCCCGAGCACGGCAGCAGCTTCACCGCGTCGCAGCGCAGGCAGCGGACGCCCGGCGCCTTCAGCCCGCAGCGCGGGCAGGTCAGCTCGACATCTTCGCCGGCCACCGGACACGCAGACGGGATGACCGGGGCCGTCGGCAGCCGCTCGGGGACCTTGCGGAAGCCGTCCATCACGCCACCGCCTCGAGGATGCGAGCGACCACGCCGCCGAGCAGGAACGCGAGCCCCACCGAGCCGGCCAGCAGTCCGACAAGGAAGCGCCATCCGCGCTCCTTGAGGATGACCATGACGCTCGCGATGCACGGCACGAACAGCGTGATCGTGATCATCGCGACCAGCAGCTGCGGGTCCGTCAGATGCATCTGGAAGAAGCCGGCGGCGCCGAAGTCGCGGCGGACGAAGCCCATGACGAACGCGGTCGCCGCCTTCGCCGGCAGGTGCAGCCACCCAACGGTGAGCGGTGTCGCGATCCGCTGGATCCAGGCCAGAGCGCCGGTCACGTCGAGCAGGGATATGAGCAGGGCGCCGACCACGAAGAACACGGCGACCTCTTTCATGAACCCCCACACCTTGACGGCGGACTTGCGCACGACGTTGCCCATCCGTGGCATGCGCAGCGGCGGCAGGTCGATCAGCAGGTCGGTCGACTGCCCCGGCGTGAGCTTCTGGAGGGCCGTCCCGAGCACGGCGAAGATCCCGAACAGTACGCCGAAGTACGTCAGCGAGTAGTACCAGGCCACCCGGGTCATGAGGGCCGCGATGACCGCGATCTGCGCGGAGCACGGCAGCGCGATGGCCATCAGCGCTGTGGCGATGAACCGCTCGCGCTTGTTGCCCAGGATGCGCGTCGTGAGCGTTCCCATGGTGACGCAGCCGAGCCCCAGGATGAGCGGGATGATCGCGCGTCCGTTGAGGCCCACCGCCATGAGCGCGCGGTCCGTCAGCGCCGCGATCCGCGGCAGGTAGCCGGTGTCTTCGAGCAGGGAGAGCAGCACGTAGAAGCCGGCGACCAGCGGCAGGATGACGCCCAGCAGGTAGGTCGGCGTCATCGTGAGGACGCCGAACTCGCCGGCGAGCACGGTGTGGACCGCGCTGCCGACGGGCGCGACGAGCACGACGATCCCGCGCACGAACGGCTCCCAGTACGCCTTCATCGCGCCCTCGGTCACCCCCACGAGGTCGCCGGCGATGAGCTGGCCGAGCACCTCATACATGGCGAACAGCAGGAGTCCGAGGAGCGGCAGGCCGGTGAGCGGGTGCAGCATCCAGCGCGACAGCCGTGCCGAGAAGCGCACACCGGTCTTGCTCTCACGTACGACGTGGCCGGCGAGGTCGTCGACCCGCGCGCGGCGACGCACGTAGATCGCGTCGCGCAGGGTGCCGGGCTCGACCCCGTGCCGGTCTGCGACCGCCTGGTCGCCCTCCAGGATCATCATCGCGTCGGCCCGGGAGCCGATCCGGTCGGTCAGCTCGAGCAGCTCGTCCTCGTAGTCGTGCTCCGGATGCCCGGCGCGCGCCTTCATGACGGACGCGCGAAGCTCGTCGAGCCCCTTGCCTTCGACTGCGACGGTCTCGATGACCGGCACCCCGAGCAGGTCCTCGAGCAGGTCGCGATCGATGGCGACGCCCTCGCGGCGCGCCTCGTCGGCCATGTTGAGCGCCACGATCATGGGCAGGCCCATGTCCACGAGCTGCAGCGTCAGGAAGAGATCCCGCTCCAGATGCACCGCGTCCACGACGTTGACGACCCGGTCGGCACCCAGGATCACATCGCGTGCGACGGTCTCCTCCTCGTTGAAGGACGAGACGCCGTAGATGCCCGGGGTGTCGACGACGTCGGCATCACCCAAGCGGCCTCGGGTGAGCTCCACGGTCGTGCCCGGGAAGTTGGAGACGTCGACATACGAGCCGGTGAGCGCGTTGAACACGGCGGACTTGCCGACGTTGGGGTTGCCGGCGAGCACGATGGTCCCGCCGGGCGCGGTCGGGACGGCGGCCCCGGAGGCCGCAGGAGTCGGGCAGTGGGCCATGTTCTACTTGCCGCTCGAGCCGGCGAGCCCCGCGGTGGGATCCTGGTGCCGCACCTGGATACGCTTGGCCAGATCCCGGCCGACCGCGATCTCCTGGCGTCCGCTCTTGAGCACGATCGGGCCGGCAGGGATGCGTGCGACGCACTGTATGCACGCCCCCTCGGCCATGCCGAATCTGAGCGCGGTGATCCTCGCCCGCTCGTCGTCCACCGACGTCACGGTGAAGCGCTGGCCGGCGCGCGCGTCGGCCAGCGTGCAGTTCGCGCAGGCGTCGTCGATGGCGGGTGTCGGGACTATGTCGTGCATCTTGGTGCTCTTCTCTGTACACGGAGCCCTGCGTTGCCGGCAGCGCGCCGTCGGTTGTCGGAGTTAGCCTATGCTAACTCGCCGACTTTGGCAAGCCTAAGCCTCTCTTCCGTGTGGCGGGCCTCGGGCGCGATCCCGCACCTGTGCGCGCACGTCTGCGCCGCGAGCGGTGCTACCATCGTCCACGCAGACCCGCTCTGACGACGGATGGGGCCGAGATGGCGTACGGGACGTTCGCTGAACTCGTTGCGGCGACCGCGGAGCACGGATCGCTCGGCGAGGCCGCGATCGCGCGCGAATGCGCGGAGACCGGCGCATCGCGCGACCGGGTCGTCGCGCGGCTCGAGGACGCGCTCGCCGTCATGGAGACCGCGGTCGCGGAAGGAATGACGGGCGAGGCGCGCTCGCGCTCGGGCCTTGTCGGCGGCGACGCCGCGAAAGTCGCCTCGCGCGGCCCGCGCATCGCCGGAGAGGCGCTTTCGGATGCCGTGGCGGCCGCGCTCGCCGTGGGCGAGGTCAACGCGGCGATGGGACGCGTCGTGGCGGCCCCTACGGGCGGCGCCTCGGGCGTGCTCCCGGCCGTGCTCCTGACGACGGCTCGCCGTCTGGGGTCCGCGCGGGACAGGATGGTGCTCGCCCTGGCGACCGCAGGAGCCGTCGGCGGCGTGATCGCAGCTCGTGCGGCGCTCTCCGGCGCGGCGGCCGGCTGCCAGGCCGAGATCGGCTCTGGTGCGGCGATGGCCGCGGCGGCTGCGACCGACCTGGCCGGAGGGACCGCCGAGCAGGCAGGACACGCCGCGTCGCTGGCCCTCCAGGGCCTTCTCGGGCTCGCGTGCGACCCCATCGGCGGCCTCGTCGAAGTACCCTGCGTCGCGCGTAACGCCACCGGGGCGGCTGTCGCGCTGGCTGCCGCGGAGATGGCCCTCGCCGGCATCGAGTTCCCCGTGCCGTTCGACGAGGTCGCCTCGGCGATGGGATCCGTGGGGCGCAGCCTTCCACCGTCGCTGCGGGAGACGGCGCTCGGCGGCCTGGCGATGACTCCCACGGGCAAGCGCCTCGCCGGGAAGTAGACGGCCCGCGCGCTTCCCCGGTCTGTCGCGCCGGGCAGGCGGATGGTATCCTGCCCCCTGCGAGAGGGAGTAGCGCCCGGGACGTCCCGGGAGCAGGCCGACAATCTCGGGCCGCATGCGGCCCCGGCCCTGCAATCACACGAGCACCTGTGACCGCGAGACTCTCGGCCGGCCCGTCAGACGAGGCCCGCCGGGGGTCTCTTTCATTTCACGGAGGACCGATGCTGGAGACCTCGAAGATCGCAGAGACCGTGTGGCACGTCGTGCCGGCCGACGAGGCCGTGGCCCTGCTGGGTTCCGACGCCCGTGCCGGTCTCACGTCCGACGCGGCGGCGGCCCGCATCGCCTCCTTCGGTCCGAACGAGCTGAAGCCCGCATAACGCTGCGGCGCCCTGA